>JBEKTF010000293.1:0-4878 GCA_049516355.1 Bryobacteraceae bacterium | reverse complement strand
TTGGGAGTGACCGGAATTTCGCGGGGTATACCGGTTTGTGGATCAATGACCTTGATCGTCTTTTGCCCATTCGCCAGCATTTGTTGCTTCTCGAGCGCGTCGGCGTCCGGCCCCTGCGACCACGCGAGCTTCTTTCCATCCGGCGACCATGACGGGTGCGAGGCGCTTACCGCAGGGTCTGTAAGACGCCGGATCCCCGGGTTCGCGCCACTGGAGAGATCCGCCAGCACGACGCTTTTGTTCGTCCAGCTCTCTCTCAGGCCTCCGTCGGTTGCGGCAAGCGTATCGGCAGTGGGCGATAGCGCCAGGATGTCCTCATGCACCAGCGTGAAAACACCGATCTTCACCGGTTGTTGTCCATTGACACCAGCGGAATAGAGCTCCAGGCCGTCCGCCATGATCGATGCAGAGATCTCCGGCGCCACCCAGTAGAGAAGCCGCTGCCCGTCGCGAGTGAATCCGTAGATCTCGAAATAACCGGCTGTCTCGGCGACGGGCGGCGCATCGCCTGTGTCGTCGAACCGGCGGATAAACAGCTTCCCGCCAGAACGGTCCATCGATTCAACCGCATAAAGGCTCCCGTCCGGACTGATCGCGTCGACCGAACCGGCGATCGTTCTCAAAGGGGCATCCCAACCGTTGCCCTCCGCGAGGATTATTGTCTTGTTGCTGGCCTCGTAATAAGCCACCAGTTCGTCACGCCCCGGCGCCCATTTGCCGGAAGCCCCCTGCCAGCTCTTCGTGCTTTTTCCATCGATTGAAACCAGCCGTAGCGAAGTTCCGTCCGAGAATGCGATCCATCGCCCGGAAGGTGAAAACGCCGGACCGCGGATCGCGGCGCCCGATGCCAGAGCGATCAGTGAGCCATCCGACAGATTCCGTACCCAGAGTGTGCCGCCCTGCAGCCAGGCCAGCGTTCCCAGAGAACTGGCGTTCACTTTTGTGCAGGAAACAACCGCCGCGGCCGCGCTAAAGAGGAACGTCCTCCGGAGCATGCTGTTTTGACGAGAGAATCAGCGGATGGGTTACCGCTCGCAATTGAAATGGGAATTCGGTACGAACTCGCGGGCCACGAGTCTAAATGGTCAGGGCCCCGCGCCCAAAATTCAGGAGACAAACGTGAAAATACCCCGATTCTTCCAGGAATCCAAACGAAAAGGGCTTGCCGCCCTTTGTGTACTTGCGGTGGGTGGAGTTCTGGTCGCCGCAGGCGCCGGTTTCTCCACTACTCATATCAGCCTGAAGCTGGCGGACCAGAATGAAGGACCCAGCAGAATCACCATGGCGCCCGCTGCGAAAGCCGCCATGCCCTCCGTAGTGAAAATTTCCTCCTCGAAAGTCGTAAAGCAATCTGCCGATTCAGGCCCCGAAGGTCTGGACCCGCTGTTTCGCCAATTCTTCGGCAATCAGTTTGGCAACCAATTCGGTGAAGGCGAAGGTCGTTCCCCGCGGGCGCCGCGATCGCATCGCGAAGGCGGCCTTGGTTCCGGCGTCATCATCAGCCCGGATGGATATATCCTCACTAACAACCACGTCGTGGACGGCGCAACCGACGTTCGCGTAACGATGCCCGATCGCCGCGAATACAAGGCGAGGGTCATCGGCACGGATGCCGAGACCGACATCGCGCTCATAAAAATCGACGCGTCCAACCTGCCGGCCATCACGATCGGCAACTCCGCGAAACTCCAGATCGGCGACGCGGTTCTCGC
Organism: Bryobacteraceae bacterium; assembly: GCA_049516355.1. Lineage (GTDB taxonomy): Bacteria > Acidobacteriota > Terriglobia > Bryobacterales > Bryobacteraceae > BOG-234. Next base: position 3,166 of record JBEKTF010000293.1, on the reverse strand, counting down.
CATCGGCAACCCCTTCGGCGTCGGGCAGACAGTGACCATGGGAATCGTCAGCGCCACGGGCCGCACGGGACTCGGGATTGAAAAGTACGAAGACTTCATCCAGACCGACGCCTCCATCAACCCCGGCAATTCCGGTGGAGCGCTTGTGAACGACCGTGGTGAGCTCGTCGGCATCAACACCGCCATTCTGTCCGGAAACTCCGGCGGCAATCAGGGCATCGGTTTTGCGGTGCCTGTCAACCTTGCCCGCCAGGTGATGGACCAGATCGAAAGTCACGGGCACGTGACGCGTTCCTATCTCGGTGTCACCATTCAGGAAGTGACTCCGGCAATCGCAAAGGCTATCGGATTGAACGGACCCGAGGGAGCGCTGATCAGCAATGTTTCTCCCGACAGCCCGGCCGCAAAAGCGGGCCTGGAAACCGGTGACGTGATTCTCAGCATCAACGGTACCCCGATCGCGGAGAGCAATCAACTTCGCATGCAGGTATCGATGATGAACCCGAATCAGAGCGTGAAGCTGAAGATCTTCCGCAACGGCCAGACCCGTGACGTAGCCGTACAGATCAGCGAGATGCCCGGCGAAAAGGTGGCGAAGGCCGCTGATGAAAATGACAACACCGATGCCGCTCTGCAGGGCGTTTCGGTCCAGAATCTGGATTCGCGAACCGCACGGCAGCTTGGCCTTCCCGCAGGCACGAAGGGCGTAGTCGTTACCGATGTCGATCCCGGCAGCCCGGCCGCAAGCGCCGGTCTCAAGGAGGGCGACGTCATCCAGGAAGTAAACCGCCAACCGGTTGCAAACTCCGACGAATTCGCGCACGCGGTGAAGAAATCGAATTCCGGATCTCTGCTGCTGGTAAATCGGGGAGGAGACAAGCTCTTCGTTGCTGTCTAATTTGGCCGTCTAACTCAAGCCGTCTGCTGACGATACGGCGTGGGGTGCCTTCGGGCTCTCCGCGCCGTTTTGGTTTTGGCCGGGAACGCCGGCGGTCGCCTTTTGCCGCCGGTTCTTCATAGCGGCTACGACAAGCCGCCGCGCGATCTCGCGTCAGGCGCACGCTTCGAACTGTTGATAATTGCATCCGCGATTTCACGCGGCCGGTCCAGGTTCCCGATCGACATCCGTCCGCTTTCTCCCGCGCTCTCCAGCATCAGGTCTCCAACGCCCAGCAATCGTTGCCCCAGCGTCTGCCGCACCGTAACATCCTGGATCTTTGCCGTATCGACCGTTCGCCGCGTCCGCGAAAGGAACCCGGTCTCAAGGATCAAGTGATCGTCCTGAAAGCTGAGCGAAACCAGCCTGCGCTTCAAATGCATCTTGAGCGGAGGCAGCAAGGCAATGAACGGAATCGCCAGTAACCAGCGTGGTTTGTCATCGGCGTATTCGAAATACGCCCAGATCCCCGCGACGATAACGATCGTCGCCAGCCCGTACGCCGCCCAGACTGTCTTCATGCTGGGCCGGATCGTGACCCCTTCGATCGCCATACCTCTGCAAGGTTACATCAGTTTGGCGACATGACATAGGGATCCGCGCCAATCGTCCCTATTAACGTCGAGACGTAACATTCGCTCTGGATCTTTTTCAGATGATCATCAGCCACCGCCAGACGCGCCTGCAAATCGATCCGCGACACCGGCAGGCCGCTGGCCAGGAACTTTCGCACCGCGTCGCGATGCTTTGTCCAACGTACGGCATCCAGCGATTTCTGGGTTTCGAGACGCTCCCGATACCAGTCGCTCGCAAGCAGAGACTCCCGTGTAAAGAGCGCCCTGATCGAGGGATCGCATTCGCGCTTCCCCTCATATTCCCCGTAAGCCATGATGTGTAGCAGAGCCTTGATCGGAGGGCATGCGGCCGCGGCGCTGCCGTCCTCGAAATACTCTCTGGCGACCGCACACTGCGCCGCCGCGATCGCGTTGACTCCCTCGGCGAATTCCGCCAGATTCTGCTTCTCGGGACACAGCATTTCTTCCGGAAAAACCGTCCCCGGCATCTCGAAAATCCGCCCGAGAAACCTGTCGACAAAAGACGCCGTGATGCGATATCCCAGCCGGCTCGCCGGCACTTCGACTCCTTCAAACTCGAAGTTTTCCACCTTTTCGAGATAGCCGTTATCGATCAGGAAACGCGGATCGCGCTCCGCCACGCGCATCCGGCACCACAGTTCCGGCACCAGCATGCTGTTGTCGTGATCCACGCGATATTTCGGCCCAATGAATCCGGCCGCCGTCGTGAATCCGGAATTCTCCGTCAAAATCGCCGAGACCAGCGCGTTATTCACATCGATCACGCCGGGCAGCGCGTTGAACGGCCCCTTCGTCAGTGCGCCCTCGCTGCCAAAACCCGTCGTCGCGGGCGACTTGCCCGTCAGGCTGCAAATCAGGTCCATGAACAACTCGGGCAATTCCTGGTAGTGAATCGGATTGTAAACGGCCAGCGGTGGAATACCCGCCTTTTTATCCGCCGGATTGTTGCGTCGGCCGGATAGCACCGCATTGACCGGAAATTGGATCGGCGAATCGGCCGGGATCTCCCGGGCCAGCCGCGTTCCGATCTCGGCCACATACGTATTCCGCGGATTCGTGAGATCCGGGCGCTTCTGCAAATAGCGCGGGTTCTTCGACGGACTCCCGTCGACAATCCTCGGATGCGCCGACGAAACCACGAAGTCCGTCTCGGGGTTTTCGAGAAAGCCTTTCAACAACTGCTTCATGGCAGCCGTGTATTTATCGAACTCCACCACCTCATCGGCAATAGTCTGGACATCAGGAACTTTGAGCGGCTCGAAATTGGAAATAAAGAGACCCGGAGACGCGATGTCCGCTTCCGCATCTTTATCGAACCCCCGGTAAATCGCGTCGTCCGGCCGCTGGAAAAGCAGCGTTTCGCAATTCTGCACGAGTTTGACGCTGCCGTTGCGGTACTCCGGATCGGGGTTAAACAAACGTTCGCGCGGCAGCACCACCGAAGCCGTGATGTCGTCTTCGAACTGCACCTTGTCCGCCGGGTTGAAATCCGGCCGCAGCTTGAAAATGCGCCACGAGCCGTCCGGATCCATTCCCATGCGCAGGTAGTTTCCCATCAACTTCTGGTTCCCGAACTTCAGCTCGTGGCCCATGAATCCGTTGATACGGTCCACGCTGAAATACTGCCTCCAGG
>JBEKTF010000292.1:0-4885 GCA_049516355.1 Bryobacteraceae bacterium | reverse complement strand
TCCTGACGCCACGGCGTCCTTCGAGTTCCGTCGAGCCGGCCTGGGGATTGGCACCCGGAGCCGCGATCGGCTTGCGCGAAATGTACAGATTGCGCCCCAGTACGTCCGCCAGAAGTTGCGGGGAGGCAACGCCTTCGAAGAGAACCGGACCCGTATAGTTGTCTCCCAGGGGCGCGGCGGCAACTTTCAATACCTGCTCACCGATCGAGCGCGCGGATTTCATCAGCTCTTCTTCCGGAAACATGCGGCCGATATCGCGCGTGTAGAACGTAGCGAGATCGCGCACGATCATGCCGTCGGAAGCCTGTGCGGAGGCCTGGATCTCGACCGATCCCGTTGCCTCCTGCATGCGCACTTCGGTGCCTTCGCTGCTCACGAAGCGGTGCAGGGAATCGACAGCGCTGAACTCCACCGCGGAATTACGCAGCGCTGGAAAATTGTTGAAAACGGCGGAGATTCGGCGGGTCCGGTCAATCCAGATCTTGTCGTCGAACTTCACCGGGGTGTAGTCGTGTATCGATACGTAGGGCTTCACGGGCGCGAAATCCGGAAGCACCTCGCTCACCGTGACATTGCGCAGCGCCGCTCTCTTGCGCGCAATCGACTGCAGAGATCCTTTAAACGCCGAATCCGTCGCCAGCCACAAAAACTGGCGGAGAACCAGCGGATTGGCGTCTTCGATGGGAAAGCTTCGCAGGTCGTAGCGCGGCCCCTGAGCGTTGGCGCCGGTCCAGTTCGTGTTGTCGAACTTGTAATCGCCTACCCGAATCCTGACTCGGGGGAGACGGAAGTCGCTGCTGCTCGCATTGACCAGGCCGCCGAGTGTGGCCGCAGCCGACCAGGCGTGTTCGTCGTCGACGGTATAGCCGAGATAGTAGGGCTTGTCGAGCTGGTTCAACGTGAGCGTCATCGAACGCTTCAACTCGGCCCGCATGGCATCGAGAACGGGATCCGGCTGGACTGCGGCCCATGTTCCAGCAACAAGGATCGAGCTTAGCGCAACCAATGCGATCGGCTTCGGCGTTCTCACTGTCCACCTTCCCGCAGAGGAGACGGCAGCAGCGGCAGAAGATCCTGCGATGCGTCCTTCTTCTCGATCTCGATCTCGGAAATCAGAATCGCGGGCGATACCGCCGACACCGGCACGCTGCCCGATTCCGCGCCACAATATCCGTTGAACACTTCCTGCTTGTCGGAGGTGGCGATGATTTTCGCGAAGCTTGCCAGCGGCGTGCCCACGATGTCCGCGCCGCGAATCAACTCGTCCGGCCGGCCATCCGCATACACCCGGTACACGATCACCGGAATTACTTTGAACGCCTGCAGACCGGCCCGTTGCGTGGTGGTGAAGCCGCCCGTAATATCTTCAAAATAAAGACCGTAGGGCTTGTTCTGCCGCTTGATCTCGTCGATCAGCATCTGGCGGAGCTTTTCATCGGTAACCGTGCGCGTGCTCGTAACCAGAAGATTTGACTGGCGCGAAACCACTTCCAGCCCCGGCTGCCGGCGCCCGTGCCCATTCGAATGATCGAAGCCATCGATGGGCGAACGCGACATCAGAAAGTTACGGAGCACCCCGTTTTCCACGGCCTTCACGGGCCGCGCAATGACGCCTTCATCGTCGTATTCGTAGGTGCCATTCAGGTCCACGCCCGCGACCTTCTTGATCGTGGGATCGAAGGTCACCGAAAGGAAGTCGGGCAGGATCTTCTCTCCCACGCTCTTCGTGAAAGTCTGGCCTTCGGACTCGTCCTTCTGCCTGTGGCCTTCAATGCGGTGGCCGAAAATCTCGTGAAAAAATACGCCCGATGCCCGGCCGGAAAAAATCGCAGGTCCCACGAAAGGCTCCGCCGTCTTCGCCGCGAGGAGCGCTTCCACGTGCTCCCCGACCTTTTTGACTGCGGCCCGGATGACGTCGGTCGAAGGAAGATCCTTCGGATCGGCAGCCTCGAAGGAATCGAAATCCTGGACATCCATGCCATCCTTCGCCTTGGCGCTGGCGGTGATCATCACGCGCGCGAACCCGCGGCCGTGCTGCACCTTCGTGCCCTCGGTGTTGACGAGATAACGGTTGTCCGCCTGAATGGATACCTGAACGTCGGAAGACAGCAGATCCTTATATTGCAGGAACTCCTTGGACAGATCCCGCATGTTGTCGCTCCAGCGCCTGGCGTCGAAGGCGACAGTGGTCGGCGGTTCCCAATGGGTATAGTTTTCTTCGCCGGAGAAATCGTTCGACATATCGCGGTCCGCCGCCTTGACCTGCTGATTCGTCTTGATTTTGATCAGGCGCTCGGCAGCGGCGCGGTAGATGCGGTCCGTTTCGAGCCAGATGCGCTGCTTGAGAGCGGCGGGCGTCTCGTCGACCACGACGGAAGCTCCGGAGGTGAAATCGACCCGTTCGCCACGCACACGGCGGAAGTTATCCAGCTTCGGATCGCCCACCCGGACCGTGACGTCGAGATAGCGGTTATGGGCCGAACCCGTGGAATTCAGCACGCCGAGGCTGGCGCTGACGGTGTGGTTGTCCTCGTCGGTGATTTCGTACGAGAGGAAATAGGGCGGGGGATCGGCCTTCTGCTTCAACACCTCAAAATTGCGTTGCAATTCCTCGTTCATGGTGTTGAGGATGACATGATCCTCCGCCCCGAAAGCGACCGCAGAGACGGTCAGTAGCGCCGTGACATGCAGAATTTTCACAATGTTTGACGATAACATGAAAATGGGCTGGCTCCCCAAGCCCGGACTGGGGCTGGAAGGATAGATGCCTCGGCGGGGCAAGTGGTTCCAGAACAAGCGGCGAAGCCCCTTATCTCGCAGGAAATTAACGAACGGCCTGATTCGAGCCTTGAGCGGTCTCCAGCCACCGCCGCATTTCGGCCCTTGGGACGAGACCGGCCTGCTGGAAAACCGGGCGTCCCCCGCGCAAAACGACAAAGTTGGGAATGGATTGCACGCCGAATCGCGCGGCTACCTGGGGGTTCTCCTCCGTGTTGACTTTCAGGACCAACGCCCGGCCCGCCATCTCTCGCGCAAGTAAGTGAACCTCAGGCGCAGCCATCCGGCAGGGTCCGCACCAAGCCGCCCAGAAATCCGTCAGGATCGGCACCGAAGCTTCAGCGACAATCTGATTGAAGGCGTTGTCGTCAACGTCCAGGGGCTCGTCGATGGGAGGGAGTGCCGCTTTGCAAGCGCCGCAGCGGCCGGCGGCTGAGAGGTGGCTGGCGGGGATCCGGTTACCTTTCCCGCAGCTCGGGCAGTTTCGGACGATGGTGAAAGCCATACAGGTCCTCGTTCAATTATGGCGCGCCCGATTCCCGCGCCATTTCCGTATACAAATCCCGAACGCGTTCCGGCGATCCCGTGAACAGATTATCCGGAGGTTGCCGGTACCGCAGCATCTCCCGGTATAGATAATCCTCCAGCGTGGAGTTAATCCCCCAACCGGCGAGATACGATAGCCGCAGATCGGCATCTCTATTGATCTCCGCCCCTTTGGTCCAAAGTCCCAAATCCGACTTTTGCCCGGTATACGTCGCAAACAACTCACGCGAAGACGGGATGCCGATATCCCGCAACGATTGCGCCACCGGGGCATAATCGGCACGCTCCAGACGCTGCTGGACCTCGTTGAGATCGATTTTCAGCGGCTCGGCTTGCCCCATGAAGACCATGTCGTAGCCCAATCCCTCCCGCGTGTTGGCCCACACTGTGGCATTCGGAAACGCCTGGAAAAACGTCTCCAGCTCGCTCCTGATCGTGGGCTCGTCGGTCTCGTAAAGCGGTACGTAGAGCGAGAACATACCGCCCGGGTTCAGATGGCGCTTCACCGCTTCGAAGTACTCTTTCGAATAGAGTGCGGCAGTCCCTTTCACGAACACGTCGAGCGGGTCGGAAGCGATTACATCGAACTTTTCAGTGGTCGTCAGCAGGTAATGGCGCGCGTCGTCATAGACGATGTGGGTGCGGGGATTGTGGTAAACGTCGTAATCCTGGGCGGCGAAGTAGCGGGTGGAAGCGGGTGGGATCACCGGCTCGATTTCGCACACAGTGATCTTCTCGATGCCGGGATAGCGCGTGAAAGTCCCGGCGGAAACGCCCGCGCCGAAGCCGATCCCGAGAACCGACTTCGGGTTCGGATGAATCAGCCCAGGCAGATGCCCCACCATGCGCTGCAACTTCATGTCGAACGGCTCGGTGGTCGCTTCCACATGGCCATTGACGTTCACGTAGATCGTGCCATCGTCCCAACGCGAAATCGCCACGGAGGAGTTGCGCCCCTCCGCCACGTAGAGGATCTCCGATTGGTGGGCATTCAGGGCCATGCGGCGTCCGTAGGCGATCAATTCGCCAGGAACTCCGGGCAAGCTCCAGGCGAGAAAGCCTGCGATGGCCATGGACGCGAGGAGGCCGATAGCCGGCAGCGCTGCGCCCTTAATAAGGGGCACGAGAGCGATGAAAGCGCTTGCGGCCGACAAGGTCAGAATGATGCGTGTAGTCTGCTGGGTGCCGATCCAGGGAATCAGGATCAGACTCACCGCGAGCGCACCGATAATGCCGCCGAGAGTGTTGACCGCGTAGATGCCTCCGGCCACGCGCGCCGGGTCTTCATCGGGAGATGAGACGGCCGCGGTGCAGGCCAGCGGGAAACTGGCGCCCCACAAAAGCGCGGGCGGCAGGATGGCAAAAACGCAGCGCAGCAGGTCGAGGCGGAACATCTCCCAGGGATTTGTGGTTGTCAGGATGGCATCGGACCAGAACGGCAGGATGCGGGTGATCGCCATCGCCGTCCATGCGATGGCGAGCGTAAGCAGGAGCTGGCACACTCCGAGCGCGAGTTGCGGCCGAACTTTTCGGATCAGCCAGGAAGCCCCTGCGCCTCCGG
>JBEKTF010000291.1:0-8784 GCA_049516355.1 Bryobacteraceae bacterium | reverse complement strand
GCTCCGGAAGCAGCATCGCGAGCGGCTGTCCGATCAACTCCCTGCGCTTGTAACCGAACACAGTCTCGGCCGCCGCGTTCACGAACAGGATCCGGCCCTCGGCGTCGTGAGCCAGGACCGCGTCCGGCGCTGTTTCGAGGAGTGTGCGAACTGCGGCGTCGCTGTCTCGCACCTGTTCCTGCGCCGCTTCGCGCTCCGTCACATCCGTGCCCGTCCGAATCACGTAGTCCACCGTTCCGCCATCCCTTACTGCGACGGTATTGGACCAGGCGACTAACCGGCGCTGGCCTTGCTTTGTGAGCCAATGAGTCTCGCCGTGAGCCTCCCCGCCCCTGAGCACTTTCTCGATGCCGCTTTTGACCTGAGCCACTTCTTCCGGGCTCGGCAGGAAATCCCAGAGTGCTTTCCCCTTCACCTCCTCCAGCGAGTACCCCGTCAGCTCTTGAGCGGCGCGATTGAACTGAAGGACGCGTCCTTCCCCGTCTAACACGATGACCAGCAGGTCCCTGGCCGCGTCCAGAATTGCCGTGATGAGCTTCTGCTCCCGTTCCGATGTCTCCCGGCTCTGCCTCAGATCATTAACATCCACGAACGCCATCAGAACTCCGTCGATCTTACGTTCCGCCGTCAGGAACGGGTGAATGCGGACCGAGTACCAGCGTCCGTCTTCCGCCTGGACCTCACGCCACACATCGCCCAATCCCTGGATGACGTGCGAGATCGATTCATCCAGGTCCGGAAGGTGGATCCCGATACGGATATGGCCGATCGGGCGGCCGATATCGCCTGGAAGCAGGCGAAGCAGCTTCTCGGCCGGAGGAGTAAAGCGGCGGATGCGCAGGTCTCCTCCCAGAATCAGAATTGGGATATCCACGCCGGCGAGGACGTTACTCAACTCGTCGCTGAGATGGGCCAATTCCGTATTTCGCTTCTGCAACTGTTCGTTCAACGTGACAAGCTCTTCATTGGTGGACTGGAGCTCTTCTTTTGCAGTCTCAAGCTCCTCGTTGGTGCTGTGAAGCTCCTCCATACTGGATTGGGCTTCTTCGTTCGCCGCCTTCAATTCTTCGTTGGTAGTTTCATGCTCCTGGATGATTGCCTGGAGGTAGTCGCGAGTCCGGGCGAGATCGTTCTTCACGTCGGCCAGCTCGCGATCGCGGGCGTCGTTCCGCCCGCGTCCAACCGCCGCGGGTTTCGCTGGGCCTTCGGTGGGATGCCCGGTGGGATGAATGGCATCCTCGAACAAAATCAGGAAGTATCGGTCGCCCGCTCTGCGCGCCGGGAGGGGACGAACCTCAATATTGACAAGATGAAGGTCGCCGTCTCGCTTGACGCGGACCGCATCTTTCCTGACGCTCGCTCCCGTCTTGCGGGCCTTATTGATAGCCACGCGCAGTTCGAGAACAAGTTCCTCCCGAAGCATCCTGAGAAGTTGAAACGTCGCCTTCCCCGGAATCGGTCGGAGGTACGGGCTCGTGTCCCCGCGAAAGTGCAGGATCTGGAGGTCCTTGTTCACTACGATCCCGGCATGCTGGGATCGTTCCCAGATGATGCGGTCGGCCTCCTTTTCCAGGTCAAAGCCGGGCGTATCCTCGATGTAACGCTTCCCCTGGTGGGTTGGCTTCTCGAATGCCACGGGTCCGGCTTCGAACGCAGGAGCTGAAGCAACTTTGGCGAAGAACTTATTCTTTCGATCGGCGATCCTGAAATCCGGAAATCCCCCCAGCGTTTCCGACTTGCCGAGAAGCAGGAAACCGCCGTCTCGCAATGCATAACGCAACGACGCCAGAATCCGCTTCTGCAGAACAGGCTCGAGGTAGATCAGGACGTTACGGCAACTGATCAGGTCCATCCTTGAGAATGGCGGGTCGCTGGCCAGATCGTGTCGCGCAAAGATGCACAACTCGCGGACTGCGGACTTGATCTGGTAGTTCTTCTTGTTCACCTCGCTGAAGAACCGCCGCACGCGCTCCCTGGAAACCTTCTTGAGTGCCTCTTTGGGGTACAGGCCGGCACGTGCTTTATCGACGGCCTGCTCGTTGAGGTCGCTGGCGAAGATTTGAATCGGTGTAGACGCCGCTCGATCCCCCAGATTCTCCAGCAGGCAAATCGCGATGGAATAGGCCTCCTCGCCGCTGGAGCAGCCCGGCACCCAGATGCGAATGGGATCGCCGGCCGGCTTTCGCGCGAGCAATTGCGGAAGAATCTTGTTTCGCAGCATCCGAAAGACGTCGGGATCCCTAAAGAAGCTCGTGACCTGAATCAGAAGGTCCCGATAGAGGGCGTCCAGCTCTTTGCGGTCACCCTCGAGGACCTTCAGGTATTCGCTCAGCTGCTCGACTTTCTTCAAGGCCATTCGGCGGGCGATGCGCCGGCTGATCGTGGATTTCTTGTAGAACGTGAAGTCTACTCCCGACGCCTCTCTGAGCAGCTTGAAGATTCGCATCCAATCCTCATCCCATGCCGCAACGAGCGGATACTCCTTCTCCAGGTGTGCGAGCCCCGCGTGGGAGTGAAATGTAATCTGCGATAGCTCCCTGGCAATGCGCTCCGGAGTCAGCACGAAATCGACGCATCCGGCTAAAAGAGCGCTCTTTGGCATCCCGTCGAATTTGGCCGATTTTGGTTCCTGGGCGAAAGTAATTCCCCCGGCGGCTTTAATCGCCTTGAGTCCCAGCGTTCCGTCCGAAGCGGTTCCGGACAAAACTATGCCAACTGCCAGATGCCCCTGAGCTTCAGCCAGCGTGCGGAAGAAGTGATCGATCGGCAAGTGGCGTCCGGCGGCGGCCTTGCGGCTTGAAGTCCGGAGCACTCCGCCCGCAAGGCTCAAGTCGGTGTTTGCGCGAATTACATAGACGTGGTTGGACTCGACGCGCGTTCCCTGCCGGACTTCGATCACCGGCATCTGCGTTACCTTCGAAAGCAACTCCGTGAGCATGCTTTCGTGCTCAGCCTCCAGATGCTGCACCAGGACAAAGGCCATCCCTGTGTCCAGCGGCAAAGCTGTCAGGAGTTCCGTGAGAGCTTCCAATCCGCCTGCCGACGCGCCGACACCCACAATGGGGAAAGTCCCCCCTCCGGCTTGCGCGCGGAGTTTAGCGCGGATGATGGGCACTGCAGAAAGATTTCCACCGCGGGTTGCCGCCCCGCGAGTTCTTGTGGCTGATTGTTTCGCGGATTTTCGGGAAGCTTTTTTCATTTGTATACACGCCGACGCGGACGCCAACCGGCGGCCAAGCCCTGCGCTGAGAGTGTTTCACAGAGGTTATCACGCGTTCAGAGCAAGCTGGCGCGCGGAGGAGTCCTTCAACCTGCAGGCAGGTCCTCGATACAAACCAGCTCCACGGAAACCGGGCCTGCTGGGCAACGTCCCGATCGCGTCATCGATCCCGCGTGGACGCGAATTGGCCGTTGACCACGAAACACGGCGCGTCTATAGTTGCGTCGCTGGACCATCTCGAAACGTTCGCGCAATCCTTTTTGGGAGACATGATAGCGTGGAATTAGCTGCTTTATGCACGATAGAGGCTCGAAAATGATCGACCTTGGAGAAGTTCGGTCCGTTACGGAGTTTCAGCGGAACATCAAGGACTATGTGGGCCGCCTCAAAGAGACCAAAACTCCGCTCGTGCTCACAGTGAATGGCAGAGCCGAGCTCGTCGTTCAGGATGCTGAAAGCTACCAGTTGATTCTCGAACGCCTGGACCGGGCCGACACGCTCGCCGGAAATCGGCGGGGCATCGAGAAGATTGAACGCCGAGAAGCTATTCCCCTGGACGAAGCGGAGAGACAACTCCGGGCAGGATGCTGAAAAAGTCCCTCGCACGACAAATGCGCAGGCGAAAACGCCTACTCCACAACGAAGAATCAACAGCTTGCAAGACACGTGGAGTAGGCCTTTTGGCCTGCCTCTTACTTTTTCAGCACCCTGCTAAGGAATCTCAGCAAAATTACAGTCCCTCTTTACTGCGCAGAACGAGAAGGCCCTCAACGATCTGAGGAAAACCTGAAAGAGCCTTCACGTGGCGCTCCGGCTTTCGGAGCCTGGGCCCTCAGCTCCTCAAAGCCTCCACCACGGCTTTGGGGTTCCGCTCGATGACAGTGAGATAGGCACGAACGGCATTGTCCGGAGCCGTTTTCCCTTGCTCCCACTCCTGCAGTGTGCGCCGATTGAGCGCGAACGCGGACGCAAACTCCGATTGCGACATCCCCACCTTCTTCCGGATCGCCTTGACATTGATCGGCCCGGGCAACGTATAGCTCTTAAGCTCAATCTCACCTCGAACGTGTGCGAGCACCTGAGTCATGCCATCCACCAGGGCGCTGCCGAGGCGCGTACTTTTCCGGCCCAGTCCTCCGGTTCGGGTTAAGCTGGACGCCCCCCCGCTCGATCGCTTTCGAGAGCTTTTTGAGATTGCTTTTTTCTGCATCGGTCAGATTCTCCTTTTCGTTTTTCGGGTAAGCATCGATCATGTACACCGTGTCACCTATCACGTAGTAATAAAAAACCGCGCGGATACCGCCGCTTTTGCCCCGATTCCCCCTCGCCCAGCGGGCCTTCCGGCATCCTCCCGTCTGTGGCATCACGGGATAGCTAAGCGGTTGCGCGGCGATGCTCAACTCCATTGCCATACGTTCATCCGTGGTAACAAGTCTCCCGATCTGCTTCTCGTAGCGGGGAAGCGGGACGATCTTCACGGCCCTATTATACGTTAATCACGTACAGAATACGCGATCCGCTGGTGTCGGACCAGTTCGCAAAAACCAGCGTATTACAGGTTCTTCCCGACGCATCGTTTCGAACTTCTTCATCACATAGCGATCCAATCGCTTCAATACCCCCAGTTCTCGTGCCGCACTGGCAGGCGATTGAGCATTTCCCGGTAGGATCGCCAGCCGGGCATAAACTGGTCCATCAGGGCGATGAAGCGGCTATTGTGGGTGGGCTCCAGCAGATGGGCCATTTCATGCACAACAATGTATTCGAGGCATTCCCGGGGTTTTTTCGCGAGCTCGGTGTTCAGCCGGATGGAGGCGGCACTGTGGCTGCAACTGCCCCATTTCGTTTTCATCCTCTGCACGAAAAAGCGCTCGACTTTCACTTCCATGAGCGGCTCCCATTTCGCGATCAGCGCGGGAGCGGCGGATTTGAGTTGAGTCCTGTACCACCCGTCGAGGACGGCCTGCTTTTTTGCTTCGTCCGCGGCTGGGCGGATCTGCAAGACCAGTCTGCTATGGCTTAGTTCCACGGCCGGGGCGGAGCTTTTTTCGATCACCTTCAGCAGATAGCGCTTTCCCCACACGTAATGGCTTTCGCGGTCCAGATATTCGCGGGGCGATTCGCGCTCCTGCTGGATTACCTTCTTCTGCTGTTGCCGGATCCAGCGGAGTTTGGAAATCGCGAACAGCCGGATCGTGTCGAGGTTCATTCGAAGCGGCGCGGAGATCCGGACCTTGCCCGTCGGGGGATAAACGCTCAGGTGGACGTTTTTGATGTCTTTCCGGGTCACGTCGACGGCGATGTCGCCCAACTTGATCTGGGCCAGCATCAGTATTCCCTTTGCTGCTTGACGATGAGGAAGATGCGTTCGACTTCCGCCTGGTCCTGCAGGACGCCGTATAGGGCGTGTTTGATGGTGTTTTCGCGGGGTTGAATGCCGCGCCAGTCGTCCGGGCGTACTTTCCTTACGGCGGCGTCGATGCGAAGCGCTAACTCCCGATCGTGTTTCAGGTTGTTGTAAAGGGCGCGGCGGCCGGGCGTATCGACCTCGACCGGCGTGTCGTCGCTCTTGCCGGCGGCGACTCTCTTCGCCAGGTCGGCGATTCGCCGCAGGTATTCCTCGTATTCGATTGCCTTCGTTCTGCGCGCGGAGATAATCTCGTCAAGCAAGGTGGACATTTTGTCGTAATACGCCGGATCGTTGAGATGCTCTTTGATGATCTTGCTGCGGACGTTATTCTCGATCGTCTCGGCAATAGCGGCTCTATTGCTCTTGATCCCAGCGGGCATGCGATTGATTGCGTCCGCGATGCCGGTATTCACGATGAGATCGAGCAGCGGCATATTATCGAAGGGCGAAATCTTGCGGGGTTCATCGGCTTCGATGTAGGTGTCGATGAGGTGCCGCATGTCCGCCTCGTATGTCTTGAGGTCGAGGGTCTCGTTGCTGGCATTGCGAACGATCTCGCGGAGATTGAGATAGTTCTTGAGCTCCCGGCGGATGCGGATGATGTCCAAGGCGGAATAGCCGGCGGCTTCGAGTTCGTCGGAGATGTTGGCGAAGGCGCGCACGAGCGTTGCGGTCGCTTTGTAGAGGGCGGCACGCCGGGGCTCGCGTTCCTGCAGATCATCGGGAACCTCGGTGTTTCCGCAGAAATAGTGGATGTGTTCGAGTTCGCCTTTTGGCGGTTCGACCGGCTCGCAGAGCATGGCGAGCGCTTCGAGGGCGTCATCAAGACGCTCGCGGCCCTTCGTGAGGCGGTCTTTCAGCAGGATCTGCGAACCGACGCCGCTGCCATCGCTGTTGTCCAGTTCGGAGGTGTAGACCGCGATAGCGTTTTCGACCTTCTTGAAGAGATCTTTATAGTCCACGATGTAGCCGAAGTCTTTGTCCTCGCCGTCGAGCCGGTTGGTGCGGCAAATGGCCTGGAAGAGCCCGTGATCCTGCATGGATTTGTCGATGTAGAGATAGGTACAGGGCGGGGCGTCGAAGCCAGTGAGCAGCTTGTCCACGACGACCAGGAGCTTCATGGTCGCGGGCTGCTTTTTGAACAGGTCTTTGGCGCGGTCTTCGTAGGCTTCGGTGGTCAGTCCACCGGCCTTCTTCAGAAGCTCGGTGTAGGTGTTGTAGATGAACTGCTTGTCGGTCTCGGTGTTTGCGCCGGTGTCTTCGAGGGTGATGTCCCGCGCCATCGGGTTGTAGGAGGTGACCACAGCGCAGCGGTCCTTCAGCGGCGTCTTCTGGAAGAGTGTAAAGTACTTGCAGGCTTCGTAGATGCTGGAGGCCACCAGGATGGCGTTGCCGCGATCCTCGTTGATGCGCGGCTTAACGTTGAAGTCGAACACGATGTCGCTCACCACGCGATCCATGCGGGATTTGGAGCTGAGAACCTTCTGCATGGTGCCCCATTGCTCGCGCAGGGCGGCTTTCTGCCAGTCGTTGAGGCCCTTGGTCTTGATGTCGAACCAGGCATCGATCTTTTCCTGCGAGCCCAGCCGCTGGTCGATGTCGCGGGCCTCATAGAGCAGATCGAGCACGACCTTGTCTTCGACGGCTTCGCTGAATTTGTAGGTGTGGATGTAGCCGCCGAAGACCTCCAGGCTCGTCTTCTTGTCCTTTTTCAGGAGGGGCGTGCCGGTGAAGCCGACGAATACGGCATTCGGCATCATGGCTTTCATCACGCGGTGCAGCTTGCCGCTCTGGGTGCGGTGGCACTCGTCGACGAAGACGAAGATTTCGCCCACGGTCTGGCAGGGCTGCGATTCGAGCTCCTTGATGAACTCATCGAAATTGTCTACATCCCTTCTGCCGAATTTGTGGACCAGCGAGCAGAGAAGCCGGGGGCGGGGCTGGCCGAGCTGCGTCATCAGATCCCGCCCGCTGGTGGTACGTTTGATCGGTTCGCCGACTTCGGTGAAGACGCCTTCGATCTGTTTATCCAGTTCGTCGCGGTCGGTGATGATGGCGACGCGGGCGTTGGGGTTGTTCTCCAGTATCCATTTCGCGAGTAGGACCATGACGATGCTTTTGCCGCTGCCCTGGGTGTGCCAGATGATGCCGCCTTTGCGCTCGCGCACGTGCTTCTGCGCGGCTTTGATGCCGAAATACTGGTGGGCGCGGGGGAGCTTCTTGATGCCGCCGTCGAAGAGCACGAAATCGTGCATCAGCTCGATCAGCCGCTCCTTCGCGCACATGCGGAGCAGGTATTTGTCCAGTTTGAACCGGGTGTTGTCCTGTTCGTCTTCCTTCCAGCGGAGGAAGTACTTTTCCTCGGTGCCGACGGTTCCGTAGGCCAGGCCTTCCGAATCGTTGCCGGCGAAGATGAACTGGACGGTGCTGAAGAACCACTGGTTGAACTGGGAGGCCTGGTTGGAGATGTTCTGGCGGATGCCGTCGCCGATGGAGATGCGGCTGTTTTTCAGTTCCAGCACGCCCACGGCGATGCCGTTGACGTAGAGGACGATGTCCGGGCGGCGTTCGTAGTTGCCGTTGAGGGTGACTTCCTCGGCGATGGCGAAGTCGTTTTTCTCCGGCTGCTCCCAGTTGATTACTTTGACTTGTTCATTTGGTTTGCCGGCTTCCGTTTTCACGCCGACGCCGTAGCGCAGCAGGTTGTAGACAGCCTTGTTGTTGTCGTAGAGGCTGCGGTTGTGATTGTCCGCCTCAGTTCGCAGTGTGTAGATGGTTTTGCTGATTTGCTCCGGGGTGTAGCCATTCCTGGTCAGGTACGCGCTGAGCAGGCTCTCTTCGATGTTGCTGTTGCCGTCCCGATAGGTCCAGTCGCCGAGATAGCGGTAGCCGAGTTCATCGCGGAAGAGGGCGACGACCCGGTTCTGGGTGGCGCGTTCGGGCTACCCGATGTTCATGCCAACCTAATCTTCCCCGTCAACAGACTCTGCATCATGCCCTGCTTGATCCAGCGCGTTTTTCTCAGTTTGTTTTCTAGGAGCCTGTCCGAGAAATAGATTTTTCCTGGCGCTCTGAAACGGAACGAACCCATAATGGTTTATGGGCAAGGGCTACCGTTCCTACGAACCGGATCAGGATTATCTGCTTCCGCCGA
>JBEKTF010000290.1:0-5009 GCA_049516355.1 Bryobacteraceae bacterium | reverse complement strand
CGGCCTGTCACCGAAGCCATGATATCCACGCTGGTGGCGCCTAATACGGTGGTAAGCCCGCGGACGGTTTGACTGCCTTTTTTGAAAGCCTCTACCGTGGTATGCAGCGTGACGAGGTCGGAGACGCCATCGGCGGCATGATCGCCGGTACGGTAGACCTTTTGGAAAGCGCCGCTCGCGCGCACGCGTTCCACCAGTCCTTCGTACACGGCGAAACGGAATTCGGCTGGAATCTGAACGTCGCCGGCCTCCACCATCGCGATCTGGATCGCGGATGCGGAAAGTCTCGGCTTGGCGGGCGTTTGAGCCGAGAGCATCGAGAACGATGCCAGGAAAGCGAAAGTCGCGAGGCGATTTACCATTGTTTGCTCGTTATTTCTCAGCCGGGCTCGCATGCGCCCCCGCCTGGATCAGTTGCGCGCGCGTCTGTTCGGCCTGGCCGATCGGGAGCGCGAAAATAGCGCCGTGAAGCGCACCGTCGGGATCGTGATACGAGACGGTCAGGATGTCGACCTTTGTGCGCATCAGGATGGTAAGCGCTCTCCCACTCTCGAAGGGCGCGGCGATGGCTGCCGTCTTGGCGACGGTCGCCGTCGTGCCCCTGGCCTGCGTGGACTCCGTGCCGATGAAGATGTCGTCAATGGAAGCGACGGGCACCTTGTTTCCGGCCTTGCCGGTGTTGAACTCCAAAACGCCGTCCTGAACGGTGAGCTTGCCGCTTGCGTTCCGCTTGATGGCATCCAAGCCAATAATATGGCGCACGGCCGAAGTGGTAACGATTGAACCGAGTGGTCTCGTGGTCGACTGGGCCGGCGCAAAGCTCGCCGCGCTTAAGGCAACGATCAGTGCCGTAGCCAGTTTCATAAGGTCCTTTCCGTCCGTATCGCGTTCGCGGTGGAAATAAGGTTACCACACGCAGAGTGTTTGCCGCCACGCTTCGAGCACTCAACGGCCCCGAGGATGCGCCGCCACATATGAGCCGATGCCGGAAGCGGCGTCGCCGAGCACTACCTGGAGGTTTCGATCCAGCGACTGCACCACATCGGGAACCGTCTTCGCCTGCACCGGATCGTCGTGCGTGAACACCTCGTTCCAGACCAGCCGGCCCGTCCTGACCTCACGCAGTTCGAGATCGAGTGAAACACGCGTCTGAATGCCGCTGCCGTCCAGTTCCGAAAACTCCAGCAGTTTGCCGCGTACGGTATAGTCACCGTCGGCCGAGCTGCCCACTTCCTGCACCGACTTGTATTTGCCGGCAGCGCGGAGCACACGAATGAGCGAGTCTTTCACCATGATGCCGGGCGGGTCGGTCCAGCGGTGGTACTCGTAAGCACCCACTGCATTCAGGCCGTCGCGATAGCGGATACGGCCATCCTGCAAGGCCTGCGGAGTCGCGATGCGGCCCACAAGCAAAACCGGACCTGTTTCGGCCGGGGCAACGGGGTTCGCCATCGCGGAAAGCTGGTAGTACTGAACCTTGTGGGGCACGCAGCCGCTCGCGAGCAGCAACAAGGCCACGACAAGACTCGTCCTGATCATGGCATCCTCCTTACTCTCACTTCGGTAAACTCCCGGGTTTGCGATCCTTCACTCCCGTGCCGCGAATGATGCTGGTCGGCGAAGTCTTCAGCGTGTCTGTGAGTTGCCGCAGATTCTCGGTCGCGAGGCGAACGTTGTCGAGCGTCTCATCGATGTCGTCCGAGTTCTCAGTCAGAGTCGAATTCAGCTGACCCACAAGTACGGTCGCCTTTTCCAGCACCTGCCGCAGAGATGCCACCGAAGCCCTGATGTCCTCCCGGTTTTCACCGACCGTGCTGTCCACGTGAGTGAGCGCATTGTTGGCCGTGCCGACCGTCTTGTTCAGATCGTCGAGCAGCGGGTCGAGTTTGGTGGTCAAGGCCTGCACATTGGTTAACGTGGCGCCTATCTTCGGCTGCGCGTCGGCAAGCATCTGGTCGAGCGACTTCAGCGTCTGGTTTGCCGACGTCAGAGTCTGGTTCAAGGCAGGTCTTACGTCCGCCAGCGTGCCGTTCAAGTTGCTCAGGGTCCCCGCCAGGTTCGCGCGATTTTTTTCGTTCAGCAGATCGTTCGCTTCGCCGATCGTGGTGCGCAGGGTGTCGAGATCGGCATTGAGGCTCTTCAAAGCTGCCTGGCCATCCGGCAGCATTGCTTCCACCGCGTCGCCGATCTGGTCAAAACCGAACGCTTCTCTCGATTTGACGATGGATCCCGGCGCGGCTTTGGCGGCCGATGAGGTGCCGGGCGAAATCTCCAGAAAGTTATCGCTCAGGAGGCCCATCGAAGAAACGCGCGCGACGCTGTCGGTTCTGATCGGTGTGTCCGGATCGACGGCGAAGTCGATCTCGATGCGCGTCGTGTCAGAGGGGTCGACATGGACCCGCGTGATCTTGCCAATATTCAATCCGGCGTAGCGCACGGGCGCACCGGATTCGAGGCCGCCGGAAAATCTGAAATAGGTGCTATGCGGCACGCGCGAAACGCCGATGCCGCCGGTCAGAGCCATCGTCACTCCAAAAAGCAGCGCTACGGCCACAAGCACGAATATGCCAACCAGGGCCTTCTCGCGAGTCCCCTCCATCAGATCACCTGGTCCCTTCTTCCATGTATAGCCGCATGTGATCCACGCGATCGTCGTCACCGTCTGAATCGGGGACGCGATCGAGAAACTGGCGGACCCGCGGGTGACTGCTCTGTTTCAGGGTTTGCGGGGCTTCATTGGCAATGATCTTACCTTTGTCGACAACCATGATGCGATCGGCAACCAGAAAGGCGCTGGCCAGTTCGTGGGTCACGATGACCATGGTAATGCTGTAGGCCGATTTCAGATTCAGAATCAGATTGTCGATGCCGGCGGCCATGATGGGGTCAAGGCCGGCGGAGGGTTCGTCGAAGAACAGCATTTCCGGATCCAGCGCCAGTGCACGGGCGAAGGCGGCGCGCTTCTTCATGCCGCCCGAGAGTTCGGCGGGATTGAAGTTTTCAAAGCCCGAAAGTCCCACCTGTTCCAGCTTGATGCGCACCATCACTTCAACGGTTGAGGGCGCCAGAGTGGAATGCTCCAGCAGGGGCAGCGCGATATTTTCACCAACGGTGAGGGAGCCGATCAGAGCGCCGCCTTGAAAAGAAAGGCCCATTTTCTTGCGAAGGTCCCTGATCTCACGCTTCGAGGCCCGCCCGAGGTCGGTGCCTTTGATGAGGATCTCTCCGGAGTGAGGTTTTTCCAGGCCCACGATCGTCCTGAGGAGAGTGCTCTTGCCGGACCCGGAACCGCCGAGTATGACAACGGTCTCACCGTGATGGATATCGAAATCGAGACCGTGCAGGATCTCGCGATCGCCATACTGGACGCGCAGCTGGCGAGCGGAGATGATCGGCTTTCCCGGCACTGCTTCCTGCATATCAGGTGAGCCCTCCGGTCAGATAGAAGAGAGCGGTGAAAACCACATCGACGAGGATCACCATAAGGATGGAAATGACGACGGCGGATGTGGTGGAACGGCCTACTTCTTCCGCGCCGGCGCCGGTGGAAAAACCTTCCTGGCATCCCACGGCCGTGATAATGAGGCCGAACACAAAGCTCTTGACGACGCCGGTCATGACGTCGGAAAGCACCAGAGCGTTGCGCGTGGTGATGAAGTAACCGACGGCCGAAAACCCTCCGCCCGTGATTCCGAAGGAGCATCCGCCTAATACGCCCATGAAATCGGCCCAGATGGCGAGGCAGGGAACCATGATCGCCATGGCAATGAATTTGGGGGCGACGAGGAACGCGACAGGGTCGAGCGCCATGGTGGAGAGCGCGTCCAGTTCTTCGGTGACCCGCATGGTGCCGATTTCCGCCGCGAATGCCGAGCCGGAGCGGCCGATCACGACAATGGCGGTGATCAGCGGCCCCAGTTCACGCGTTACGGATACGGCGACCAGCGCCGGCACCATCTGCATGGCCCCGAGCTTCTTCAATTCGTAGGCGCCCTGCAGCGCCATAATCAAACCGATGAAAAAAGTGATCAGCGACACGATGGGGATCGCGGTCACGCCGACAGCCATCGCCTGATGAATCGCGCGCTGCAGACTGCGGCCGCGCTTCAGGGGGGAGAGGAAAACAAGCAGCAAAGCCCGCCCGGTTAGTTGCGCCAAACCTCCCACATACGCGAGAACGCCTTCCGTGGCACCCCCCACCCGTACCAGCAAGCCCATTACGTTACTCTCCGCCATATCACCCTTCGCGGCCGGCATGAGAGTTCCCGGTTGCGAGCGCCTGCTCTTCGGTATCGACCACCTGAAAAATCTGCATCACGTGCGTGAGTTTGAAAACATCGTGAACCCGCGGGTTCATGCCGAACAATACAAACCGGCGTTTGAGACGCTGCGATTCCCGCAACGCTTCGATCATGACCGCGATTCCCGAGCTGTCGATGTAGCGTATCGCCGTGAGATTGATCAACACGTTGGGCGATTCCTTCAGCGCTTCGAAAAGGAGTTTTCTGAGTTGAGGGGCGCCGCTCAGATCCACGTCTCCGGTGAGATCGACGATACGCGTGTTTTCGCTCTTTCGGACGGACATGTTCATAGCGGGCCATCCGGAGCATGCCTATTGCCGGGCAGGTACTTCGTCAGGATGACATGATTGCCTTCTTCGGTGGTCCGGTAAACAACTTTGTCCATAACGTCCTTCATAATTTGAGTTCCGAAACCGCCGGCTTGGAGAGTGTCACGCCGGGCGCATATTCTCGCGGGATCGGGCGGCTCGCCCTGATCGGTCAACTGGAAGACAAGAGCGTGCGGTTCGGTGCGGAACTCGAACTGAATGCGGCCAACGGGCCTGTTCTTGTAGGCGTGGCGGATTTTGTTGGTCAGGGCTTCTTCCACGGCAAGGGTAATCGCTTGCGATTCCGAATCGTTCCATCCCAGAACCGCAGTCAGATTTCCAATAGTATGCCGTATTGCCGCGAGAAAACGAACGTCGCTCGATATGACGATTTTCGCTT
>JBEKTF010000289.1:0-5032 GCA_049516355.1 Bryobacteraceae bacterium | reverse complement strand
CCTCACGCGGTCCATGCGGACTCAGTTTAACTTGATGCCATTTTCGCCGATCACCGTGAAGACCGATAAGAGATTGGTAATCCCGAGAAGCTGCCGAATCCGTTTACCCAGGTTGATGAGTTCCAAATCGCAACCTGCCGATTTCGTAGAAACGTACAGACGGATCAGAGCGCCGAGGCCCATGCTGTCCATATGGGTAAGATCCGTCAAATCCAGCACGATTCGTTTGTGGTCCGGGATCAATTGGCTGACTTCGATGTAGAGAAAATCGTTCACCCCCGCCACGAGCCTGCCGCGGCATCGCACGGTGGCGGTGTTGCCGTCACGTTCAATTTCAAGCGTAAGGGAAGTTTCGGTTGCTTCGTCAGACATCAGGGATTGATTCTCCCATATTGTGCAGCAGTGGGGCGGACCCCATGGTCCGCGGGCGACCCCCCGGTCGCCCATCCCGCGCTCGACCAGCGATACTCGCCGGCTTCGCTCACCAATCCGGCGCGAACGGGGTTCTCTTCGATGTAATTCCGAATTCTCTCGAACTCGCGTTTGTGCCTCACCAGGTGGTCATAACTCTCTTCCTGCCCAAAAGGGCTTCCTGTCAGTGCCAATATCGCGTT
Source organism: Bryobacteraceae bacterium (assembly GCA_049516355.1). Lineage (GTDB taxonomy): Bacteria > Acidobacteriota > Terriglobia > Bryobacterales > Bryobacteraceae > BOG-234. The sequence goes on along the minus strand of JBEKTF010000289.1, from coordinate 4,418 downwards.
AGCCCGCTTCGCCGTGATGCCCTTCAGCGATCTCGTCAGTTTGGGTAATGCCACGGTTGGAGTGCAGAGCAAGTGAACATGATTCGGCATGATTACGAAAGCATGCAAGCGATAGTGCCCCAGCGCGTTCGCGTTGTAGTGTATGGCTTCCACGACCATTTCCGCTATGGCTGGTTGGCGCAGGTAGAACCTCCCGCTGCGGGTTTCGTCCAGTAATCGATCCATGACGGCGAATGCTTGTCCGGAGTTGAGAGCGTCGGGCGGGAAAGCGCGGTGGGGCGGCAGACTGTCGTGGAGACGCCAGGTTAGAAAGACGGGCTGACCAGGTTCATTGAGGTGTGGCAGGCGACGCCGCGATAAGATCACACCGTTGTAGTTCTGACGTGCGGCGGAATTCTCACCACAGACCAGCCGACCGGGGGGTCGGCTGCGGACCATGGGGTCCGCCCCACCACCCAGCTGGCTGATTTGGAATTACTTGTGCCAGTTGGTGACGATCGTCAGCGGCGGGCCCGCGGCGGCGGATTCGCCTCCGGCCGGGAGATTCATCAGGAAGCGCTGCCCGCCGCGGGTGACGGCGAAGCCGTTCGCCGCAGTCGCGGTGAACAATGCCTGCGGCTGGCCGGGCTCGAACGATGCGCCGTCGATCTTCACGGGCACTGCCATCAGCTTCTGATCCGGGGCCAGATAGTAGAGTTCCTTGCCGTCGCGCCTCCATGCGGGCAGGATTCCGCCCGACGTCGAAATCTGGAATTTTCCGCCGCCCACGGGGATTGTCTGAACGTATACCTGATACTGGCCTGATTCATCGGATTGGTAAGCCATCCACTTTCCGTCGGGAGAAAAACGCGCGTTGATCTCGTTGGCGGGCGTGCCGAGATAGAGGGATTCCCGATGGTCACCGTTGGCCGCGAGCAAGCCGATGTCGAAGCCCGTTTTCGGAATGCTCACGTTATGAACCACGAATTTGCCGTCGGACGAGAAGTCGCTCGGGTAGGCGTTGACGGCGTTCTTCAGTAGCAATTCTTCCGTTCCGCCGGTGATTTGCCTGCGCACGATGGCCGACCCCGGTGTCCCGTAGCGAAAATAAGCGATCGATGCGCCATCAGGGGACCAGACCGGACTAATTCCAGTGAATCCAAATGTAAGTCGCGTGCTGGCCCCGCTTGCTGCATCCATCAGCCATAAATCGGATTGCGGCCGGTTCCCTACCGTCGCCACGACGGTTTTTTCGTCGGGAGAAAGAGCAAAAAATGAGTCCAGATCATTGGGTTTCCCGAGCACGCCCAAGCGCTTTCCAGACCGGTCCATCCAGACGAACTCGCGGTTATCCGCCAGGCCGCCGCCGGCCCAGTACGCCAGAGTTCCGTTCCCGGATCAAGAAAACGCACCGTAACTGAGATTTGCCGCGATCGCCACATTTTCTGCAACGGGAAATGCCTCGCCGGTTGCCTTCAGCCCGGCGGCATTGAACGGCAGAGCCAGGAGCGTGCCCTCGCGCAGGAAGAGAACATATCCCGCCGCACCCTGAGGAAGATAAACGGCGTTCGTCGAGATGTCCGATAGCAGGCGCACCGGAGGGTCTCCATCCAACGATCCAACGTAAATACCCCTGGCCTCCGGTTCGTTCCCGAACGCGCGGAATAAGAAGTGCCGGCCGTCCGGCAGGAACTCCGGAAAACGGTGCCCTTCGGTGGGATCGCCGCCGGAAAGCTTTGTCAATTGAGCCGGCTTACCCCCGGAGGAAGGCACCCGGAAAAGCGGGCTTGCCGGACCGTCGGCAAAAAGAATCGTGCCATCCGGGCCCCATGTTCCGCCGCGCGCATCCACGACATCGCAGATGGTCTGTGCGGGACCCCCCGTAACCGCGACCTTCTTCAATTTGCCGCCCTGAAAGAACCCGACGAAGGCGCTGTCGGGAGACCAGAACGGATACGAGGAACCTTCGGATCCCGTAATCTGGCGAGACTCAAGCGAGTCGAGCGCGCGGATCCACAAGGTGCCCGCTCCGCTTCCGCCTGCCAGCCCACTGGTGGCAATGAAGGCGACGTAGCGACCGTCGGGCGAGAGCCGGAACATCGAGAATCGCGTGTTGGGAGGCGGCGCTATCTGGAAGCGGTAGCTCTGCTGCTTCTGCGGCGTCTCGCGGAAATGCACAAACCCCAACGCTGTAATTGCAAGCAACAAGACCGCCGCAACCGCCCAGCCTACGTGGGGCAGACCCCCGGTCTGCGCGGGACTCCCAGTCCCGCTGACGGGATTCGCGAGAACCTTCTGGATCGCGATGCGCGCCTCGCCAATGTCGCGCAGGCGGGTTTTCACATCCCGGTCGAGGCAGCGTTGCATTAACTCGCGAATCGCAGGTGGGGTCTGCGGGAGTTTGTCGAGGTCGATCGGCCCGCGCAGCACGTCGGCCAGCAAGTGCGCGACGCTGTCTCCCTGGAACAAACGCTGCCCGGTGAGCATCTCGTAGAGCACGACCGCAAAGGCCCAGATGTCCGCCCGCTTATCCACGTTCTGGCCAGCCGCCTGCTCGGGCGCCATGTAGGCCGCCGTCCCGAGGATCATGCCCGGAACGGACAGCATCGTCGGCGAATCGGGGGTCAGCTCAGCGACCTCGCCCGATTTCGCCAGCCCGAAATCCAGCACCTTCACCGAATCGTCAGGCCGGATCTTGATGTTCGCCGGTTTCAGATCGCGATGGACGATGCCTTTCTCGTGCGCCGCTTCGAGCGCATCGGCAATTTGCTTCGCGATGCGGAGGGCTTCTTCAAGAGGGATTGGCCCCTGCATAATGCGGTCGGCGAGCGTTGGTCCTTCGACCAGTTCCATGACCAGGTAATTCGGACCTACGTCATAAAGCGTGCAGATATTGGCATGATTCAGCGCGGCGATGGCGCGGGCTTCGCGCTCGAAGCGGTCGGAAAACTGTTGCGCGGAGACTTTGATGGCGACGTCGCGATTGAGGCGCGGATCGTGGGCTTTCCATACTTCGCCCATCCCGCCTTTGCCGATGGCTGAGACGATCTCGTACGGCCCGAGTTTTGCGCCGGGCTTCAGCTCCATGGGATCTACTATACGACTTCAAGTCGCGTTTCCAACCAGGAAGCATGGAGAACGCCTTGGGTACCCAGCCGGAAAGGGCCGACGGGGGCGTCGGCCGCGGGTCCGGGGACCCGCCCCACTATCGTTCCGGCGATCTTTTCGCCGGTGATTCTGTGGGGCCGCCCATCCCGCGGGTAACCTAACTGAATTCTCTGAAAATGCTCTAATTCAGCAGGCCGCCGTGGCCGAGGCCGGCGACTTCCCAGGTGGAAACCCGGTATCTCGCCAGCATGGGTGGCAGCATCAGGTCAATTACGTTCGGCTTCAGCGAGCGGAAACAGCCGGGCGCCGACATGATCGGTATCTCGTCTTTATAGCCCATCAGGAGCAGATTCCCTGGCTCAACCGGAGCGAGGAAGCGCTCGATCTGGCATCCGATTTTCTCCATGGCGACGCCGACGACGTCCGATGGACCTGCGGGGGCTGTGGTCGAGGCAACCAGAACCACGGACGGCTTTACGCGAAGCAGATGCTGCATGCCGCGCGATACGTGCTCTTCATTCTCGAGCACTGCCAGGCTGGCATGGGAACGTATGCCGAAGCGTTCCAGCTTTTGCCGCAGCACGGATTCGAAGAGCACCCGGGCGCGATCGCCGTTCACGGGATCGCAATAAAGCACCGCCGCGGTGGCGCCCAGAAGAGGCCGCGCCTGTATAATCGGCCCCCTCTCGTGCAACATTCCGATTAATCCGTCGAAATCCGATTTCGATACCGCGAAAGGAGCGCTTTTAATGGTGGCTATTCTCTGGCCCGCCATGGCGAAACTGAAATTGATGGTGGTCGCGATCACCACGCCTGACGTGCAGTTCACCTGCCGCAACAATTCGTCGTCGACCAGGACGCAGCAGTTTTCCGTAGCCATCAGGTTGGCGCGCCCGCCAGCGGCGAGTTGGATCTGGTAGGAGCCGCAGGCCATTTCCCCCGCGACCGCGCAGACGGCTTCATCTTCGGAGATCTCTCCTTCTTCGAGCTGAGCGACCCATATTCGCTCCATTCCTTCCGATTGCAGGACCCGAATATCCTCTTCCCGGAGAATGTGTCCCTTGGCCATCAGTTTTTTTCCTCCGGGGCGGAAAATTGCGGAGGAAAGAATGCGTCCGGTGGATTCCAGAATCTCGATCGTTTGCGCTTTCATTGTGAACAGCCGCTCCAGGCGAACCGCGCTTTGTTTTTTGCGCGGCCATAAATGAGGATCACAACTGTCCGGCTATAAAGGGAACAGAATCAGTTGATTGGCAGAAATGAGCAGATCCGCTTGGGAGTCTGGTGGCTGGAGAGCCTGTAAAATGGGCGTTTTCTCGAAGAGCGTAACG
>JBEKTF010000288.1:0-5053 GCA_049516355.1 Bryobacteraceae bacterium | reverse complement strand
AATTCCGGCCGGTCGGCCTGCGTATCGATACGGTCCGCGACGTCCGCTACCAGCTGCAGCACTTCGACGGCCGCGGGAGCGTTGATCTTGTCCCACGTGTCGCTGGGCTTGTGATAGTCGCCATGGAGGCCCGAGAAAAAGAAGAGAACAGGCACCTGTTTGGCAGTGAATGACGTATGGTCGCTCGAGCCATAGCCGCTGTTGTCGGAATAATCGACGTGCAACGGAAAACGCGGCGTGATTCCATCCAGATCTTTGCGCAGTGTGGTGCCCGTTCCCGCGCCGCCAATGAATAATTTGCCGTCACGCACGCGGCCGATCATATCCATGTTGATCATCGTGACCGCTTTACCCAACGGTAGCTCCGAATGGTTGGCATAGAATCCGGAACCGAGCAGGCCCAGTTCCTCGCCCGCAAACGTCATAAACAGGATGCCGCGCTTCGGTTTGGGCAAGGCGGAAAAGTGCCGGGCCAGTTCAATAACTCCCGCGGTACCCGACGCATTATCGTCGGCTCCCGGATGGACGGTGCCGGCGAGCGAAGGCGCGAGCGAGAACGTTCCGCCCAGCCCCAGGTGATCGTAATGGGCGCCGACGATCAGATATTCGTCGGTTTCGCCGGGCAGATATCCCAGAACGTTATGAACCGTCCGGACAACGCGTTCCACATCGACGTTCTCATGCACTTCGATCCTTTTGAACGCGAACGAACGCGGCTTCAGGTCGGCATCGATGCTTCGTTCGAGATCCATGAGATCTTTGCCTTCCGCCTTGAACCATGGTTCGACCACTTGTTCTTTAACCTGGACGAAGAGAATGCCGGCATCCGTGGGCCCGGCAGCGCTTCCGAACGACGCCAACTCGTCCGCCGAAGCTTTGTGATTGATGCGATCGTTGATCAGGATCACACCCGCCGCGCCGTGCCGGCGGGCATTGGCCGCCTTGCTGTAGTACTGCGAGTGATCGGTGTAAACTTTGCCGTCGAATACGCTCTTTTCGTCGTATTCCTGCGGTTCGTGCGCGAGAACGAGGGCAAACTTGCCCTTCACGTCGATACCCGCGTAGTCGTCGTAATTATATTCGGGCGCCGTAATTCCGTATCCGGCGAACACGACTCCACCGGATGCCTTTCCGCGCTCCGAAAAGCTGAACGGAACAAAATCCTTGTTGGGCTGAAGCCCCTGCCTTTCCCCGCCGATGACAAAATCGAAGCGGTTGGCCTTGCCCGCTTTCGCGCTGGTGGTAACGTCAAACGCCTGCAGATAATTCTGGCCATCCGGTGGTTTCAATCCGTCGGCCTTGAACTGGCCGGCGATATACTGGGCCGCTTTTTCCAGCTCGGGCGAGCCGCTCTCGCGGCCGCGCATTTCCGGCGACGCGAGATATTTGATGTGGCTCAGGTAACGGTCGGCATCGAATGCAGAATCCCCCAGGGACGCCGCAAAAACGATGTCCGCCAGACCGAGGATGAGACAGGCTCTACGGAACATTTACTTGTGCAGGCCGGCCGGGCCGTTGTTTTGGGAGGGAACTCCGGGCGTGGGCAACTGGACGCTGCAACCGCAGTCTTCGCCCGCGTTCTTCGCCGTTTTCTGATAGTCGATCTCGTAATCGATCACGCGCTGCAGATCGGGCCACTGGAGCGTACCGACCATGCGGCGGCCATTGACGAACATGGTGGGCGTGGAAGTAACGTCGAGGCCCTTGCCTTCCGCCCTCGTCTTATTCACTTCCTCTTCGGTCGCGCCCGAATCGATGCATTTTGAAAGTTGATCGTCGTCGATTCCCTTTCCTTTCGCGAACTCGACGACCTTATCCTTGAGATTTTCAGGCGTCATCTCTTCCTGGTGCTCGAAAATCCAGTCGTGATAGTCCCAGAAGGTACTCGCGTTCTGGTGGAAGATGCAACGGCCCATCATGGCGGCCGATTTAGCCCAGGGGTGCAGCGATTCGAGCGGGAAATCGAGATAGTAGAGACGGACTTCTTTTGGATAGGCCTTCAGCAACTCTTCGCGAAGCGTTTTGGCCTGTTGGCGGCAAAAGGGACATTCGAAGTCGCTGAACTCAACCAGCACGACCGGGGCGCCTGGAGTCCCGATGCTCGGTTGATATTCTGTTTTGATTTTGTCCAAATCTTCTTTGAAGGGATTCTGCCCGATGTCGAATACATTGCCGCGGATGATCTTCTGGCCGTCCTTTGAAATGTAGAACGTCTCCTGCTGGCTGGCATTGCCCTGCGAACCACGGATCTCAACCTCGTAGAAACCGGGTATCGGGCCGGGCTTCGGATCGCTCACGGCCACTTCGATGGGGGCCGGCCAGACGAAAAGATGCCGAATATACGCTTCCACCTTCGCCTTGTCAATCGTTGGCTTGTCCGAAGCGGGTTTGTCTGGCGCGCTCGCTCGTTTCGGAGCCGACTGCGCCAGGAGCGCCGTTGCGGCGGCAAGAATAATCGTGAGGTTACGCAGCATTTAAATTGAAGTCGCTTTCCATGGAACGGTGATGTCACCGGCGGCGGGACACTGATCGTATTATAGCGATTTCCAGCGGTGGAAACCTGCTTGCGTCCGCGGCCGGAATCTCGCCCTCCGGAATAATATAAATAGATTATAAAGCTACCATTTTTCGTAACTTGGAGGGTGGTGCCTCCGTCAGATCTGGTGTCGCAAGCATGGTGTATGACACTGACTTCACGCAACGCACGGCACTATAGCCTTTGTGCTAAAATCCAAACGAGAGTGAAAAGTTCCGCCGTATTCCAAATTCGGAAACGGAATGTCTGGAAACGGAAAGACACGTGCTGCCGTCAAGAGCACGAAGGCTTGACTTCTCTCGCAGGATTGGTCGATTTTAATGTCTGAAGCTCTGTATCCCGGTCAGCCTGAACACATTCCGCCCGACCCGGTGAAGCTGCAGACGGAAATGAACGATCATCTGGATCGGCTTTTCGCCGCGGACAAGGCCGAAATTCCGTGGTGGATATCGCTTTACCAAAACATTCACGACCTGATCAAGCCGGAGAAACTGCCGCCGCTCATGATCACGTCGAAGCCGGTCGCGGTCAAGAGCATCTGGGGTTTGTATGACAAGGACCCCAAGTCGCGCTATATTTCGGTCGCGATTCATATAGCCGCTTTCGCTCTTCTGATGGTCGGCTTCACGAGCAAGACGGTCCAGAAGAAGCTCGTGGAAACAGTGGACCTCATCGACCCCAACATCAGGCCTTATGTAGCGCCGGCGCAGAAGAAGGCGGCTGGCGGCGGCGGTGGGGGTGGCGCGAGAGAAATCTTGCCGGTATCGAAGGGACAGGCCCCAAAGCCTTCCCTGAAGCAATTTACCCCGCCGATGATCGTGAAAGAGCAGCCAAAACTGGCTATGACGCCGACGATCATCGCGCCTCCCGATGTAGTGCTTCCGCAAAACAACCTGCCGAACTGGGGCGATCCGCTGGCCAAGCTGGCGAACGGCTCCAATGGGCAAGGTTTTGGCGGTGGTATGGGTAGCGGCAGCGGCGGTGGATTAGGGTCTGGCGACGGCGGCGGATTCGGTCCTGGCAGAGGCGGCGGCGTTGGCGGCGGCGTCTTCAGCGTCGGTGGCGGCGTGAGCCAGCCCGCGGTGATTTTCAAAGTGGACCCGGAGTATTCGGAAGAAGCGCGTAAAGCCAAATACAGCGGCGCCGTGAGGCTCTCGATCATCGTGGATACCGAAGGCCGCGCGCGCGAGATTCACGTGGTGAAGAGTCTCGGCATGGGCCTCGACGAGAAAGCGGTCGAGGCGGTTGAGAAGTGGAAATTCCGGCCCGGGATGAAGGGCGGCCAGGCGGTAAACGTGCGGGCCCTCATCGAAGTGAATTTCCGGCTGCTCTAGTTCGAACACACTCACTCTCAGTCAGCCGGCCTGCGTTTCCGGGTCGAGTAACTCGTTAATTCTTTCAGGGCTCAATCCGCTTTGCTCGATGGCGACCTCTCTCACGGTCCGTCCCGTCAAATATGCGTTTTTGACCAGGGCCGCGGCATTCTCATAACCGAGTTCCGGAGCGAGCGCCGTTCCCATCGCCAGCGATTGTTCGACAAAACTCAGGGCTCTCGCACGATCCGCCTCCAGCCCCGCCACCAGATGATGCGCGAAGTTCCGTGCGGACGCAGCCAGAATTACGACGGCCTCGATCAAATCGTAAGCCATCACCGGCATCATGACGTTCAACTCGAAGTTCCCGGCTGCGCCACACCACGCGATCGTAGCGTCATAGCCGATCACCTGCGCGCAAACCATCAGCAAGCTTTCGGCAATCACCGGATTCACTTTCCCAGGCATGATGCTCGATCCCGGCTGGACGGCCGGTAACTTCAACTCGCCGATACCGCAGCGTGGCCCGGAACCCATCCAGCGGATGTCGTTCGCGATTTTCGTCAAAGCTACCGCGCACGTACGCAACGCCCCGCTCAGAAACACGACCCCGTCTTTTGACGCCTGCGCCTCGAAGTGATTCTTCGCTTCAACGAACGGGCAACCCGTGATGCGCGCGATTTCGGCAATGGTTTCCGCCGCGAAGCCAGCCGGCGCATTGAGCCCGGTTCCAACGGCCGTACCGCCAAGCGGAAGCTCATGCAGCCCTTCGAGCGCGAAGGAAATCCGATCGAGAGCGTTTCGCACCTGTTGCGCGTAGCCGCTGAATTCCTGCCCCATACGCATGGGAACCGCGTCCTGCAAGTGCGTGCGGCCGATCTTGATGACGTCGTGAAACTCGCGCGATTTGCGGCTGAGTTCCCTTTCGAGGAGATCCAGCGCGGGCAGCAGGCGGTGCGTGACGGTTTCAACCGCCGCGATGTGCATGGCCGACGGGAAAACATCATTGCTCGATTGCCCCCGGTTCACCTGGTCATTGGGATGCACTTCGGTTTGAACGGCCATGCCGGCAAGATGGGCGATCACTTCGTTGGCATTCATGTTGGTCGAAGTCCCGCTGCCTGTTTGAAAGACGTCCACCACAAACTGCGCGTCGTGATGGCCCTCCGCGACCTCCATCGCCGCGCGCTCGATCGCGTTCGCG
>JBEKTF010000287.1:0-5083 GCA_049516355.1 Bryobacteraceae bacterium | reverse complement strand
AAGGAAATGGCGCAAGCTTTGAGCGGGCCGCCAGCCAAAAATCCATATACAAAGTGAAAAAATCCTCCGGGCAGGAAGTGATTCAGATGATCTTTCCGCGCGGGTTCCACTTGTTCTGTAGGCTATGCCCATTTGTGACCACCCACTGTGCCCCTCCGAGTCCAAGGGAGATCCGCTACTGGGGATTACGAACCATGCCTATTGGTGGTAAAGGTCTAGAGTCTGACAGCCTTTTATTTGCTGGGTTTCTCTCACTGTGAGATCGCCTGTTTTCTTGTCGATGGTTGCTCTGAAAACATCGCGACAAATCAGCGCAAGCTTTGCGCGCTCAGCCGCGGCCTGCTTTTTTCTGGCAACGGCTTCCGCTGCTTCGGCTTTTTCCAAAACCTGTAATGGCGCATCTTTGAGGCGAAGCAGAATTACGCGATTATCAGCTTCGATTCTACTGATCGCTTCGATTCGATCGTGGCTGTCTCCTTGCGTTTTATAAGCTGCGAGACGTTCTGCGACCGCCCGGCTCTCGTTCGCTTTTATTTCGTCGTCGATAAACGCGACGAGCATTTTGGCCGAGGCCTTAGCGTTGACCTTTTCCTGATATGCCTCTTGAAACTCCGCCATTCGCTCGTCGTTTTCTTTCTTGTAATTTGCAACCCATTCGTCAGATTCCTTCTTGTGCCTTTCCGCCTCCTCGTTGGATAATTTCCACCGAGCATTTGCAGCACGCTGCTCATCAGTATCGGGACATCTGTAGGGCCGTCCTTTTGCCTCAAGTGGGACAACCGTGCCGTCGGGACATCTGAAGGTATTTGCGCCGTCCTGGGCGTTTGCCACACCTGCGAAAAGAGCGAGCGGGACGAGCAAGAGAAAAAGCACGCTGGCGGTTCGCATGAACTGAGCATATCGCTTTTCAGCGGGCATGGAGTTGCCTCTTGCCCCGCGCGTGGTGGACTGTGCCCAAATTTTTGCCCACCCTATGCATAGCAGCGTTACGCAGGGTTGCCAGAGCCGAAGATCACGATGCGAGTAAATCGCTGCAATCAACCAACCTTTAGCAGAAACTGGTAATCATGCTCAATCCTGCTAAATTGTGGGTTTTCCGTTTGCTTTGATTGTTCGAATCAAGTCGGGTGCACCACTTAGGGGCTCAGGCAGAGGACTTATCTTCTCTTCGCGCCAGAAATTCAGCCGGGTTGCTGATAAAGCCTGAGCAATTCTGAATAATCATGATCTATCGTATATAAAAAGCACATATTTATCTCTAGCCATCGCGTGTTGCTCGTGTTAATTATGGCTTGAAGGGAGCCTGATCTTGAACACGTGGGAGGGGGACAGCACGATCGTCAAATCAACGGATGCTCCCCCAATTTCCTTCGCCGGGCAAAGGCTCCGCGTCGAATATTGGCCCATCGCGAAGCTGAAAGACTACAAGCGCAACCCGCGCAAGAACGACAAAGCGGTGGAACGCATGGTTGCCAGCATCACCGAGTTCGGCTTCTCGGTCCCTGTGCTCGCACGCTCGACCGGCGAAGTGGTGGACGGCCATCTCCGGCTGAAGGCTGCGCGCAAGCTCGGCATGACCGAAGTACCGGTGATCCCGTGCGATGGATGGTCGGATGCTCAGGTCAAGGCTTTTCGGTTAATGGTCAATCGCTCAGTTTCGTGGGCGGACTGGGACCTCGAGCTGTTGGCCGCCGAATTCGGCGACCTGCAGGCGCTCGACTTCGACCTGACGCTCACGGGGTTCGATTCGCGGGAGATCGACGCATTTACCCTTCAGCCGAACGCGGCCGAGGACGAGGTACCGTCAATCCCGGAAGTTCCAACTTCGCGCCCTGGTGATCTGTGGCTATGCGGTCCGCACCGCGTACTGTGTGGCGACGCCACGAGCGAGACCGACGTGGCGCGCCTGCTCGAGGGGCGGAAACCGCTCCTGATGGTCACCGATCCGCCTTATGGAATCTCGCTCGATAGCGAATGGCGAGATCGAGCTGGCCTCAATGGCCACGGCCCCGCCGAGCCATCGTATATGAAGCACCGGACCGCTGGTCACAACGAGACGACGATCTCGGGTGATACCCGGGCCGATTGGTCCGAGGCTTATGAGCTCGTGCCGAGTCTCCAGGTGGCCTACGTCTGGCACGCATCAGTATTTACCCGCGAAGTCCTGAACGGACTGGAAAGAATCGGATTTCTATATCCGCAGCAAATCATCTGGGACAAAGGCCGTGTTGTTTTGACCCGGACCCACTACTGGTATGCTCACGAGCCCTGCTGGTATGTGAGAAAGAAAAAGGCGCATTGGTTCGGCGAGGCAGGGAAAAACGCAACGATCTGGTCTTGTCCGTCCCCGAAATTTATAATGGGCGGCTCGAAGGACCCGGCGGACGTGAAACAGGACCATTGCACGCAAAAGCCGGTCGAGTTAGCGCGCCGCCCGATACTGAACCACACCAAACGCGGCGAACTGGTATACGAACCGTTCCTCGGGAGCGGCACCACGCTCGCCGCCGCTGAACTGACCGAACGGACCTGTTGTGGCCTGGAACTCGATCCGAAGTACGTCGATGTTGTTGTTCTCCGCTGGCAGGCGTTGAGCGGCCAGCAGGCCACGCTCGAAGGCGATGGGCGCACCTTCAGGGAGATCAGTTCGGAGCGGAAACCCTCGAAACCTTAGATTTGGAGAGTTATTTTCGTGACAAGAAAGGAAACCGGCAGACCAGCCTACGAACCAACTCCCGCCGACCGCGCCACCGTCAAGAACCTCGCGGCGGTCGGCGTTCCGCAGGCTGAGATCGCCCGGTGCATCGGGACCCACGGGATTTCCGAGCCGACGCTGCGGAAGCACTTCCGGCGCGAACTCGCCGTAAGCATGAACGAGGTCCTGGCACTGGCGATGAGCGGACTGGTCATGGGGCTGAAGAGGGGCGATGGGTGGGCCGTGTGCTTTACGCTGAAGGCGCGCGCCGGCTGGCAGGAAACCACCGCGCAGCGATTCGTCGACGATAAGGGCCGGGATCGTCCGTTCCTGCTCTCCGATGCCGACCGGCTCGTCAGTGAGGCCGATGCCGAAGACGGCGGCAAGTAAGGCGCGTTTCCTCCGCGATCCCTGCGCGTTCCAGCGGCACCAGCTCTGCCGCACGCTCTGGCAGAAGCAAAAGGAAATTATCCATGCCGTGGAAACCTGTCCGCTCGTTGCGGTAAAGGGATGCCACGCATCCGGGAAAACGTTCGCGGCCGCTGGCCTGCCGCTCTGGTGGCTCGTGCGTCATCAGACGGGTAAAGTCTTTACTACAGCGCCGACGCTTCGCCAGGTGAAAACATTCTGGAAGGATGTCAGCGTAGCCCGCTCGGGAGGCCCGGCCAGACAACTGCTGCCGGAGCCCACCAGCACGGGGCTCGACATCAGCCCGTCGCGATACGCCTTCGGCGCCAGCTCTTCGGCGGGTATCAACATTCAGGGCCTTCACGGCTCGCACGTGCTGATCATCGCCGATGAGGCGCCTGGCATCGAATCGGATATCTGGGACTCAATTGAAGGCATCCGCGCCGGTGGCAACGTGCGCGTGCTGGAGCTCGGGAACCCGGTCATCCCGTCGGGGCATTTCTACGATTCGTTCACCCGCGACCGATCCATCTACAAATGCATATCCATATCGGCTTTCGACACGCCCAATCTCCACCACCCGGACGGGCGCCCGGTCACGGAGGAAGAACTGCTGGCCATGTCGCCCGAGGAACTGGGCTATCGTCCGTTTCCCTCGCTCATCACGCGCGATTGGGTTAAAGAACGGCTCAAAGTGTGGGGGCCGAAGCACCCCAAGTACATCGCCCGTGTGTTGGGCGAGTTTCCGTCCGACGATCCAGCCAGTGTGTTTCCACTGTCGTGGATCGAGCGCGCACGGCGTGATCCGACCGAAGACGAACTCAAGCGGGCGAAGTCCGGGGCAGTGATTCAGGTAGGAATCGACGTGGCCGGCGCCGGGGCCGACGAAACGGTACTGACGGCGCGCATCGGCGGTATTGTCCTGATGCAGAAATTCTGGTCCGACGCTGATCCACGCGGTGCTGTGGCCAGGGAATTGAACGAAATACGGGCTATGCGCCTGGGCTATCGCCTCGGGATCGTCGTTGTGGACATCGTGGGGATCGGTTACAACTTTGCTCTGCACCTGGCCGATCAGGGTTTCCCGGTCTACGGATTCAACGCCGGGGCGCGCGCCATCGATGCGACACAATTCGTCAACCAGAAAGCCGAGGCGCACTGGACGTTCCGCACGTACCTCCAGGAAAACCTGGTCAGCGGCCTCGCAGATGAAGAGACGGCAGCGCAGTTATCGACAATCCGGTACCGCGAGAACGGCCGGGGCCTGACGGAGATCGAGAGCAAAGAAGCGCGCAACCAGCGCGGGATACCCGGCAGCCCGGACCGCGCCGAATCGCTGATAATGGCATTCATGAAAGTGGTGCCGCAGCAGACGACGGTCGTTTGGGGAGGTCCCAATCGCCGTGGCTATCAGATCAGCCCGATATAAGGCGCTCTCGAAGTGTCGCTCCATCCCGTGGAATACCTTCCGATATTGGTCAATATCGCGCGAGCTGATCCTTCTGCACTCACGGCTCCGGTGACAGTTCGGATACTCCATCCGGCAGTTCGACAGGTTGCCGTTTCTCACTCATGTGGCTTCCGTGGGCGGCGTTTGCCGAGATCGATTCGGCGCAACCGCACACTTCCCCCAACCGGACTTCTGGACGAGGCGGGCGCGCCAAATGGCCTATGTGGCTACTTCATTGTTTGCGCGAGGGGGGCAATTCATTGAGCCGCTGGTTAAGTTCGGCTAGATTATTCGGACTGTAGTATCCCGGCTCACCCGGTATCTTCGAGAGTTGTCCGAGGCCCCAGCGAAACTTCTTAATCGGTCCCTTAGCGGCCAACAAATCGCGATGAGGCTTGTGCAGCTCGTAGCATAGAATGTCAGCGGCTTGAAGCGGAGTATAAGCCAGAACTTCAGTTCCATCCGACTTGACGCTATCCTTCTTTGGCTTAAAGAGCGGCAGGGAAATGTTGTCGCCCAAAAAACGCTCT
>JBEKTF010000286.1:0-5101 GCA_049516355.1 Bryobacteraceae bacterium | reverse complement strand
TCCAAAATGCTGGAATCCGCCCGCCATCCCGACCGGTTCATCCGGTCCAACCTGGTGTAATGCCAATGAGTGCCCTATTGCCCCCGGCACCATGAAGATCAGGTCTTTGCCCGCGCTGAAACCGGCTTTGAGCCCAAACGCCTCCTCGTAGAAGCGAATCGAGCGCGCGAGGTCGCGCACATTGATATGCAGATGGTTGAAGCCCTCGGCCCTTATCGGGGCCCCACGCCCCGCTCTGGTGTTCGCTCTGGGCGACTGGGCGGATATTCCTTCGATGGTCGACATGATACCTTTTCCTTTCCTCGGACACCGTGCACCCGCCGTGCGTTTCCGTCGGGCAGCAGGCGGTTGCCAATTGTCGCAGATCCGACTCCCATAGTCGACAACTCCGGAACCGGCGTTGTATTTGCGGTCCGAGATTCTGTCTTCGCCAATTCAGTTTCAAGATTCCGTGTCTGGTCCTAAGTGACGGCGAAGTGATTGACGCGATGGCGCGATAAGCTGGATCGTACACGCGTAATCGGAATAAGCACGAGACGAGAGGAGCCAAGATGAGACGAAAGAGCATAATCACATTGTTCGGCGTTGTATTAACTATGACGGTCCTCGGCCAGGGAATGGCGGTCGCCGCGTCTTGCGAGAATTTGACTTCGCTTTCGGGGCCGCAGGCGACTATCACATCGTCTGAGTCTGTAGCCGCGGGGGCGTTCGCACCGCCCGGAGGCCCGGGAAGGGGGGCTGCGGCGTTCCAGAATCTGCCCGCTTTCTGCCGGGTGAAGGCAACTTTGAAACCGACCAGCGACTCCGATATCAAGATGGAAATCTGGATGCCGGCTACGGGCTGGAACGGCCGCTTCGAAGGCGCCGGAAGCGGCGGCATGGGGGGAGCGATCCCGCTGAATCTCATAGCCGCCGCGCTGCGGAAAGGGTTCGCCTCAGCCGGGAGTGATACCGGGCATGAGGGGGCTGGCTCAGATTATGCGCCGAGCCACCCCGAGAAGGTGATCGATTTCGGGTATCGCGCCATTCATGAGATGACGGTAGAGGCGAAAAAAGTCGTCGCGGCCTATTACGGCAAGGGTCCCAGCTTCTCTTATATGGACGGGTGCGGAGGCGGAGCACAGAATGTCGAGAGTGAAGCGCAGCGCTATCCCAACGACTATGACGGTCTCTCCGTAACCGGATTTTCTCACAACACCCACCACAAACAAGAGCAGATGTGGATCTGGGAAGCGGCCCACAAGGACGAGGCCAGCAACATCCCTCCGGATAAATTCAAGGTCCTCCACACCGCAGTGCTGCAGAAATGTGATGCACTCGACGGAGTCAAGGATGGCGTGATCGAAGATCCGCGGCGTTGCGCATTCGATCCGAAAGAGATCGAGTGCAAGGGCGCCGACAGCCCGAGTTGCCTGACCGCGCCACAGGTAGAGGCAGTCCGCAAGATCTACGCGGGCCCGACCAATCCGCGCACCGGGGAGCGAATCCCCGCTCCGTTGCCGGGAAGCGAGTTAAGCATGGCCCAGTTTGTCGGGCCGGCGCCGTTCCCGTTCTCGCAGGATTTCTACAGGAATTTCGTGTTCAGGGATCCGAGCTGGGACTACAGAAAGAACCCTCCTAACTTCGACAGCGATTGGGCGCTCGCCACCAGGCCGGAAATCAGCAGTGTGGTGGATTCGGTGGATCCGGATCTCCGCAAATTCACGGGGCGTGGTGGAAAGTTTCTCATGTATGAAGGCTGGGCCGACGGGACTATCCCCACGGGGCTGGCCATCAACTATTACAACAGCGTATTGGACAAAATGGGCGGCGTTAAGAACACGAAGGATTCCGTACGCATGTTCGTGGTGCCTGGCATGTCGCACTGCGGTATTGGTGAAGCCCATGGCGAATTCGATGTGATCAAAACGATGGAGCAATGGGTAGAGAACAAGAAGGCGCCCGATACGATCACGCAGACTCGCGTTGTGGGTGGTAAGGTGGTGCGTACGAGGATCCTGTGCCAGTATCCGCAGGTGTCCACCTACAAGGGAACCGGAAGCACGGACGACGCTCAAAACTTCACGTGCAAACTGCCGTCATGATCGGGATTGGCTGGCGCCATCCCCGGGCGAGGGGTCCCGAGTGGGAGGAGGCTCTGTGGGTCGGCAAACTTTATGCTCTGCGTGGATTAAAGGAGTTGGGCGAGGAACTGTCGGCGAACCAGCACAATGGCGCTTCGGGCAGCGATCTTGTCGTTGCCTACAAATGGTACAACCTCGCAGCAGCGCAGGGGAACAAAGAGGCGCTGTATCAGCGGGACAACATCGCAGGACAGATGACCTCGACTCAAATTGCTGATGGACAACGACTCAGCACCGAATGGAAGCCGAAGAAATGAATTCTATTAAAGGTCTTCAGGCCGTGCTCTTGATTGTGTTGGCGAACACGTGTATCACGCCAGCCTTCAGTGAAATGAATTCTTCATCGGTGTTTTTCAAAACTCACGAGGTTCGTCTCGGAGCGCCAGTGCTAAAAACACTTGCCGATCTCTCAGCTTTAGGCTTTACATTTCAAGCCATACCGCATGCTGATAGCAACGACTCCTTAACTCAATGGATCGTCTGGCCTCCAGCGGACATGTCAGATACTGTGGGTCATTTGTATGCCCGGAACGATATCATCGTTGGAATAGAGCATAGATTATCAAAACACGAAACGCTGAAAGATGTTTATGACTCTCTGTTCAACGCATTGTCAGACATCTCAAAAGAAAGCGCCACCGCTTGCTCGGTCAAGACGTTTCAGCCAAACATTTCTAACGGTACCGTGACTCAGATCAGCATTGGCTGTGATGGAATTACTATCACGGTGGATCACGCTGATTTCAAGGATGGGCAGGGCAAGAGTAACGAGACCTACGAAGTGACGGAGACTATCGGAGTCATCAAATAACTCAGCCGAGGTTCAATAGGGACGCTACCATGAGCGACCACGAGATCACGACCGACACACTGCCGCCACCAGAAGTGCTGAACATGGATGAGTTGTCGGGAACGATCTGGAGCAAGCTCGATGCGCTTGGCTGCTCGACAGCGTTGCCCGAAAGATTCCCTCGATTCATGGCTTGCTTTGAGTCGTTGTATGCCGCTATCAAGCAGACGTTCGCCTGTGGCATAGACGTAGTAGTAGCAAGTAAAGCCGACATCGCCGTCTACGGGCTAGGACGTTTGTGTTTGGAAGACTTCACTGAAATTGTGTTTCTCGTGGAACACGACTACGGATATGCTGCCGTGAAACTTTTGCGGGGTCTCTACGAGCGTGCGGTTGTTAACCAAGTCATCGTGGAAAATCCAGGCGAGGAAGGCACCAGATTTTACGACTATTACACGGTCGAAGAGAGAAAATTTAATCGTCGTGCTGGCTCCATTTATGAGGGATGGGACGACGATCCTAGCGGCATCAAGAAGTTTTACGATCAAAACAAAGACGCCTACAAATACGAACCCTGTGAGGAATGTCATCAGACGCCGCAGCAGTCTTGGAGCAAGTATTCGTTGGTTGATCTGGCCGGTAATCTTGGCAAGGCAACTAATGATCTGGCGTTGCAAGGGTTGGGCAAGGAACTGAGGGATTTATATCTGACCTGTGCGCTCGTGCCCAATAAGTATATTCACGCCTCGATCTCTTCGATTCTCCAAAGAATTACTGAACGGCCCGATGGATTTGTATTCGATCCCGCCAGTTATGCTCTTACATACGCACACCTGCTGATCCTACTTGCTCTCGACACCCAAAATCAATACTTCAAACTGAAAATGGAGCAGGTACTTGAGCCGCTTTATAGGGACCGAGATAAGGCGTGGTCTGTGACCCCGACGATGGCCGAAACCCCTACTGTAGGCTGACTATCTGGCGCTACTGGACGAATTCTCGGATGCAATCACCGCCTGCGTGTCGGACGCCGAGTGCAGCGACCTGCGCGTAATTTCAGTCACCTCGCTTTAGGTCTGGCAGTCGTTTTGCGGCAGCAGTTTGATCTGCTCATCGGTGAAGGAGGCTTCATCCATGACTGCACTGAGACAGCGGATGCTGGAAGATCTCCGCATCCGCAACTACGCGCCCTCGACCGTAAGATGCTATATCTGGGCGGTCGCCGCATTCGCCCAACACTTCCATAAATCCCCCGAAGATCTCGGCCCCGAAGAGATCCGCCAATACCAGCTCTTTCTTCTCAACAGGAAGAAAGTCAAACTGTCAACTTACATTCAGGCCGTCGCCGCGCTGCGCTTCCTGTATCGCAATACCCTGCGTATGCCGGGAGCATGATCGTCATTGAGAATTCGCTGGGAACTTGTGAAAGCCCACAACTGGGCTTCGCACGCGCCCGTTGTGCCCGGGCGGAACCGGGCGTTTTTTGCCGACCTTTTCTTCTGCATCTTCCTCCGGACCGCCTTTCTTCAGGTCATGTGAACTGTACCTCAGAAACGCGCGGAGGAACAAAACTTATTTCTCTGTAAGTGGTTGACCTGTAAGCACTTTAGACTTGCTTGTCGCCCTCGGCAGAGCGAACGTGGTGTCCGGAAGACACTTATGACCAACTACCCCCACATTTTGTTCAATAAATCTCCCTTGCAACTGCGCCTCATCGGCGCGCGTGGCGGCAGAGCGTTCGGACGCAACCAGCGCGCCCGTCGCGCCCGGATCGCCGTTACGCCGACGCCACCCCAAGTCGCCCCGCTCTGCGCCGTGCCACAGCAAACCACTGCCGGCGCCATCGCCTTGCTGGACGCACAGTTCCCCTGGTTGCAGTATGCGGAAAAACGGACTTCCTGGCAGCGCCAAAAATCCCCGGCGAGCGCAACGCTGACCAGGTAAGGTGACCTCGACACGGGCCCCGGGTGAGTCTTTTCTTCTCGGATGGGGGAAATCGGCTTGGCTTTCGTCGACCGTCTCACGCTTTGGAAAAGACGTTCATCTCCTCTACTGGTCGAGGTGGACGAAGCGAATGTTTGGCTGCGGCTCGGGATCGAGCATCAATTCCGTAAGCCCCCAGATTCCTGCATCGGCATGGTCCGGCGAGTGCGTGCCCATATACCCGTGCGTCGAAAACAGGCAGTAC
>JBEKTF010000285.1:0-5108 GCA_049516355.1 Bryobacteraceae bacterium | reverse complement strand
GCTGACTTCTGCAAGTCGCGGACATCAGTGCCCGATGAAGCCCACACGTACGAAGAGTCCCCGCCGAAATACACCTGGGCATAGCTGGGGTAGTTGGCCGAATCATCGTAGATCGCTTCTCCATCGGCCCCGTAGACACCCTTCCAGGCCCCTTGCGTCGTCGTGTCCGTCGCGACGAACGCCGCCGTGGCAGCCACCGCCGGTGGGCTCACGGTGAAGCTCCGTGTAATCGAAGGAGCGGCGGCCCAGGTAGCGTTGCCAGCCTGGCTGGCTGTGATCGAACAGGTACCCGCTGCGACCAGCGTTAGATTCACTCCGGAGACCGTGCACACTGCCGTGGTGTTCGAAACAAAGGTAACTGCCAATCCGGAGCTCGCGGTCGCGCCAAGCGCAGGCGGCGATGAACCAAGGCTCTGGTTGCTCAAGATGCCGAAAGTGATCGTCTGGGCGCTTTGAAGGGAAGTAATAGCAGTGGCGTCACCGCTGGCTACCGCCCCTTGATTGCCGGCGCTTACCGTCACCTGGTTCGTGACTTGTGAGGGTGCATTTGATGCGACATTCACGGTAACGGTAATCGCGGGATAGCTCGCCCCAGGAGCGAGGGAATCGAAACGCGTGCAGGTGTTGGCCGCGCAATTCCATCCGGCGCCCGCCATCGAAATGAGGGTTAGCCCCGCGGGCAGGACTTCCGTAGCCGTGACCTCGAAGAAACCGGTTGGAGCGCCGGATGCACCGTTCGATATCACTACAGAGTAGGTGGCTCCGCTCTGGCCCCGTGTGAAATTGCCGGTATGCGATACTTCTGCGCTGACCATCTCGGACAACGGTGCGAAAGATGCATAAACCGACGAAGGAAGAGAGAGGTTGAACGATAAGGATCGTGTCACCGGATTATTGATGCCCGGATTGGCAGCCCCGCCGCCGACAAAGCCTAAGAAAGCATAGCCGGGATCCGGTGTTGCCGTGACTGTCACCGGACTGCCTGGATCGAAGTATCCACTGCCGGGAGTAATGGTGCCCCCGGGCAGTTGATCCACGAGCAGCTCGTATTGGGTTTTGAAGCTGGCCGTGATTGTGGCAGCGCCCGTTGGAACCGTGTAGACGTGGGTAGCAGCGCCACCGTCGCTCCAGCCCGTGAAAGCATAACCGGTCGGGCCATTCGACTGGGCGGGTATCGAGAAGGTGTGTGTATCGCCCGGGGTCCAGTAAAAGATATGCGTTGCGTTATACGATATTCCGTCGACGGCGTACGCCACCGCGGAGCCGCCAGTACTAAAAGAGCCAGGAGCACTGAGTGAATTGGTCACTACAATCTGACCGATCGGCCAATTGGTCATCCCGAAATAGTCGGACGTCCCCACTCCAACCACGGAAACCACCCCAAAATAGCTTCCGGTCACGCCATTCGCCGTCACTGTTGGCGATGTGGCGATGCCCGACACATTGGTCACGCTCGTCGCCGTTGAAACCCCTCCCGCGAACGTTGCGGTGGCGCCGCTCGCTGCCGTGGTAGTGGCAAAAGTGACGGTAATATTGGGGACTGGATTGCCCGCTGCATCCAGCACGATAACCTGCGGCGGGTTGGCGAATACCGCATTAATTGCCGCGAAGTATTGGACTGCGGTAGTGACCAGCCCAAAAGTGGCAGGGGGACCCGCGGTGTTGGTCAGGTTGAAATTCACGCTCAGGAACCCGGCCGCCGTAGCAGTCACGATATAGGTTCCCGCATGGCTGTTTGCAGTAAAAGCGGGAGCGATGGCGTTGCCGGATAAGTCCGCCGTCACGATTGCGCTTGTGCCGGACGAACCGAATGAGCCGCTCGGACCTGACGACGGCGCGGAAAACGTAACCTTCGCCCCGGGAGCCGCGTGAACTCGCAGAATATTCGGAAATGCCGTGCCAATACCGGCGCTCTGCCCTGATCCCTGCAGGACAGACAGCGCCTGTGCGGCTCCCAGAAATACGTCCACGCCTTGCGCGGTAAGGTCAGGCGATTGAGAAGAAACCACAACGTCCATTCGGCCGTCGTTGTTGACGTCTCCCACGGCGAAGTCGATAGGGATTCTGGCGTCCTGAAAAGTAGTAGGGGACTGGAAGGTGCCGTCGCCGTTTCCGTTAAGAATGGCGAAAGCGGGAGACCCGGTTGCAAACAACACGATCAGGTCGGGGATGCCGTCGGAATTCATGTCGGCAGCGAGAATCTTAACCGGGGAAGCGGGAAGCACGATCGTGCTGGGAGCGCTGAACGTACCATCTCCTTTGCCGGGAAACAGCGCAATTATGTTGCTGCCCGCATGGAGCAGTGCGACGTCTGCGTGACGATCTCCGTTGAAATCTCCCACTACCATCGAAACCGGCGTGGCGCCGACAACGAGGGTCTGAGGGTTGGCGAATCCCCCGCCGCCAGTTCCGAGGAGCACATTGAGCGCGCCGGCCGCGGAGGAAATATTGTTCGCGACGATGATATCCGGAATGCCGTCTTCGTTCAGGTCCGCTGTCGCAAGAGCCGTCGGGTTCGATCCGGCCGGGTAGATTCGAGCCATTTGGAAAGTCGCATCGCCAATGCCCAGCAATACATCGACGGTTCCGTTGGGATTTGCCAGAATCAGATCGGGGATGGTATCGCCATCGACGTCCGCGGCTGCCACCGCGGTCGGCGTCACGATGACGGCATTCGTGGCCGATTGCGGGTACAAATAGCCGGTGCCGTCGCCGGCAGCTACAAGCGGGTACACCGGACTAGAGGCGAGATCAGTAAACCCATCCCGGTTGAAATCGGCGGTGACGGCTGGCGTCCCGGCCTGGCCGCCAGTGTTATGCCCCTGGAATGTGCCATCGCCATTCCCGAGAAAAACGTAAGGGCCATATCCACCAATCCAGGCCGCAAAGTCCTCGATACCATCGTTGTTGAAGTCGCCTGGAACCAGGTTGGCCGGGGCATCAACGAGATTTTGCGTGAATGCCGGCGCAACGCCAAGCGACGCCACCGATGTGACGGTGTAAGGGACCGCAGCTGTGGAACTCGGGCCGAATCCGATTCCGTCGAACCGGGCCGAAAACGAGTGTGTGCCTGGCAACAACAGACTCGTTGAAAATGAACCCTGTCCGTTGACAACCTGTCCCGAACCAACCAGCATGGCTCCGTCATAACAGGTAAACCAGCCGATCGCCGCGGCTGGGGTCACATTGATTGTGAATGTGACGTTTCCCCCAGTGACCCCTTGTGGAGGCGTCACTGAAAGAACTTCTGTCGTCGGAATCTCATTGAGAAGCAGAGATACGGAGTTTGCGCCGGAAATAGCCACGGCCAGGCTCATCCGGCCATTGAGAACGAAAGGTTCCGCCAGTATCGCTGTGCCTCCCGCGTACCGCGCGTAATTCACCGGAGGCTGAAAAGTGCCATCGCCGTTCCCGGCGTACACCAGCAGGCCCGAGCTGGTGGTAACCGCCAGATCAAGATGTCCGCTCCCTGTCAATTCAGCCAGCGTAATTGCCGAAGCTCCAGCCGCGCCGATCGCCGGTAATGTGTTGAAAGTGCCGTTGCCATTAGCGAGCAAAATCGTGATCTGGCCAGACCCGCCATCCACGATCGCGATGTCTGTTTTTCCATCGCCGTTGAGATCGCCTGCCACCATCGCAACCGGGCCGCCGCCGGCCGCCAGCGTCGTCGGCGTTTGGAAGGACCCGTCGCCGTTCCCGAGGAAAATAGATACCGTGTTGTCATCTCTGTTGGCTACCGCAAAATCGGCATTGCCATCATTGTTGAAATCGCCTGTGACAACTGCGTCTGGATGGGTACCTGCCGGCAACGTGAGAGCTGGCTTGTTGGAAAGCAAAACGCTCATGTTGTTTGAGCCGGCGTTTGCCGTTATCAGGTCCAGAATCCCGTCGCCATCGAAATCCGCCGCCGCTATTGCAACGGGTTGCGTGCCAACGCCGAGAGTCGTGTTTTGCGAGAATCGGCCGCCGGCGTAATTAAACGTATGCACTGCATTGTTGGCTGGGTCGGTCACCGCCAGCTCCGGGCCATAGTTGATCTGGAACTGCAGTACAACCATTGCCCCCGGTGCAAAACCAAGCGCCGTGGTAGCGGTCGTTTGGAATTTTCCCAGGCCCGTTCCGGAAAAAAGGCTGAGGCTTTGTCCCGTTGAGCTTGCCACCGCAATATCGGTGACCCCGTCGCCCGTGAAATCCGCGGCGGCCATAGCGTTCGGGCTTACGCCCACCTCGTAACTTCCGTCCTGAATCAGTTGACCGCCGCCCAGGGCAACCACGTTTTCGGCGTAACTGGCGGACGCGTACTCGTAGCCCTGATATGCCGGGAAAACGACCCTAAGCTGATGGAGGCCAGCGGCGAGAGTCGTCGTAAATGTCACTTGATTCGGATTTGGGCCGGCAAAAAGCTCCTGATAATCCAGCGGAACTTCGCCATCCAGAAAAATAACATTTGCATTTCCTGGGAAGGGCGACAATGTAGCAGTAAGCGTGACTGGCTGGCCCGGCAGTGCCGGGTTAGGCGAAGCTGACAATGTGATTCCGACTGTTTCTTGAACCAACACGGAAATCAGCGGGGCTGTGGCTGCTGCGTACTTGCTGTCTCCGCTGTACTCGGCCTGATAAACGTGATTTCCTTGCGTCGGCCGCGTAATACGGAATGTCGCGGCTCCGTTGGAAAGTGGCGCGCTGCCAAGGGCCGTGCCTGTTGAGGCGTCAGTAAACGAAATAGTTCCCGTAGCATCCGCGAAACTCGAGCTGATGGTCAAAACTACGTCCTCTCCGAAGTTGGCTGGATTGGGACTGGCAGTCAACGTGAGGAGAGGTGACAACGCCCCCAGGTACATGGAAATCGGAGTGGCATCCGCAACGTCGATAATGCCGTCCCTGTTGAAATCGGCCAGGACCAATAGATCGGTGCTGAACAAATAGTTATCCACGGGCGCGCGGAAAGTACCGTTACCGTTGCCGAAGAAAACAACAAGCGCAGAACCGTACGCACCCCCCGCGATATCCGCGTTGCCGTCGCCGTCGATATCAATGATGGACAGCGCGTGAAAGGAGAAGCCGGGCGCAGGATCAGGATCCCGGGGAACATACGCTGGTGGTTGGAA
>JBEKTF010000284.1:0-5140 GCA_049516355.1 Bryobacteraceae bacterium | reverse complement strand
ACTCGGAAGATCAGGACGCCATCCACGCGAGCAATATTTACTACCTTCTCGAGCGCGAGATCGTACCGCTCTTCTATGCGCATTCCGAAGGCGGGCTCTCGTCCGAGTGGGTGAAGCGCATGAAGACCAGCATGATGAACCTGACGCCTGCTTTCGACGCCCGGCGCATGGTTCACGACTATGCCATACAGCTCTACGACCCTGCGCATGAGAACTGGCAGGAAGTGAAGGCGAACGATTTCGAGAGAGCCCGCCAGCGTTCCCGGTGGAATGCCAAAGTGCGGGAAATCTGGCCCCAGGTGAGTTTCGTGGATATGGGGCCCGCTCCTCAAGGCCCGGTGATGAGCGGGAGCGCGGTAGACGTGCGCGCGGCCATACGGCTCGCGGGCTTGAAGCCGGAGGATGTTCGCGTGGAATGCGTGATCGGCCGCATCGGCGCGAGCGGCGGCCTCGAAGAAACCGAAGTCGTGCTCTTGCCGAGTAAGTCTGTCGACGGCGACATCGCCCTGTTCGGACGCGAGATCGTTCCGGCGCAAACCGGGCGCCTCGGCTACGCGGTTCGCGTGAGCCCGAATCATTACGACGATCCGCTGACCCGCCCCGTCACCAGCCTGTTGAAATGGGGCGGCCGGTAACGGGTGGCACAGACTTTAAGTCTGTGTTTTACTTCGCGTTTGCCGGATCGAAGATTCGCGGGTCGGGAGCGAGCGCGGTGAACGGCGTAAAATCGGGCGTATCGGTGAACACGCCGCGCAGGCTGGCCGCTGTCGCATCCATAAGATTCAAAGGTGCGACATGCAGCAATTCAAAGATGGTCCGGAGCAACCCCGGGAAGCTCGAGTTCATATGCGAAACATAGTTCCGCCTCACATACGGACCGGCGGCAAGCAGCACCGTCCGGTGCGAATCGATGTGGTCCAGGCCGCCCTGTGTATTGCTTTCCGTAACGAAGACCGCCATGTCCCGCCACCAGGGTGAGTGAGACAGATACTCGAGAATCCGCCCCAGGGCCAGGTCGTTATCTTCCATCCAGGACGCTTCATAGGGATATCCATCCGCGGGCCGCGCTTCGGACAAACTATCGTTCGGCAGGCGGATGTACGTAAATTGCGGAAACGGTTCCGCGCCCTTGCGGTACTGGCTCTCAGCCTCTGCGATAAAGCGATTGACGCGTTGTTGATCGGAAACGTCATTGCCTGAACCGTCGAACTTTCGAAACGTCACACCGCCTTGTTCGAGATGGGCCCACAACGGCCCGTCCCCGGTCTGTTGGCCGCGCGCGGTAAGCAGATCCGGGTATCCTCCATCGAGCCACCAGCGGGAATCTGCTTCCCGTTCTCCCTCCACATGGAAGTTGTCGCTGAACGCCCACTTCAGGGCAACCGCATGATGGTTTGGGGTGATCGGAGCGTCCTGAATGCTGAATCTCCCCTTACCCCCGACTGCGGTGCCATGCATTCCGAAGCGTGTCAGGCGTTCGAATGGCGGCGCCTTGCCGTCGGCCGGCATGACATCGCCCAGCACCTCGTCAAACGTCCGGCCACCCTTCACGATCAGCACAACGTGCTTGATTGCATCCGGAGGTTTCGGCGGATCGCGCATCCAGGGAACAAATCCGTTGTTGAGGAACACCGTTCCGGTGTGCCGGAGCACTTCGCTCTCATCCGGCATGATGAATGTCGTGACCGTACCGCGGTGAAGCACTGCCACTTCACCCAGATTGAGAATGGGACGATACGGCGTCGGCCCGGAGCCACGGCCCAGCGCGTTTGTAACGTAGACCCGGTCACCCGAGATCGCCACTCTGGTCGGCATCCAGCCGGTGGGAATGTGGCCAATCAAAAGATTTTTCTCCGTGTCCACAATGCCGATGGCATTGATTCCTTCCTCAGCGACCAGGAGCCATTTGGAGACGGGATCATAGGCCATTCCGGCTGGTGTGATGCCGCGATACCGTTCGAGAGAGGGTATTTGCAGAGGGATTTCCGCGACGATCCGGCGATCATCAGCAGATATCACCGTGATGGAATCGCTGTGTGCGTTCGATACAAAAATGCGATCGGCGGTGGCGGCCAGCGCTCCGGGAGAATCGGTGTGAACACAATCCGTAAGCGCCGGTTTGTGGGGGTCGCGAACGTCGATGGCGCAGACGGAATCGGCGGTAGTTACGTAAACGGTGGCGGTATCCGGAGAGAGAATAATGGCGGATAACTGTCGACCCGCCGACAACGACGAAACAACGTGACCAGCCTTCGCGTCTACGACTGCAATGCGGGAATTGGCTTGGTCGACCACATAGAGCAACCGATGGACGCTGTCCCAGGCGAGGTCGCCCGTCACGCTGCCGTGCCATTCGGAACCGTTCAGGGTTACGACTTTTCGGGTCTCGCCCGAATTCAGATCGAGTTGCCGGAGGCGGCCCGAATCGCCCTCGGAGACCCAGACAGCCTTGGCAGTGTCGTCCACGGCGATTCCATCGCTGACACTTTTCCAGTCGGGATCGGCCCTTTCCGGGAGCGTGCTGTTCGGGGTGCGCGCCCACATGTGGTGCTCCCGCCACCCGTTCTTGCCCGGTGGTTCTATAATTGTAATTCCAGATCGCTCGAAGCCACTGTCGGCCGTGGCAACCGTTCCGTTGCGACCCACGGCGAGAGCAAACGGTTCCGGGCCAGTCTCGATGGCGGTGCCCAGCGGTCGCAGCACGCGACCCCCGGGAAGGATCGTTCCGGATGAGGAAATCAATGGAAAGCGCTCGCTGGCCGGGGGCCGAAAATCCGCCCCGAATGCAATCAAAGCTGCAAAACCTGCAGCCGCCGATCCAGAGACGCGAAAAAAATGCAACCGCCGCAACTTGCCCAACCTTTCCTGTGTTCAGACCAGGCGAAAACGGTACACATCATTATGGATTATCCGCCGGCAGGATAAATACCGGGCTTCTGAGGAACATGCGCAAAACGGATCGCGGCGTTGTCCAATGCGAGGCCGCCAAAGTGGGAAGTTCCTTGATTTGGTGGTGGCGCGGGACAGCGCCCTTTGTGCCTTTGGGGAATATGGAATCCTGCGTGCTGAAGGACACGCGTCAGTATGTGAAAAAGCTAACAAAGGAATTCATGGTACTATCAGTCACCCGTAACTTTGTACGAATTGCAACGCTCCAATTAAAGAGGCACGCATGGGTATGAGTATGGCACCAGCATTACAACCCCAAACGAGAACACTGGAGGATCCTCTTGCACATCTTCCCTGCTCCACAATTCTCGAATACCGCAAGGGTCAAACCATCTACAGCCACGATCAACCGTCGACGAGCATCTACCTGGTTATCGACGGCAAAGTGAAAGTCTGCCGCCTCGCCGAGGACGGGCGCCAGGTTGTTGTGGATATCTACCAACCCGACGAATTTTTTGGCGAGTCCGCATTTCTTGGGCTGGAGCAACGAACCGAGTTGTCGGTGGCTTTGGAAAGCACCAAAGTCATGACGTGGACTACGGGCGAGATCGAAGAAATCGCGATCCGGCGTCCGAAGCTGGCCATCGCATTACTGCAACTTCTGGTGCAGCGTTCGATGGATTTCGGTAGCCGGATCGAGAGTTTTTCGGTCGACAATATCGCCCGCCGTCTCGCCCGCGCTCTCATTCGTTTCTCCGAGCGGCTGGGACAGGAAGCGGAAGACGGCTCGGTCCAGATGATTCCGTTTACGCACGAGCTTTTGTCGCAGTATGTCGGAACGTCCCGCGAGATCGTGACGCACTATATGAATCAATTCCGGCGTCAGGGTTATTTGCGCTACTCGCGAAAGGGCATCCTGCTGCACCGGGACGCCTTGAAAGAGTGGCTGCGGCAGGAACCGTTAGCCGCATAAGAAACTCGGCGCCGTTATCAGGCGAAGCTCACTTGGCCCGGCGGATCAACAGCACCGTTACGTTGTCCGGGCTCCCCGCGGCATTCGCTGCGGCAACCAATTCCTCGCATTTGTCTCGCAGCGTGGGGCTGGATTCACTCGCCAGAATTCGTTCCAGTTCGTCCTCGGAGACCACCCCATGTAAGCCATCGCTCGACAGCATCATGATGTCGTCCGGTTTCAGCGCCACCGCGTAATAGCGGATTCGCAGCGCGGCTCCCACTCCAACGGCCATGGTCAGCACGTGGCGCATCGGATGCGTCTTCAAGCTGACCTCGTCCAGGCCCAGCGTTCGTCCCACCTCGTGGATCCAGGTCTGGTCTTCCGTGATTGCGCGCAGCTTTCGCTGTTCCAGCAGCCACGCCCGGCTGTCTCCTACGCTGGCGATCGCGATGTCGTTCTCCTGCGTCTCGAGCGCCGCCACCAGCGTGGTGCCCATACCTTCGAAACGAGCGTCCCTCATCGATTCCGCGAGAACGCGCTGGTTCGCTTCCTCAACGGCATCGAGCAAAGCGGCGGCATCGCGGTGCTGCGACCTTGCCAGAATTTCGACAACCGCCTCGACGGCCATTTGCGAAGCGAGCTCACCCGCACGGGCGCCGCCCATGCCGTCGGCCAGTAAATAGAGGCCCATTTCAGGAACGATTCGGAAACAATCCTGGTTCGAGGAGCGGACCAATCCAGGATCTGTCAGGGCACAGGACTCAAGCATGCGGACAATGTTTCACTATAGAACAGAGCCGCCGCGAGCGACGGTTGATTCAAAAAAACATCAGCCTGGTTCGCGGCCGCGACGCAGGCTCCGTTTTGCAGGCGGTTATTCACCCGGTCTAAACCCACTATCTTTCTGGTCTCACCTTTGCGTCCTGAATATCCTGAACATTTGTGGCGCACGCTCGCAGCGTGCCGTGTCCGCACTCATGCGGACACCTGTCCTGAGGCCGGGAAAGCGTCGAGATAAGTCTCGACGCGGGGTTGGGGTGAACCCCTCGGTTGAGACAGTCAAAGTGTCGACACTTGCCGTTTGTGACCTGCCCCGGGATTTGAGACAGCGGATAAGTTGAGACCCAGCCCTCGTGCGTGCGTCACGCCTTCAGGCGACTTACAGTTGCGCCCCATTCTACCGGCTTTCAGCTTCGTACTGCGCTGAGGCGCAATGCATTGAGCCGGAAACTTTGCTTCTGCGTGCGTGCGGGTTTTAATCGGAGCAGACCCGGGCGGCAAGCTATGGTCGAAACC
>JBEKTF010000283.1:0-5148 GCA_049516355.1 Bryobacteraceae bacterium | reverse complement strand
GCTACGCATCTTCGATTTTGGCTTCAGCCTGACGCACAGCTACACATTCTGGTCCGGTCTCCTCGGCGGCACGTTCTTGACAATGGCCAGCCACGGCACCGATCAGACGATGGTGCAGCGGCTGCTTGCCGCGCGCAGCGAGCGCGATGGCAAGACGGCGCTTCTCGCGAGCGGCGTGATCGTCTTCGTGCAGTTCGCGATGTACCTCGTGCTAGGCGTCATGCTCTTTGTGTACGCACAGCACGCACTGTTGCCCATCCCCGGCGGCGACACCGACCGCATCTTCCCCGAATTCATCGTGCGTGCGATGCCCGTGGGGCTTGCGGGCATCGTACTCGCTTCGATTTTCGCTGTGGCCATGTCCAATGCCAGCGGATCGCTGAATTCCCTGGCGTCGTCAACCATCATCGATCTAAGCGTGGGTCGCGGCGTTACGCCCGCACAACAGCTCCGGCGCTCGCGCTACGCAACGCTTGCCTGGGGCATCGTGCTCGGCGCCCTGGGGCTCGTTCCCTGGGGTCACGTGCTCGAAGCTGGGCTGACGATCGCATCGATCACCTATGGCGGCTTGCTCGGCGTGTTTTTGCTCGGTACGTGGAACCGCCGAGCGAATCAAACGGGAGCGCTCGTCGGAATGTTCGTAGGAATTGCTGCGATGGTCGCAGTCAGACTGGAAACGACACTCGCTTACACCTGGTACGTGCTCGCCGGAACAATCGTGACCTTCGCAGTCGGCTCGCTCGCAAGTCTCCTGCAAAACGGTCCGGCAACGAGCAATGGAAGAGCTAAAACGACTTTCGACTGAGTTGCCAGAGCGTCAGAGAGAGCACGGCCAGCGTGAAAACGCCAGTGGACCATATGGGCCACCACGATGTGATTCTCCCTCCTTGCACCAGCGAGATGCAGAGATCCTCCAGCTCCGAACACTTTGGGAGAATCCGATACACCCAATCCACAATCGTGCGCGCCAGATGCGAGTTGAAAATTCGATAGTAGGCCTCCTGCCGCATGGCTAGTGACGGTGAGAGGACCCAAATCGCCACGGACGCCATGATCGGCAAAGTGACGCCCTTCTGCGGTAAAGTCGCCAGGGCCGCGGCGGACAGAAGCGCTGCAAAGCTGAACGTCTGAACTAAGAGCGCAATACCAATCCGCCAAGTTCCCACACCTGTCTCCCACCACAGCCTCGCTGCCAGCGGAAATGTGGCCAGCGCGAACGTAAAGGCGTACAGGGTCAGGCCACCTAGAAAACGCCCGACAAGGATTTTCCAGCGCGGCGTTCCTTTGGAGAACGTCAACTCCAGCCAGCCTTTTTCGAGGCTGGAAGTCAGCAGTGGCGCGGCCGCGAATATCGCAAGCAGTAACCAGAGCGTTCCCGTAGTACGCAGCATCGATTCCAGCACAGCCGGAACAGCAATTCCCGAGGGAGCCGGCTGCTGCGCTCCGACCGTCATCACGCTCATGCCGTTGCCCAGCGGCCGGATGTGCACCAGCCAGTTGAAAGCGAGCGTGACCAAAATCGCGACGCCAAAGAGCACAAGAGCCACACGGCGGCTCAGGGTCTCGTGCAACGAGTTCATGTAGGTTGCGAACATCACGACTCCTGTCCGCTTACGACCTCTAGAAAGAACTGCTCGAGCGAAAGCTTCACCGGCTCGACGGATTCGAGCTCCACGGGCACGCTCCGCAGTCTGTCGATCAAGGTGTTGAGTTGCATGACATCTCGGGGCACACACCGAAGGGTTGTCTGCTGCCAACTCATCGGGCTTGGATGAAGCACGGCCTCGGCGGCAATTCGAATGGAGTCATCCAATCGCGCCACGCGCACGAAATATTCGCCCGTACCACGCGTGAATTCGGACGGTGTGGCCGCACGCGCCACTTTGCCCTTGTCCAGGATCACGATCTGGTCGCAGACCATCTCGATTTCCGAAAGAAGATGTGAATTCAGGAAAATCGTCTTGTTTTGCGCGCGCAAGCCGGTCAGCAGGTCGCGCACATCTTTGCGCCCAAGAGGATCGAGTCCATCCGTGGGTTCGTCGAGGAACAGGACCTCAGGATCGTTCACGAGCGCCTGCGCCAGACCGAGCCGCTGCTGCATGCCCTTTGAATAGCTTTTGACCGGCTTGCGGACGTCCGCCAGGCCCACAAGCTCAAGCAGTTCCGGGATGCGTCGCTTCATCGCACCGGAATCAACTCCGTTGAGCCGGCCCATATAGCGAAGAAAATCCTTCGCATTAAAGTAATCCGGCAAGCGCATTTGTTCAGGCAAATAGCCGACGCGTCTCCGCACCGTGGCATTCCCCGGCAAACCGCCCAGCAGCCGTGCGGACCCGCCACTAGGCGT
Organism: Bryobacteraceae bacterium; assembly: GCA_049516355.1. Taxonomy (GTDB): domain Bacteria; phylum Acidobacteriota; class Terriglobia; order Bryobacterales; family Bryobacteraceae; genus BOG-234. Next base: position 2,801 of record JBEKTF010000283.1, on the reverse strand, counting down.
TGAAAGTCCAAGCAGAACTTTGACGAGCGTCGTCTTGCCTGCACCGTTCTGCCCGATCAGACCAAAAATCGTACCCGGCTCCACGCGAAGCGTGACGCCCTGCAAAGCATCGACAATCCTCCCCCGAAGCGTGCGAAAACTCTTTCGCAAGTCGCGCGTTTCGATGGCCGGGATTGTCATCGTCTGGACCTACCGCGGGCTCCCCTAGGATTCCTGAATCTTCGGCGCCGCCACGAAAGGCATCGCTCCAAACAGCAGCGCCATCCCGGGGCACAGGACCCAGCCCATCGCGCCCACGGCAAAATATACGGGGTGACGCATCACGAATGCGTGGCGCGTTACGATCTCGCTCACAGGTATCAGCACGCACCACAGTCCCAGCATCACAATCGACGGGAACAGCCCCGCGAGCAGCCGTGCAAGACGATCGCCTCCCGCCCGATAGGAAAGATAGGCCCCGGCCGCCCCAGTGAGAGGCTGCGCGGCAAGCCATTGAAGGTAGGCCAGCATAAGCGCGCCGCCCGGGTACCACGACATCGAGTACGACACGATCATCCGCGGCTCTAGGCTGAGCTTCGCCATCACCATCAGGAGCGCATTGGCGAGCGTGAGGCTGACCAGGCTCGGGAGCCAGAGCTGTCGCGTGCGGGCGTTCACAACACCCTCATCGCGCTTGACCCTCCGAATTCTTCGCGCCAGACTCTGCCAGTCCATCACCTGCTCAAGCGCTTGCGCGACCGCCTCGGATTCGGCAAGTCCGCGCTCGCGGCCCTCTTCGTAGAGATCCTCCATGTGAGCGGCCAGTTCAGCGACGATCTCTTCTCTTTGCCCAGGCGGGACGCCAAACTCTCCGATTCGCTCACGGACCAAAATCTCCCAGCTAAGCATTCGTCACCCCCGCGAGGCGGTCCAACGCCCGGAAAAAGCCGTGCCATTCGCGGCGAAGCGGCGCGAGCCTCTTCTTCCCCGCAGGCGTGAGTGAGTAATAGCGTCGGTCTCGCCCGGCGCGATTCGCCTGCCACCGCCCCTTGATCCAGCCCCGCTTTTCAAGCGCATACAGCATCGGGTAAAGCGACGCGAGGTTGAAGCGCAGTGCACCCTCCGTCTTTTCCTCGATGGATCGCGCGATTTCAAAGCCGTAAAGCGATTGGTCAGCAAGCAGCGCGAGGATTGCCAGCTCGGCGCTGCCCCGCGCAATCTTGGAGCGAATGCGTTGTGCCACCCTCACTGTAGGAACCCTCCATTCCTATATAGGATTCCTATATTACAGCTCGTTTGTCAATGGAAGGTTCTTTTTGGTTGCTACGAACGGCAATCCCGCTAAAACGGCGGCCGCGTTGGCTACATCTCGCGAAACGACTGGGACGGAAAGCCGGATGCACTTTCCGTCGCCGAGGGCAAAAGCGAACAGGTGCGAATCGCCGCCTCACTCATACAGAAGGTACTTCTCGCGCATTCTGCGGAATCTGTCGAGGTCGGCGGACCAGCCCGCGACGATGTCTGCTGGGCGGTCACCACGTTCAAGGCGATCAATTGTGGACTGCGAGCCGAGCAGTTCGATCATTTTCTCGAGATGGAACCGCTCCGGGTACATCTTGTGCAGCGCATCCGCAATTTCGAGCCCGGCGCGCATCGCGCGAAGCGACCCGCGGTCGGTGATGCTGATTGTGACGCCTTGGCAGACCTGCCCACCATACGGGTCAGCACTCGGGGTGAATTGCCCCGGCGCAAAGCTCACGCCGGGAATCTTCCTTCCGTTCAAGACAGTCGCGAATTCATCGGCGCGAATCCACGGCGCCCCGATCATCTCAAATGGCGCGTCCGTGCCGCGTCCCACCGAAACTCCGCCCGCTTGCAAAATCTCGACTCCCGGATACAGAAACGCGGCGTTGACCGTCCGCAGATTCGGTGACGGCGGAATCCATGGCAGGCCGGTTTGGTCGTAATTCATGCCCCGGTTCCAGCCCCGCATGCTCATCACGTGCAAGTCCGTGCCGATCTTGTTTTCGGCGTTGAACATCCTCGCGAGTTCACCCATCGTCATCCCATAACGCACAGGCATCGGGAAATAGCCCGTGAACGAAAGCCGATCGGCATCGAGCATCGGCCCCTCGATCACACTGCCGCCAAGCGGATTGGGCCGGTCAAACACGATGAAAGTGATGTGCTGCTTCGCGGCCTCCTCCATGCAGTAAGCCATCGTGGTGACGTACGTGTAAAATCGCACGCCCGCGTCCTGAACGTCGAAGATGAGAACATCGATCCCCTTCAACATTGCGTCCGTGGGGCGTCGCGTCTCGCCATAGAGACTGTAAACTGGCACGCCATTGGCTGCGTCCGTCGCGCTGGCAACCGCGCCCTCGGCCTTACCCTCGATCCCATGCTCAGGGCTGAAGAGCGCAACCAGCTTCACGCCGGGAGCGCGCGAAAGGATGTCGATCGTTCGCTTTCCCCCGAGATCTACGCCGGTTTGATTCGTGATCAAGCCGACCCGTTTTCCCCGCAGCGGCGCGAAGTTTTGGGCCTCCAAGGCGTCGATGCCTGTCTGAACCCGGCCGGATGCGGTCAAAGGCGATTGAACTTGCAGCGCAGCAGACCGCATAGGAGGCATCATCACTCCGAGAGCTGCCAAGCTCGTCAGCAGAAGGAACGTTAGATGAGAACGGAAACGAAACACACCCGGAGACCCTCGATTGTGCGGCATGAAACCGCGTGCTATATACAGCTACGGGATGCAGGCGTCAACAAAGAAGGCCCGGAGCGGAAATAATGCATAGACCGGGGCTTGCGGCGCTGGCGCT
>JBEKTF010000282.1:0-5236 GCA_049516355.1 Bryobacteraceae bacterium | reverse complement strand
TGCTCCAGATATCGCGCCAGTGCATCGATTCGCATGAGGCCGAGATCCTCATCGTCGTCCACTCGCGAAAAGAACGGCCCCCAGACTGGCATCTCGCGCGTGCCGTGTCCGCCGGGGAGCTGCTCTTCGCCCGAAATGATTCGCGCTATCCGCTTCAAAGGGAATGTTCCGCCGTTGCGGATGTAAATGCGGGTCAGGTCCGGCGGGGGAACCTTGAGCGACTTCGCCATGGGACCGCCGCCTCGCGCATCCGCGCCGTGGCAGGAAGCGCAGTAGGCTTTGTAAAGCACCGGCCCATCGAGTGACCCCACCGGCTGCGCGTCCGGAGGCAGCTTCTGCGCCTTGCCGGAATTGCAGCCGACCAGCACTCCGGCCAGAACGAGAACGCCGATCAGTTTGTTTTTCACTGCGTCTTGACTCCTCGGGCTGCTCCTATGCTGGCAGCCGTGAATAGAGGTATATCCCCGCAAGGACCAGGCCGCCAGCCACCGTGATCGCCGTTAATGCTTCTCCCCAGTGGTCGATTCTATCCATCACTCGATAGAAAGCCAATTGGTTTGGGATCAGCCCTTCTTCGCCGTTGGCGATGTGCAGGTTATCGTCTTCGTGCAGCGCCATGAGATTGCGGTAGAGCGCCAGCGCCAACACGACCACGGCCAGGATTGCCCATGTCACAACGTAAGGGGCGGATTTCATAATCAACCTCCGCGCTGCGAGGATGCATTTGCAGCGCCAAAAAACCGGCAAAGAAGTGGGAGGTGCTGGCAAAACGGTTCCCATCGCGATTTTCAATGCGATGGATCAGATCTTTCGCGGCATTTGCGAGATTCGTCCGCTTTTTGGGTTAACTTAAGCGTTCCTTTTGCGGCTTCCTAAACGCCAAAAGACGCTGTCTGATCGCCTCAAAGTGCGTTTTTTTGACTCAAGGAGTTTCCCCCTTTCCTCTATTTCGTATTTCGACGGGATACCCTGGAACAACAACAACGCCGAGTACGCGATCAGAGCGCTCGCGCGATTGCGGAATCGGCGGCACAAGTAACCGCCAGGGCTTGCGGGAATACCTCACGTCTCTCGGGCCTACAAATCACCTTCGTCTTCAGCGATGTCTTCTGGGATTATCCCGTGATTGGTGAAGCGCCGGTAACGATCGATGGCCTCCGCCAGCGCCGCGCCGGTGTGATGCCTATGCAGCGTTTCGCCTTCATGACGAGTCATCGCCTCTTCCAGTTCGGCTTCCAGCATTGACCGAATGTCGTCATAGGATTTCATGGCCAGCGCCAAACGCATTCGGAGTTCCGCTTCCAAACCCAATGAAATCAATCGGCGCATATATTTTGGAGGCCTTCCGCGCGCCATTGAACGCACCCACGATGCGGCTTTTCACTCCGTGCGAGGTGGAGTGGACCGATCCCTGTCCACTCGCGAAAGGGAAGGGCGCACAAGGCAATGGGGAAGCTGCCGCTGAATGGCGAAGATAACCCAGCACACACTCACCTTTCCCCATGGCTCAAGGGGTTATCAATGGCATCAGGTTTGCCGTCTGATTAGCAATGTCGGACTGCATCATGGTAGTGCCGGGATCGGGCTGGATTGACCTCCCGGTTCTGCAAACCGTTGCTGGACAATTCGGGTGGGATGTCGACGTGGCCAACGATCTGCCCGAACTGGCAAAAGCGTCGCCATGCCGGAAGACCGTTGCGATACTTCTTCATCACTATGCCCTCGGTCCGGGTTACTCCTGGCATGAACTGATCAGGCTGCTGACACGTACGCTGCCCGACGTTCGCGTGGTCGCGTGTATCGGATTCCAGGAATCAATCCACTGGCCGGAATTGTGTGATTCGGGGGCATTTTACGCGCTCTGCCTCCCTCTGAAGGAAAATGAACTGCGTCAATGCCTGGGATTTGTTTGGGAAGCAGAGCGGCGCGCAGGTTCGACCTCCGGCGATCTTCAACCTCTCGGTGACCGGGAGATTTCATCTCGGGACGGCAAATAGGGATATCCCGTCGATACGGGCTCTTTGCCAATCGTCCCTCCGGTCAGGCGTAACAGGACTTAAATTATAACCATCACTTTTCATCGAAAAACCCTTCCGCGCACTTCTCTTACAAGTGCGTGGATATCTCAACTCCGGCAATGCGTGCGCCCATTTTTGACAACAATCTTAGGCTCGACGCGACTATCTTAGCGTCATACCGGCTGATTTCGAGGCGTCGGGCTATTTCAGTTAAAGTGATAGTTCGCATAGGGCACGTTCGAAACTACGAGTTCACAGTCAACGGGATCATTCCCGAAGATCTGAAGTAATGCGTCCGCTCACGTGCAAGCATGCGCAGCAATGTGGGCTTCGAGGGACTGCTGGCGATTGTTAGTCCAGGCCGAAAATGGCGCGAACAAACGCAGCAGGATGGCGCTATCTGTGTCGCGACGCGCAGGTCGGTCTTCTTAAGTTCGGCATTTTCAAGGTGCGATTCAGGCCGTCAATGTGCTGGGAACCGGTCATGATCACCCACCCAAAGACTATCTGCGAACGTGTCGAGCGCGACATGCTGCAAGGACGCTACGAGTCCGCGACGTTTGAGCTTGAGCGAGTTCAGAACGCGCTGTACCTCGCGCAGTTCCGGGGCGATGCAGATTATGCGCGACAACTCGCACTGGAAGTGTACGACACCGCTGCCCGATTGAGAAGCGCACGGCTCGCTCTTGAAAGACATCGAGACGCCGTTCTTCAAGCCCCCTGTGTTGCGGCCGTGTAGCAATCTGGCAATATGCGTGCTCAATCACATCCGTGATCGTCATCCCCTTTCAGACGTGCGGGTCGAAACCGACCGTCCAGACCACCTTTCGCTCTGGTTTCGGCCCGCTTTCGAGGAACGGACCATGTGCAATGACTGCCAAGCAATTCTTGAGCATTACGAGGGCGTATGCGGCCGGCTGTCCGACGAGATTGTCAAGCTTCAGAACGCAGTTGGGAAAACCGACTTCGGTCCGCTAGCTTGGCAGGTCGAGCAGCTTGCGGCCGAATGCGAAGAGGTTCGCGTTGAGTTCGATCATCACCGCAGGGAGCGACACTGGCGGAGCCATGCGGATGCTTATGAGACAAGAGGACCCCTTCCCTCGTGGGACCGTTCCAGACGGCAGCGCAGCGCGGCCTGATCGGATGAAGCTGACAGTTTGGTCGCCATTCCTGCCGCCCGACTCAGGTACGACAGCGGATGTATCTGCTGCCCGACAGCGGATTCAATTCGCCCGCGAGTTTGAACAACGAAATATTGTTGGGGACGATCAGCGATTCCAGCCTAAGCAACACGCAAGAAGACGTTAGCGTCAGCCTGAGTTCTAATCCCTCACTCAGCGCCGGGACGCGATACTGGATCACGCTTACCGGGACCGTTCCAGGACAGGAACAAATCCAGGGTACCGTACAGTGGGAGACGACCGCCAACATCGGCGGTACGGGCGTGAGCAGCGAGTATTTTTCCGACAACTCCAGCGGCATCACCGCCAACGCACCCAATGGCGGCGAATTCGAGATGCAGGTTGGTCTGAGTTCAGCCCCCGAACCGGATACTGTCCTGCTATTCGGCGCCGGACTGGCGTCGTTCGGTTTGGTGCGCCGCCGCGTTCGATGAAGTAGTTTAGTTCAGTGCAACTTGGGGACATAGACTTTCCGCCTGTGCGTGTCAATCGTGACTGGCGGAGTGACTTCGCTGGCGCCGAAAACTGGATCAACCCCGGAACCCTTGTATTCGAGTGGTGTGGGAGGCAAAAACGCTGCTCTGGACGGATAGCGCCGGTAATACGCGCATTCCGTCCACGATCCCTTCAAACAAAGTCGGTGGGACCATCGCGGTGGGCGCGCATTTGTGATAGTGTCCGCTCAAAGGAGTCAGTAATGTTGAATTGGCTGCTTCGTTTGTGGCGCAAGATTGGCGGCTGGACACATCCCCGACCGGCCCCGAAGACTTATCACCCTTCGAACCTCCACGGTCGCCATCGCTAAGGTGACGCCGTTCCATGCCGCTCCGGGGCGTCCGCCGGGGGAAGGCGCTAGCAGGCCAAAATTTCGACCGATTGAATCGGGGAAGTCCAAATGACTTTGTGGCCCACACGGATCTCATTCTGTCCCGTGATCTCGTCATAAACGGTCTCGCTGCAGACCTCCACTGGTTGCGGGACAAACTCCAGCCGCATACCGGGGCTGATCCAGCGCCACTTCAGAAACGAGCCACCCAACGAACTGCCGCTCAGCTTCGCGGGTGTGCGCTCCGGGAAAAGACCGCCGCCGCGCACCAGCACGTCCCCAGCGCTACCGTCCAGAATCGTAATCTCGTAAAGACTATTGGCGGTCCTGACTACGAGCGTCGTTAATTCCGCCATCCGGTCGATCTGAATGCCTGGCCAATCGTTGCCAGAGCAAAATGCGAGGATCGCGCCGCGCGGAACGGAATGTATCTGTGAACGAGGGGTCGTTTTATAAAACCCCGATCTTGAGAACTTCAGCATAAACATCCCGGTCGAGCCGCACGCCGGGCCTTTCCGGCTGCGCCCATCTATTTCGCTCGCGGATGCCAGTTGAGCAGCAGGTGGATGGGCGTGAATCGGGGCGGTTCAGTGCTTCCGGGGCTGGGTATCCGGAAATAGTTCTCCAGCGCCTTTGCGAATCCGCCGTTCGCAATTGCCCCAGTTATCCTGCATACACTGCACGTGGCGACAGTCGAACTCGCAAATCGCGATGTCTTCAGGAGCGTCATCCAAAATCTGGCGCTTCACGAATTGCCACAGCCGATGACCGGTCGATTCCGTCATTTGAACTTGAGGCATCTGCGACTCCTGACGCGAACCTTGCAAATGGAATGCCAGTTCGCTTGCCCGCTCTTGCTCATTCTTCAGGTTCGGCACGCACATGGGTGCGCCCGATGGCTCAGTTCTGCGGCGCTTCGCTCAGCCGGGATGTCGTGCTTCGGGCGCGATACCGCAGCCGGCAACGGGCGACTGCGCTTCAGGAAAACAACCAATTATTCAAAGCGGTTTACCCGGCAAGAATGGGAATAAGGACTGTAAGACGCGCATTCCGTCAACTATTCGGATTGGAGACGAACACAAAGATAGATACCGATATCAGTGCATAACGCCCGGCTTGGCGAGAATGATTTGGCTCGGATCGGGCGCGAAAAGTGACCAATTTGATTCGGATACTGTAGACTTTTATACCAAAGTCAGTCTAGTTTCCCG
>JBEKTF010000281.1:0-5244 GCA_049516355.1 Bryobacteraceae bacterium | reverse complement strand
AATCCCTCGATCTCCGCTTTCTGACTCGCGCTCAGGGCAAGCGCGGGCGCCGGACTGGGCATGCCCCAGTATAGGGCGATCCCGGCTATATGTAAATAATTATATAAGACAGGACACTAGAGGGACGATTTTGACGCCCGCGACCATTACACTAATTCGCCGCCGGCGCAGGCATCGGCGCACCATCCAGCACGAACGTCATCATCTTCGGGAATACAGTATTCGCATTCGGCGGAGGCGGCGGTGTGCCAGGCTCCGCGTTCCGGCCGATCACGATTCCATTGCCGCCCAGCACGGTAACGTACTGCTTGCCATCCAGCTGCCAGGTTATCGGCGGACTCATGCCGCCCTTCAGTCCTGTCTGGAGTTCCAGCACCTTCTCGCCTTTATCCGCCGTGTAAGCCATAAGGCGCCCGTCCGGCGTGACCTGCAGCACGAGATTGCCCGCCGTGGATACCGTTCCGCCGAATGTGCCACCACCGGTCGGCACGGCCCAGCGCTTCGTCTGCGTCACCGGGTCCCAGGCCAGAAGGACGTTGCGCTGGCCGGGCAGAGGATCGGCGCCGATCTCGGGCAGCGGCGCTGCGGTGGCCTCGGCCGGCGGCGGCGCAATGCCCAGCGGCGAAGGCGGCCCGCCGGCCTTGATCCCGATATTCGACATGCGCGGCTTCCATTCAAATTTCTTGTCGTAAGCGAAGTTAAAGCTGGTGTTGTTGGACGTGGGGATGTAGACGAGCCCTGTTGCGGGGTTGAACGACATAGGCGCCCAGTTATGCGCGCCGCCCGTGCCCGGCATCACTTTCACGATGTCTTCATCGCCGTAGTGCGCGCCTTCGTTGATGAACGGCCGTCCGGTCTTTTCGTCGAGCCCCTTCGCCCAGTTCACTTTAACGAACGGCTGACCGCTGATGAACTGGCCGGTCACTCGATCGAGCACATAAAAGAGCCCGTTCTTGTTGGCCTGCATCAGTACCTTGCGGGGCTGGCCTTTGATTGTAATATCGGCCAGCATGAGTTGCTGCACGGAATCGTAGTCCCAGGAGTCGCCGGGGACGTTCTGGTAATACCATTTCAACTCGCCGTTATCGGGGTTGATGGCAAGGATCGAGCAGACGTAGAGGTTTTCCTTGCCTTTGGAATTGCGCAGTGGTTCGGGCCACGGGCCTCCGTTGCCGGTGCCGAAATAGAGAAGGTTGGCGTCGGGATCGTAAGCCATGCCGTCCCACACCGAGCCGCCGCCGCCCAGCTTCCACGCATCCGGTCCCCAGGTTTCCGCGGCCTTTTTCATCGCGGCATTTTCGAACGGTTTCGAAGGGTCGCCCGGCACCGTGTAGAACCGCCACGCCGGCTTACCCGTCAGCGCGTCGAACGCCTGAATGAAACCACGTACCGGATACTCGGAGCCGGCGACGCCAATCACCACTTTGCCCTTGGCAATGCGCGGCGCCATCGTCAGGCTGTAGCCGTCCTGCGTATAGGAAACGCGCCCTTCCCATACTGGCTTTCCTGTGTTCACGTCGAGCGCCACCAGACGCCCGTCGATGACCGGCGCGTAGATCAATCCCTGATACAGCGCAAGGCCCCGGTTCACCACGCCGCAGCAGATCTTCGACCGCGCGGCGTCGCGATTTACTTCCGGATCCCAGTGCCATTTTTCCTTGCCCGTGCGCGCGTCGAGCGCGTAGACCACGCTCCAGTTGGTGATGCCGAACATCGTGCCGTTCCAAACGAGCGGCGTGTCTTCCTGGGCGCCGCCGCCCTTGCCCGGAATATCGTACGTCCACGCCAAACCCAGCCGGCTGACGTTCGACGCGTTGATCTGATCGAGCGCGCTGTAGCGCGTTTCGCCCTGCGTGACGCCGTAGGTGATCCATTCAGCCGGATTCTTCGCGGCGTTGCGGAGCGCGAGGTCGTCGACCTTCTTCCCGATGACCGGAGCCGCCGTCTGCGCGGGCGCAATTTGCATGGCGAGTGCCGTAATGAACGTTGCGAGCAAGGTCTTGTTCACAGATCCCTCTTAAGTTACGTGGTTGAACTTAGATGATTGTACTGCGAACTTCGCGCTTGAAATCAAGGAGGTCGTGCATATGGCGCATGCCCAAGTGGGTACGGGCTTCAGCCGGCTTCAGCCTGTACGGTCGAGCGCAGCTCGACAGGGGATTTGGTCGCGGAACAGGCGCTTAGCGGTGGCCCACCGCACGCCCTCCCCCGATATGGACCCCCGGAGTGGGACGCGCCCCAAATACAGGCCTCGGCGACGAAATCATACTTGGCGATATCGGCCGGGCTCCCAACGCCCCGATGCCGGTACGGATCTGGTAAAACGAAAGCACCCGGGAGTAAGACGGCCGGGCAACACCGGGATAAACCGGCAGAAAACTGTAACCGTAAACGGGGTAGCCGAGCGGGCCGTATCCCAGCCCGCCATATCCCAGGCCACCATATCCCAAACCACCGTACCCGTAATAACCACCCATCACCGGAGGCACAGTCGCCAGCGGCATATAACCGGCGTACGGGCCAAGACTTGAGAGGTAATCGGCGGCGCTGTCCGTTCCCGTATCGAGCAACGGATCGGTGATCGCCTGGGAACTCACCAGATTGCTGGCAATCATGGAATGCCGCTCATCCGACCACACGTCCAGCAGTTGGTCGGCGCCATCAGTAAACCTTTTCACCACCGGCGCGCCATCGAGAGGCAACAGTTGAGACGATTCAATCTTTGTGTGACTTCCATTGCCGGTCACCTCCGCTTCGCCCTGATAGACACGAAGCTGGGGCGGTTCGGCGTCCACCCGGTAGCGTCCCGGTTTGGTGATTTGAATCGTGGAATCCCGGAAGATGAGCTTCACGAAACTCCCGGCCGCAGCCCCCTCGGAGTCGAGCATCGAAGAACCAGCCAGCACTTCCACCTGAGTGTCCGAAAGATTATCCGATACCATGCGGATGCTGCTGTTTTCGCCGATCCGAAGGTATGTGTTGGGAGTGAGCAGGACTTCCGCGCGTCCGGCCTCGGTCACCAGCGAAGAGCCGTTCTTGAGCCGGTCGAAGGTTCCGAACTTTTTCGCCAGCGGCTGGCCGTCGAGGAAGACCAGGCCTTCGGAAAAATTTATTAATCCTGAACGAGTGGAGATGACGGATTGTGCTGAAAGATACGGAACGAACAAACAACCCAGCGCGAAAAAGGCGACCGCGCGCAAACACATGGGAAACCTCTCACCCTGAATAATCGCATAATGTAATAGAAAGACAAAATGAAATCTCTCGTTTCACTGGGCTTTCTCCTTGCGATCGGACTCCTCGCGTTCACGCTCGCGGCGCAGGACCTGGTCTACCAGTGCCCCATGGACCCGGACATCCGCTCGAATAAAGAGGGCGTCTGTTCCCGCTGCGGCATGAAACTGAGAGCGGGCATTCCGGAACCCATCGAATTCCCGGTCGATCTGAATGTGACGCCGCGTGCCGTCAAGCGGGGCGAAAAGACCGAGCTGGAGTTCACCGTCCGCGATCCGCAGAACAGTCGCCAGATCCAGCACTTCGAAGTCGTTCACGAAAAGCTTTTTCACATGTTCCTGATCAGCCGGGATTTACAGGTGTTCGTGCACGATCATCCGGTGTTTGGGGAGGACGGAAAGTTCCGCTACAGCTATGCTTTTCCCAAGTCCGGCCTGTACCGGATACTGGCCGATTTCTATCCCGAAGGCGCTACCCCGCAGTTGATTGCGAAGACGGTGATTGTCCCCGGTCCGTCTCAGCCCGCTCCCGTGATCACGCGCGATTACAGCACAAAACAGGCCGAAAACATGACCGTCTCGCTCACCACCGATCCGCCGCAGCCGATCGCGGGAACGAAGACGATGCTGTTCTTCAAGATCGAACCGGCCGATGGAATCGAGAAATACATCGGCGCATGGGGCCACATGCTGGCGGCAAGCGACGACCTGATCGACATGATCCACACTCATCCGTTCATCGCGGATGGCGGCCCTGAAATGCAATTCAACGTCTATTTCCCCCGGGAACGCATGTACCGTATCTGGGTGCAGTTTCAGCGCAAGGGTGTCGTGAACACGGCGCAGTTCGACGTGCCCGTTCAGGACCTCAAGTAGGTGTGAAAGCCGCGGTTCTAAACTCGCCTGCCAAGTCTCTTGAAATAGCGGACGTGCCGCAACCCAGGCCCGGCCCCGGTCAGGTGCTTTTGAAAGTGCGTGCCTGTGGTGTCTGCCGTACCGATCTGCATATCGTCGACGCCGAATTGCCGCCTCTGCGGAACCCGTTGATCCCGGGTCATCAGATTGTCGGCGATGTCGTCGATGGCGCAACTTCCGATCTTCCGCTCGGTTCGCGCGTCGGCCTTTCCTGGGTTGGCGGCGTCGACGGCACGTGTCCCTATTGCCGGCGAGGGGCGGAAAATCTCTGCGATTCCCCCACGTTCACCGGCTATTCAGTGGATGGTGGCTATGCGGAATACGCCGTGGCGCGCGCGGATTTCGCGTTTCCCCTGCCTTCGGCCCTTGACGATCTTCACGCCGCGCCCCTGCTCTGTGCGGGCATTATCGGCTTCCGCAGTCTGCGTGTGGCCGGAGTCGAGCCGGGCGAAAACGTCGGGCTCTTCGGCTTTGGATCGTCCGCCTCGCTGGCGATTCGCGTCCTTCAGGCGTTGAAATGCAAGGTCTACGTTGCCACGCGAGGCGCATCGCACCGCGAACTCGCTGCGTCTTACGGAGCCACCTGGGTCGGCAGCGAGGCGGAAAAGCCTCCGGTGGAACTGGACCGCGCCATCACGTTTGCCCCGAGTGGAGACGTGGTTGTCAGCGCGCTTTCGTGTCTCCGCAAGGGAGGTGTGGTTGCGATCAATGCGATTCACCTCGATCGGATTCCGCAGTTCGATTACGACCGGCTTCTTTGGGGTGAACGCCAGATTCGCAGCGTCGCCAACATGACCCGGGGAGACGCGCGCGATTTTCTCGCGCTCGCCGCTAAAATCCATCTTCAGCCCAAAACAACGGTCTTCCCGCTGGATCGCGCCAACGATGCACTTGCGGCAATCAGGAACGATGCGGTCGACGGCGCTGCGGTAATCGTCCCCGCTTGAAAAGTCGCCTGAAGTGTGCGTAGCGCACGCACCCTCGAAAATCTATTTACGGGATAGCGGTGAGTTGTTGGTTAAGGAGTGCCCGGACGTCCAGGCCGAGGTGTCCGAAATCTTTGAGCAATCGCCTGAACTTCCGCAACAGTGTCCTT
>JBEKTF010000280.1:0-5269 GCA_049516355.1 Bryobacteraceae bacterium | reverse complement strand
TCGATTACGAACCCCCAGGTCAATCACCTCAAGCCGGGCGACATGATCGTCATTCCGGCGGGAACGGGGCATCTGTTCACCGAGATCCCCGATCACATCACTTATATGATGGTGCGGATCGATCCCGATAAGGTCGTGCCGACCAAGAGCCAGGCTGAATCCGAGGCCGACCTGAAGGTGATTCCCCCCTCAAGGTAAATCCTTCGTCCAGACGAAGAATGAACGGTCGGGTTGCGGCGAATAGGCGATGATAAACCTGTGAAGAACAACAAGCCAGCACCCGATCCCGAAAATGAGAACGACGAGCAGGAGTCGCCGGATCCGAACGACAGCGATATGCTGCGGGATCAATTGAAAGGCGAGACCTTTGAACATGCGAAGCCGCCACGCCTCGAAGATGAGGGCCAGTCCGGGGGCTGAGTTGTCAATGCATCGTCAACCGGACTTCCTCAGATGGATTTTCCGCCGAGTCTGCTGTACGGCACTTCTGGCGATGACGCTGGTCCCTGCCGTCGCGCAGTGGGTGCATTATCCCGACCCACGCGCACCAAAGACACGCGACGGCAAACCCAATCTGAGCGGGCCCGTGCCCAAAACGCAGGACGGCAAGCCGGATCTGACAGGGGTGTGGGCGGCCGCAAGCAACAAGTACCTGGCGAATCTGGCATGGGACGGCGTCGAGGTGCCCTTCCAGCCCTGGGCGAAGACGCTTTATATGGAACGCCGGGAGACGGAATCGAAGGACAAGCCGGCCGGACGGTGCCTGCCGCACGGCATCCCGGACGCGATGCTTGTGCAAGTAGTCCCATTCAAAATTCTCCAGATGCCCGGCGAGGTGGCGATCCTCTATGAGGTCTTCAATCACTTCCGGCAGATCTTCACGGACGGGCGGCCGCTTCCCAAAGTGACGGTGCCCGCCTGGATGGGGTATTCGGTCGGCAAGTGGACAGGAGACACGCTGGTGGTCGACACGATCGGCTTCAACGATCAGAGCTGGCTCGACGACGGCGGCCATCCACACAGCGACGCGCTGCGCACGACCGAACGTTTCAGGCGGCTGGATTTCGGACACATGGAGATGCAGATTACGTTCGATGACCCCAAGACGTATACCAGGCCGTGGTCGGTCACCATCCCGTTCAATCTGCTGCCGGACTCGGAACTGATGGAGATGATTTGCGAGGAGAATGAGAAGGACGCCCCGCATATGGTTGGAAAGTAGGTCTATCTTTGCTTTCTGAATACTCTGAACATTTGTGGCGCACGCTCTCAGCGTGCCGTGTCCGCACTCATGCGGACACCTGCACCCACGAGTAACGGACTACTCAATGACTAATCTGCTTCGCTTTCGGGTCCGTCGCTAAACTCTGCGCTTTGGCCCACACCCGCAGAAAATTGCCGCCCCACAGCTTGCCGATATCCTTCTCCGAATAGCCGCGCCGCAGGAGTTCCACCGTCACATTCACGGCCTCGCCCTCGTTGTCCCATCCCACGACGCCGCCGCCGTGATTGAAATCCGACGCAATCCCCACGTGATCCACGCCGATCTTCTTTACCGCATAGTCAATCGTGTTCACCAGCTGCGCCACCGTTCCGCGCGGCACTTGAGCGACGATCGCGGCATTCCGCGCCGCATACTCCTTGCGCTTCGCATCCGTCATCCCCGCCGGCGCCTCACCGCCTTCGAAGCCGAACTCCGCCTGCAGCGCCTTCTGCCGATCGGTAACCTCTTTCGGAATCGGCCGCACATAGTTGCCGAACGCCACCATCTGCGCCACGCCGCCGTTCTTTTTGATCATCTCCAGCTCTTCGTCACTCAGGTTTCGCGTGTTCTCAACGATCCCCTTCACCCCCGAATGCGTCGCCGCCACCGGCGCCTTCGTCAGGCTCAGCACTTGCTTGAACGCGGGACTCGAAAGCTGCGACACATCGATCAGCACCCCCAGCTCATTCAGCCTCTTCACGCCCGCCACGCCCAGCGGAGAAAGCCCGTTATGCTCGGCCAGCTTGTTGCCCGGATTGGCATTCGGCCGCGACGAATCCGCCCAATCGTTGTGCCCCGCGTGCACGAATCCCAGAATCCGCACGCCCTTGTCGTACCATGCGTCGATCTGCGAAAGATCCGTCCCCATTGGATACGCATTGAGCATGCTGATTGCGACCGCGAACTTTCCCTGGGCCGTAATCCGCTTCACGTCTTCCGCCGAATACGCGATCGCCGCCTTTTCCGGATTCTGCGCCGCGATCGCCTTGATCAGGTCGTACTTCTTCTCCGCATCCGCGCGCGCTTTCGCAAAGCCTTCCGGCGTCCGTGGCCCCTGCTGAACGAACACGGCGATCGCCGCGCCCTTCAACCCACCGCGCGCCGCTTTCGGCAAATCCAGCTGCGACTTCCCATCCACCGCCCCGCCCTCGAAATCGAACGTGATATCGGTGTGGCTGTCAAACGCAATGATCTTTTTATGAATCTCCCGCGCGCGATCGAGCAGCTTTGCGTCATCCGTCTGACCGGCCCCCTTTATGGGGGCCGCAACCTGCGCCACGCCGGTTGCGGCGAGGAGCATCCCCGCGAAAAACAGAACCTGCGGCCTGCGATACATCGGCATTCTCCTGATCTCAGCTCGCCATTTCGGGTAAACGTTTCACAATCCCGGAGACCGGGTTAACTCTCGGGAATGCTCGAAGGATATCAATAAAATATTCAACAGAAAACCTGCACAAAGTAAGCGATAAGGGAATTCATGGCGATAGTACTACTTTGCAGTGATGAACCAGTGTTAGCTGAAGGCCTGACGCAAATTCTGGCGAGCGCAGACGGATTGGAGCTTTGTGCTTACTGCCCGAATCTGGAAGACTTGCCCGCGCAAGTGGAGCAGCACAGGCCCGACGTTCTCGTCCTCGACGTGACGGCCGACATTAATTTCGGCGTCCTGGCCCGGCTTCAGGAGACGCCGTTCAAATCGAAGATTGTGCTGTGGGCTTACTCGCTTTCAACGGAACTCGCGTTGCAGGCTGTCTCTCTCGGCATCCGGGGAATTCTGAACAAGACTCTGCCGCCCGAAACGCTGGTTCGATGTCTGACTAAAGTTAACGAGGGAGAGTTGTGGCTCGACAAGACGCTCACGGACAGCCTCGCAACCGCGCGGCGGTATTCGCTGACCCGGCGCGAAGGGCAGCTGGTGACTCTGTTGTGCCATGGGTTGAAGAACAAAGAAATCGCTACGGCTCTGCGCATCTCCGAAGGAACGGTAAAGGTTTACCTTTCGCGGCTTTTCCAGAAGCTCAATGTCAAAGACCGTTTTGAGCTGGCCCTCGTCGGATTGAAGAATATGACGCCCGGACCAGGGGTGTCGCCGGTTGAAAGCGCATCGGGCTCGCCGCGGTCGCTACGCTCGTTTTTCGTCGAGCGTGTTCCTCCCGAATCGGAGATGCGGTCGATGCAGCGCTCCCAACAATACCGGTAATCAGCGATTCACTTTGATTTTGAGTTCGGCGGCGTAGAGCATGGTCCGATCGTTATCGCGTGCGGCCCATTTGAGCAAGGTAGGAAGGCTCCGGTCCACGCGTCCGTTGAACACTTCCCGGCCATTGGCAACAACCTTGATCGGCTGAGCGAAATCGAACTTGTCGGGCGAAAGCAGCAGGGTGAAGGAGCCCACGCCGCTGGTCGTCGCGGTAACGGTGTTCCCGGTCCGCACCAGGTCGACCCGCCCCCGGCGGTCTTCCTGTTTGTGGAACATCATGCCGCGGGTCTCGATGTATAACGGGTTCTCCGCCCTGACTATCAGGTTCGCGTCCGGCAGCGCCGCAGGTTTCACGGATGCCGTTGTAACCTCCGGTTCGACGCTGAGTTCGTCGATCACGAGCCAGTGGGCGCGGTTGTTGACCGGATCCGCCGTCTCCCACGTGAGCTTGTCCGGATGAGGGTCGCGCGGATGGGCGGTTACGAAACTCTCGAAAGAATCCTTCACCTCCGGCCACCACTTCGTGTTGTGCTCGCCCTCGGGCTGTGGATGATAATCGATCTCCACTCCGCTTTTCATGAGGTGCTGGGTAAATGGCTCGGTGTCTTCGGTTGGGTACAAACGGTCGCGCCCGCCATTAACCACGAACAAAGGCTTATTGAGAAGGTTGTTGGGAAAAATCCGGCCGTCGTCGATCTCCCCGCTGGCGAGCACCATGATGAAGCCGTTGAGAGGCAGGAAGCTTGCGAACGGAGTCGTGTCCCGCATGGCGATGTAGTAAGAGCCGGTCGCGCCATCCGATACGCCCGAAAGTGCGATCCGGTTCTCATCCACGTTCCAGGTCCGTTTGAGCGTGTCTACGATTTGGTTCAGGTTGAGAATGTTATCGTCGCTCCACCAGGGCTCTTCATCCCACGCAAACGGAAGAACATAGATCTGTTCGGCGCCCGCGAGCGGCCCGATTTCGCCTGTCCCCCGCTCCTTATTGTCGGTGCGCCCCAAAATGCCTCCATGCAGTTGGAACCGCAGCTGGTAACGCCGCGCCGGGTCGTAGCCTGGCGGGATATTGACCGCGAAATTATGCTCGACGCCATCCGAGGTCTGGTTGCTCATGTGAATGACGCCGCTCTTTTGAGGTTTATAAGCGCGCCCCTGTTTCAATCGGCGCAGAGCATCGTCAAACGTCACGCCTGACTTGACGATCACCTCGGCGCGCTTTCCGGCTTCAGCCGGCGAATCCGCCGCCCAGAACTGATCGAAAGCCGTATCCACGCGGGTGGTGCTTTGTGCGCGGGCGGCCGGCAATGCCAGACAACCCGCCAATGCCGCCAGGCAAGCGATTTTCGTCGTTTTCATAGTCCACCTCCGTAGGTCTTGCTGAATCCGTTCCGCGCGTTGGTCACTGTGAAGACGCCGCTCGGCTGCGCGGTCAGTTTGATCCAATAAGCTTTGCCGTTATGGACCGGCGGGGCTGGTGTACCTGGCCCAGGCGGCGGCGGAGGTAGCGGGGCCACGGGGATCGCAGACTGCGGATCGTCGAGCGTGTTGGCGATGAAGGCTCCCGGGACCGTGTACTCCTGCCCGCTCAGTTGTGAAAAGTGAAGCTGCCAGAGATCTTCGAGACCCGGCGACGAAAACAGGACCTTCATCACGTCGGGCTCGCCGCCTTTCCGCGTGCCGTTGTTCATGATGGCCACGCGCGGACGAAGAGCGTGCACCATCACTTCGGAATTCGAGCTGGATACGCCGTGATGCAATCCCAAAAGCACATCGACCGTGCCCAGACGATTGTTGGGGCACATCAG
>JBEKTF010000279.1:0-5272 GCA_049516355.1 Bryobacteraceae bacterium | reverse complement strand
CCGGATGAACTCGACCGCGTCCAGCGTCATGACCTTGGTCTTGTTGCCGTCCGCGTAATCCTTCCACAGGAAGGTGACCTTGCCGCATTCCATCGACAGGATCCGGCTGTTGGAGATCGCTACCCGATGCGTGTAGCGGGCCAGGTACTTCAGAACCTGCTCCGGTCCGCCGAACGGCGGTTTGGCGTGGACCACCCATTTGATTCGCCTGGCCCGGTTGCACAGAGCCGCGAACGCAGCCGGTCTGGCCAGACCGGCCATCTCTCCGTCGAAGCGTAGTTTGCCTTCCTCGAACGCCTCTTTCAGGTAAGTCAGAAACAGATTTCTGAACCGGCAGCCTAATACCTCGCGGGGCAGAAGGAACGAGCTTTTCCGGCCACGACCTTTTGGTTGACGGCCGAGACAGAAATTGGGCCATTTGAGCGAACTTTGGAGAGTCAGACCGAGCCGGAATCTACGTGCCGCTGGAGCGGGTAAGCCCGTTCACGATTCAATCGTTGTACGGATCGGCATTTCGATCACTTTCGCCGGGCCTTTCGAAATCACCCGCACTGCTGTGTGGCGCGTAAGTTCAAAGCGCTTCCCGAAGACGTTCAGGACGATTCTGTGTGTATAGCGCTCGGCGGGTGGACCGGACTGCGGCGTTAACTCTTCGACGGGCACTTCCGCCGATGCAGCGTTTTTCCGGTCGATTGTTACGTGCTTCATGAATGTTTCCTCCTTGCGCGGCGTCTGCCGCCTGAACACATCCGTCACTCAGGACCCGGGTACAAAGCATCGACATGATCTTCTACTACACGCAGTTACGGCAGTCGTAGCGATCGGCGGCTAAGCGTTCGCTGACGCCAGACGGCGTTCGCGGAGATGATGGCGACGCTTCCCCAACCGCAGACGCGTCCCCGCCAGCTGCCCTCGAGTCCCTCAGCCTTCACTCACTAACCGGGGAGTCTTTCCACAAACTGATTGAGAATCTGCTCGGGGTGGCGATCTGCAGCACTCCGTGGAACCGCGCGAGACACCGCAAGTTGAAAGACGGCAAAATCGTCCGTTTTGTGCAGTACGTCGATAGCCGGAAGGTCTGGGGAGCTATCGAGCCGAGATAGTTTATCGTTTGCTTTCTCCACGTGGCCTTGCAATTGCCTGTATCAGGCACGGGAGGAAACACCATGCACAAAATGTTACTGGCATCCTTGTTGGTTTCATCGCTGATTATTCCGGCTTACGCCCAGACGTCGTCCGAATCGGAGAGAACTACGACTACCACCAGCGATGGCCATAAGACTACGACAGCGACTCAAAGCAATGCCACGCAAAGCGATCCATCGGGTACAACAAGCGAGAGTTCTGCGTCTACTACGAAAACCAAAAAGAAACACGGAAAGGTAGTCCATTCGAAGACGTCGTCGACTTCGACCACATCCACTCCTGCTCAGTAGCTCGCGGGTTTCGCGAATGACCTGATCCATCGCATTGAAACCGCGATATCGGACGCTTTGGGTTATGGTTTGGCCATTTAACTGCCACATATTCGAAAAGGAGCTGAGGAAATGACCGGGATATCAAGTTGGATAGATTCGGGTTCGGCTTGCACTTATTCAGACGATGAACGACTCCTGGGGTTCATGGTTAAGGCTGCCTCTGAATGGATTGCGTTCGATGCCATCCATCCGAACGAAGACGAAACGGGAATGCGGTTGCTGGGTGTGTTTCGATCCGCTTGGTTCGCAAAGGAGGCTGTGGAACGAGCGACCCACCATGTTTCCGGCGCGCTTGCAGCAATGACCGGGGTGAGCGGCTGGAGTTGGAACTGATCTGCTCTATAAACAGCGGTGGTTTGACCGGCAAGGGAAGCAGTCGGGAGGTTGAGATCCGTTAAGCCATGCCAATGGGATACTTACTTAACCGCGCGGGCGCTTGGGCCTTTCTCTTGATTCCTCTTTTCTCGCAAGGCATCGCTTTCAGCCAGACTCCGGAGACCAAATCGGCCCCCGCTGCCGACAACCAGGATCGAGCCCGTAGCCTTCTCGAAAACTCGTTGAAAGACAAAAATCCGGAGACCCGGACCCATGCGGTGCAGTCGCTGGGCCTCGTCAGCGCTACTGAGCCCTGGCTCTCGGAACTCGAGGCGATGCTGGATGACAAAGACGTCGAGGTCCGGTTGGCCACGATCACCAGTCTGGTGGACTTGAAAAGCAATCGCACGGTCCCCTCGTTGCGGAAGGCACTCGACAGCAATGTGCCCGAGGTGAGCTTTGCCGCCGCCAAAGCGCTTTGGGCGCTCAACGAGTCGTCGGGACGCGAGGCTCTGTTCTCCGTTCTCGATCGCGAGACGAAGAGTTCATCCGGGTTCATTACGAAGCAGAAGCGAGACGCGCTCCGGATGATGCATACGCCGAAGACGTTTTTCCTGTTTGCCGTGGTCGAGAGCGCCAACTTCGCTCCCGTCCCGGGCGTCGGCGCCGGTGTGTCGTCGCTGCAGGGTATCCTCTCCAATCCGGGAGTCTCCGGCCGCGCCGCGGCCGCGCTTCTTCTCAGCACCGACCATAGTCCGGAGGTCCTGCAGGCACTCCGGAATGCTCTTGCCGATACGGACTGGACCGTGCGTGCGGCCGCAGTCCATTCCATTGCCCTGCGGAACGACCCCGCCCTGGAAGTGGATCTGATTCCGTTGTTTGAGGACAAGAAGGAAGCGGTACGCGTCCGCGCAGCCGCCGGCTACCTCCGGCTTGAGGCGATCGAAGCCAAATCCGGCATTTCCTTAAAGTAGATGTTTCCCGCGACTTTGCGCTCCATAGGCTTGCCACAAACTTCGGCGGCAAGGTTACGCGCTCGGTCTCGATGACTGTCTGGACGATGAACGTACAGCGGCATTTGCACCCTACGTGGACATTCTGAAAGTGGGAGTATTGCTTCGCCATGCACTCCGCCTTGGCCTACCGGTGCTCCCCACCAATGCTCGGGGGAATCGAGATCCAGCGGTCATGGTCTTCCGCTCGTGAGCAGATCTGTGATTTTCGTACCCGATAGTGTTGAACGAGCCGCGTGAAGAGGCTGCCGAAGCGACTTTTTAAGAGGCGCATTCTTCTCGGATCATGGCCCGGACGCGCTCGGCCTCTTCTTCGTTCAGGCGCGGTGATGCGGGACGTTACCGCGCGCTTCTCCCGTGAGAGAGCCAGGCGGAAGTGCCGGCCAGCCTCTTGCCATTCGTAATCGTAGATCGCGGCATAAATGCCGAGCCATGCATTCGCCTCGGGCAATTCGGGATCCAGTTCCAGTGCCTTTCGTGCGCACTGACGTCCGCGCGCGACTCCTTCTCTGGCGTCCATGAGGCTCGAAGCGGCTATATGGAAATGACAAGGTCGGATTTCACCTTGGTTCGTCAACTATATTTATGCGCACCGACCGGGGTAAAATTCAAAGTGGCCCATTACCGTGACGGTCGGTGCCGTTACTTTTGAGCAACTTGCAAGTGAAATGGAAAGCGTGGAATGCGCTGCTGTGCCCGAAAATAGCGCAGGTTTGAGCACAATCGCTTGACGTAGGAGGCATTTCCGTTGGCGTGCCGGGTCGAGCCCGATCGGAATCGGCGGACGGATCGATCAAATCCTTCTCGCGAATCCTCAGCTTTACCATTCGCCAGATGGAAAGCCCTTAACTCAGAAGAATCAGGGTGGAAACGTGCTGAACCTCGTGGTTCCGCATTAAGGTGCCATATGAGAATGATCTGCGGGGTTTTCTGGCTGCTGATCTGTATTAGCAGCCCAATCGCCTCCGGTGCCGAATCCACGCCGAGCAAAGCGTCCTTGTGCGATTTGCAGCGGGTCGCGAAGGAAGGTGAGCAGCGTTCCGTTCAGGTTACTGGCGTCTATAGCGCCGGATTAGACATGGGGGTTCTCACGGCCCCGGCTTGCCCCTCACAGCAGACGTGGGTTGAGCTGGACCTTCAGTCACCAGCGAACAAGGAGAAGCTCCGATCAGTCCTCGATTCGAAGGGCCGCGCAGATGTGGTGTTTGAGGGGGAATTTTTCGGCCCGGCTCGTCCCGATCCGAACCTGCCCGAGGCAATCCGCAAGTCATACCATCCAGGATGGGGGCATCTCGGGGCGTTCAAGACGAAGCTGGTTGTACATGAAATCCGAAGCGTGAAGGCTGGGAAGGAGAGCGCAGCGAAGGCGAAGACCGTTTAGAGTTACCCGCCTCTATGTTCACTACTCACCGATGCGCCTTGGCTGGAGACGTGCGGCCATCCTTTCGAGCGGCCCCATGCGCTGAGCTCTCCTAAGCTGAGCGACGCGCCGGACAGGACCGGTGGCTCGGTCGCGTAAATGGATTATGACTATATCATTCTCGTTCTCAGGGAGACCGGGGCCGTGATCCGGGTAAGAGTCGAGATGGCCTCCCGCAGCCCACGGCTGATACGGTCCGCAATTTGCAGTGAGCGTCACTAGCATGAGAGTGCGAAGTTTCATCGCAACGGCGTCGTTTTGCTGCGCAGCTGCGCTCAGCATGACGGAGGTTCAGGCACGTGAGGTGTCAGGCGTCACCATGCCGGCAGCAGTGAGCGTCGAAGGCAGGGACCTCCGGCTGAATGGGATGGGTGTGCGCAGGGAAAAGGTTTTCTTCAAAGCCTACGTCATAGCGCTTTACCTCGAAGAGCCCACAACCGAGGCGCGGACAGGCTCTTTCCACCGCCTCTTGCGGGATCTGCAAGCCGACGTTGGTGCACTGACAAAATTGATGTTTGAGGCAAGTCCGGAACTGGCCGGAGAGTATCGCAGGCGTGCCGGGAAGCTTCCGGCGTCGGCGAGCCGGCCCGGGCAAGCGAGCGAGCCATATTGCGATGGTCCGAGAGCGGCCGCGTTCCCGCAGTATGGCCCGTTTTGCGAAGCACCCATCCGGCCAAGGTGTCGTTAATCACTACGGGCCGGGCGCCTGCTGTACCGCAGTTAACCAAAGGGGCAGCGCACGCCTGAGAAACGGAGAAACCTCTCCTGTATAAGGGCGCCGCGCGGCTGATCCGGCAGGTGAGCTGGCGATATAACCGATGAGCGACGGGCCGTGTTCCGAAAGTATGGCCCATTTTCGCCCGAAAATCGCGCTGCTCCGTTAACCAGACGGTCGCAGAGAGTTTCGAAGTCAGAAATATCTGCCTGTCGCGGTAGGGATGCCAGTCACCCGGCACCCCCCGCACAAAACCGTACGAGCGCTTCTACGCATACGGCTTCCACCTTGGATAAGTGGCGTCAAAGCGTGCAACAGGATAAGGATGCAA
>JBEKTF010000278.1:0-5346 GCA_049516355.1 Bryobacteraceae bacterium | reverse complement strand
CGACGCTCTCATGCAACGCAAAGTCGAAGGCCGATACGTTACGTTGCTGATTATCCTGTGGCACGCACGCTCGAAGACGTTCACCATGTCAAACGCCGGCGGCTCGCCGCCCATGATTTGCCGGGACCGCAATATTTCCAAGGTGGAGATTGAAGGCGTGCCGCTCGGCCTTCTCCCGGATCGCGAATATGACGAAGTCGTCTTCCAGGCCCTTGAAGGCGATTTGGTTGTCTTGTTCTCCGACGGCGTTTCCGACCATCTCAGCCCCACGGGCGACGAATACGGGCGCGGCCGTCTCGCGCAGGTCGTCCGCCGCTGCGCCGCTTTGACGCCCAAAGACGTTGTCGCGGAAATCTTCAACGACCTGGATAAATTCAACACGGAGCGCTTTGACGACCAGACGCTCATGGTGATGCGAATCGGCGGCACGGATGACGCCGCTGACTCCTCTCCGGAAAGTTCAAATGTTCGAGTATCTTGACGGCAAGCTTTATTGCGAACAAGTCGATCTCGATGAGATTGCGCGCGCGGCCCGTACGCCGTGCTACGTCTATTCGTCGCGTTCCATTCTGGACGCCTACCACGCTTACGACAACGCGTTTGGCGATATGCCGCACATGATTTGCTACGCCGTGAAAGCCAATTCGACACTTGGCGTGCTCTCATTGCTGGCGCGCGCCGGCGCCGGATTTGACATTGTTTCAGGCGGGGAGTTGTATCGCGTCCTGCAGGCCGGGGGCGATCCATCGCGCGTGGTTTTCTCGGGCGTCGGCAAGACGGCCGGCGAAATTCAACTCGCGCTGGCGAACGGCATTTGCAACTTCAACTGCGAGTCGGAAGCGGAACTCGTCGAAATCGACGCCATTGCGGAGAAACTCAACGTCATCGCTCGCTTTTCGCTCCGCGTCAATCCGGATGTCGATGCGGTGACGCACCCTTACATCAGCACCGGGTTGCGCGATCACAAATTCGGCGTGGACATCGGCGCGGCCGAAGCTCTCTACGGGCGGGCGCGGGGATTCAAACATCTCCGGGCGGCAGGCGTGAGCTGCCACATCGGCTCCCAGATTCTCGACTTCTCCCCGATCCTCGAAGCCGCCGGAAAAATTCTCGCCCTGATCGAGCGGTTACAAGCCGGCGGGCACGCCATCGACCATGTGGATTTGGGCGGCGGTCTGGGCATTGCGTATCAGGCGGCGGACCGCGCGCCCGCGATCCGGGAGTTCATCGAGCGATTACGCGATCGCATTGGCCAGGACGGGTTGACCGTAATGGTCGAACCGGGGCGTTCCATCGTTGGTCCGGCAGGCGTGCTCCTGACGCGCGTCCTGTATCGAAAGAAGACTCCGTCGAAGGAATTCGTGGTGGTGGACGCGGCCATGAACGATTTGATACGCCCGTCGCTCTATCGTTCGCACCACGACATTCTGCCGCTGAAGCAGCCGCTGTCGCCTTCCGCGATCGTTGCGGACGTCGTCGGGCCGATCTGCGAAACCGGTGATTTCCTCGCGCGCGACCGTGAATTCGCCGATGTGCAGGCGGGCGAATATCTGGCAATCGCCTCCGCCGGAGCATACGGTTTTGTACAGGCTTCGAATTACAACTCTCGCCCGCGCGCGGCCGAGGTACTTGTGGATGGCGCTCAATGGAGAATCATCCGCGAACGCGAGAGCTATATGGACTTAATCAGAGGTGAAACGGTATGAGTGAAAACGATCCTCGCTACCCTATCGGCAAATTCCGTCCGCCCGAATCCATTTCGGCGGAGGACCGGGCCCGATACATTGAGATCGTCGCATCGGCCCCGGCCCGTCTGCGCGAAGCCGTGAGCACGCTCTCCGACAGGCAACTCGATACGCCTTATCGTGAGGGCGGCTGGACCGTTCGCCAGGTCGTCCATCACGTGCCCGAGAGCCATATGAACGCGTACATCCGCTTCAAACTGGCGCTCACCGAAACCGATCCCGTCGTCAAGCCGTACGATGAAGCTGCCTGGGCCCGGCTGAACGATATCGCCCGTACGCCCGTCGAAACGTCATTGGGACTGCTCGATTGCCTTCACCAGCGTTGGGTGATCCTGATGCGCGGCATGTCCGATGGGGACTGGAAAAGACGCTATATCCACCCGGAATCGAACCGCGGCGCGATGGTTCTCGACCATACACTGGCGATGTACGCGTGGCATTGCGATCACCACCTCGCACACGTAAAACAGGCGCTCGCTTCGCGCTAGCCGGACCCTATTCTTCTTCCTGCTTCGAGTAGTAATAGGTGTATTTGCTGTAGAGTTCGCCCGCGCGCGCGCCGTTTGCGACGATGCCCAGGACGTTATTTTCACACAGCGTTTGCATCGCGCGAATGACGTTGTCATACGTGGTCGACCCGATCCGTACGACGATCAGGGTGCCATCGGTCAGCGTGGAAAGCAAATTCGCATCGGCCGAGAACAACAGCGGCGGCGTATCGAGAATGACCCAGTTGAAGATCTTCCGGAGCCCTTCCAGCGTCTGCTTCACATGACGCATGTTGAGAAGCTCGAGCGGGTTTTTAACCTGCGATCCGGCAGGCAGGAAGTAGAGGTTCGTGCCCTCAATCCTTCGAATACACTCTTCGAGCGGTTTTTCGGCAAGAATGAAATCGGAAAATCCCGGCACCCGCTCGCACTGGAAAAGGTTATGAACGACCGGGCGGCGCAGATCGAGATCCGCGAGCAGGACGGGGGTTTCCAGTTGCGATTGAGCCAGCGCGAGGTTCACCGCCGTGAAGGTCTTGCCCTCAGCCGGGGATGCGCTCGTGACCACGATCAAATGCAGATCCTGCTGGCTCTGAAGGTGGTTTAACCGCGTGCGCAGGCTGCGGAATTCCTCGGCCGGCACTTCATGCGGGCGATCGAGATCGATCAGATGGGTTTCAGGAGCGGGACGAAATGGAATGCTCTTGCAGTTTGCAAGAAAGTTGCGCCAGTCGACATCGAGCTGCTTTGGCTCC
Source organism: Bryobacteraceae bacterium (assembly GCA_049516355.1). Lineage (GTDB taxonomy): Bacteria > Acidobacteriota > Terriglobia > Bryobacterales > Bryobacteraceae > BOG-234. The sequence continues at coordinate 2,358 of JBEKTF010000278.1, read as the reverse complement.
GCCTTGGTCAGGCCATTCGCACGGCTCGCGGTCCTCGGAACTTCTATGGGAGACGGCTGTTCCGCAATCCCCGCTTCTTCGGATACGACCAGCGAAACGGGATCGGCTTCGGCTCTGCCGTCGACGTCCACGCTGCCGTTCGTTTCGAGGAGCTGCTCGGCCCTGCGCAACGCGTCATGAACCCGGCTCATGGACGTTCTCTTTCGGCCAGGCACCCACTCATGTCGATCCGGGAAGTCTTTATCTGTTTAGACCGCATAAGTGTAGTGATAGTAAAGCGAAGCGCACACTGCCAGAATTCCGACGATCACTGCGGCAGACCATGCCATGTAGGCGAGCCTGCGTTTCCGTCGCACGAGCATCGTGTTCTCGAGCAGCGGAATGCTGCTCAACACGGGAAGATTCGTATACGCCCGCACGTCTTTCAGGTTCTTGAGCGAGGTATCTTTGGCCTCCTGAAGGCCCGCTAGCCCCAGCCCCAGAATAAAAGCGACCGCGGTTCCACCGCCCACATACATCCAGCGGTTCGGCTTCGCCGGCTGAACAGGCAACGACGGAGGGTCCAGGACGTCCAGGTTCTCCCCGGCTTTTCTCGACAAAAGCTCGCCGTTTTGTTCCGCCAGTTGCTGCTTGGTTTGCAGAACCTGGTATTTCTCGCGCGCCTCCTGGCTTTCGTGTACCAGGTCCGTATACTTTGCTTCGATTCCTGACGTCGCGGCGAGGCGCGACTGGTAGTTCTCAAGTTGCCTGGTGGCTTCCTGCTGCTCTTTCCTCTGGTTGGCAACCTGCATTTCGAGAGCCTTCTCCAGCGCTTTGGTCTGGTTGATCTGACCCTCAAGATTACTAAGCGCTTCCGCTCTCCGGAAATTAGTAACCTTCTTCACCGGCTCCTCTGGTTTCGCCTGTTCTTCATCCTGCTGCTTTTGCAACTCGTCCCGTTGTTTGCGCAGAATGTTCAGCCGGCCCTCAGCATCGCGAATGTCGGGAAAATTCGCTTTGTAAATCTGCCGCATTTGAGCCAGGGCCTGTTCGGTATCGGTGATCTGCTTGTTCATCATGAGCAACCGCTCATTCTGGCGGAGCGTCGGGGCCGATACCTCCACTTCCTTTTCGAGCGAATCGGAGAGCGACATCTGGCTCTCGAGAGTCGCGAGATGAGCGTCGAGCTGTACCCGGTCCTGCGCTTCGCGGTTCAGCGCATCGTTGATGGAAGACAGCCGCTGCTGCAGCGAGGTCATTTGCGCCATGTTCAGGGTGAGCTGCTCCGGCAGTTTCCCCGCATTTTCGGCTCGGAATTTGGTCAGGGCTTCGTTCAACTGATCGAGTTTCGCCTTCGCTTCCGATAACTCGTCATGCACGAAAGAACCAACCATGTTCTGCTGGTTGCGCTGCGAAGTCAGATTGGCTTCCTGAAATTTCGTGATCAGCGTCTGAACCGTGTCATGCGCCTTCACTCTGTCCGGATAAGCGAAAGAAATGGAAAACGCCGACGCGCGCCGCTCGCCCGGCACCGAGTCGACCGTAATCTTGATGTCGCGGCTGCGCATCGTTTCGATCACGTCTTCAAGCGGCGAACTGGCACGCTCGGATTTGTACAGGTCGAGCCGCGGATCCGTGATGATGCTCGAAAGACTCGTCCGGCTCAGAATCTCCTGCTGCATTTCGCTGATCCGTTCCGTCAACGCCTGATTGACGGTCGTTTTCACGATGCTCTCGGATATCTGGGCCGGTGTGATCTGCAACGTGGCCTCCGAGACGTAAGTGTTCTGCACCAGGAACGCAACTACGGTCGAAATCACCAGTCCCACAAACACGGGCCCAAGGATCCAGGCTGCGTGCCTGCGGGCGACATCGATGTAATCCTCCAGATCCAGCGTGCGCCGCGAAATTGCTATATAACTTGACGAAGCCGTGGCTGTCATTTGCAAACCCCTCCGTTACTCGGGAACGTAAATCCGATCTCCATTCTCGATCTCGATATTGACGTTCTTATCCATGTTCTTGCCCTTGCTGAAGTCTTTGTAATTGAAATGGAACGTCTGGTTGCCGCGCTGGATGGTTATCTTGGCGGGCTTGGCGAAATCCTTGAAGCCTCCGACCTGCGACAGGGCATCCATAATTGTGGTCGCTTCGACCAGAGGAAATTCACCCGGGCGAAAGACTCCGCCGTAAACGAAATATCGTTTACTGTTTACTTTGGCGATCTGAACGTCAACCTCGGGATTATTCAGGAAATCGTTCAGACGCATCTCGATTGCTGCTTTAAGTTGCGCCGCGGTCAACCCGTCGGCCTTTACCTCACCGATCAGCGGCATCGACAGAATTCCGTCCGGCCGAACGTCTACGGGGCCCGAAAGC
>JBEKTF010000277.1:0-5397 GCA_049516355.1 Bryobacteraceae bacterium | reverse complement strand
CAGATTGAAGCGGCTGCCGCCGGGATCAAGGCGGCGGAGTCTTCGGTCGCCGCAACAGAAGCCGCGATCCGTTCGGAAATGGCGAGTTCTGCCAGCAATTATGAATCCCTCCAAAGACTTCTGAACGAGACGCTGCGGCCGATGCGCGACGGGGCCGGTGAGGTCTATCGAATCGTGGACGCGGCGTATCGGGAAACCGGGGCGGACATTCTCCGGCTGCTTGATGCGGAACGGATCAGGATCGAAACGGAAGTCACATACGCCCGCGCGCTCGCGGAATTTCAACAGAGCGCGGTGGCGCTCGAAACCGCCCAGGGGAACTTACCATGAAAGGACTTCTTGTCATTGGCGTAACGGTGGCTCTTGCGGCTCTTGCCGCCTATGAATCGAGGAACGCGAGGAACCCTTCCGCCGCGGCGCCCGCTACTGTTTCGGAAAATCCGCAGTCTGAAGCGATACAAAAGGGCACAAAGGACGCGTTGGTAATCGTTCTGGACGAGGTACAGCAGCAGAAGGGGCACGTCATGGTGGCTCCCGTGCGATCGATGGAGGTTGCCGCCACGCTTACCGTCCCTGGCAGGCTGACTGTAAGCGAGGACCAAACCTGGCACGTGGGCGCGATCGCGAGCGGCAGGATTGAAGCGATATTCGCGCGTGTCGGCGACTCGGTCGGCGCCGGCGAGGTCCTCGGCCGCATTCACAGCCACGAGGTGCACGAAGCGCGGGCGGGTTATGAAGAGGCAAAGACGGAACTGCAGCGGTCCCTGGCAGCGGAAGAATATGCGAAACAGCGCCGCAGCCGTGCGCAGAGGCTTCTTGAACTCAAGGCCGGGTCGCGTCAGGATCTCGATTCGGCGGAGGTGGAGCTGCGCAATGCGCAGGCGGCACATGAGAAGGCGCAAAGCGAACTGGAGAAGGAGCGCGCGCACCTGAAGATTTTTCAGGTGCCGTTTGACGATCCCGCGACAGACAACGCGAACAGCGAGGCAGACGATATACCAGTCGCGGCTCCGGCATCGGGCCTGGTTCTGGAACGCAAAGCATCCGTAGGCAGCGTCGTCAATGCTGGCGATGAGCTGTTCGCGATTACCGATGTGAGCAACTTGTGGATGATTGCCGCCGCAAACGAGGTGGACTTGTCCATGCTGCACGAGGGTCAGCAGGTTCATATCCAGGTCCGGGCATATCCCGACCGGAATTTCTCAGGCCGCATTCTAAGGCTGGGAGAGGAACTGGACCCGGAGACACGCACCCTCCAGGTTCGTATTCTCGTTCCGAACCCGCGGGGGCTGCTCAGGCCGGAGATGTACGCGACGGCCAGCCTGCAACAAGCCAAGCGGCGTTCAGCCGTATTTGTGCCGGAAGAAGCCGTTCAGGAGATCAATGGGCTGCCGGTTGTCTTTGTGCGCCGTGCGCGGAATGAGTTTGAGGCACGCACGGTAAAACCCGGCCAACAGGCCGCTGGCGAGACGGAAATTCTGGAAGGTCTGACCGGCAGCGAGTCGATTGTTGTAAAGGGCAGCTTCCTGCTCAAGTCCCAGATGCTGAAGAGCACCATTCGGGATAACTAGCGCCAGGATCGCCGACCAATGTTAAAAAGCATCGTCGATTCTTCTTTGAACAACCGCTGGCTCGTCCTTGCCGGCCTGGCGGCGCTCGTCGTTGCCGGCGGATTTGCTCTTCTGAATCTTCCGATCGACGCTTTTCCGGATCTGACCAATAACCAGGTCGTCGTTGTTACCGAATGCCCCGCTATGTCTTCATCCGAGGTGGATGAACTCGTTACCTATCCGATCGAGAGCGCCTTGTCGGGGATGCCTCGTATAGAGACCGTTCGCTCAATCTCTAAATTGGGGCTGTCAATGATTACATTGATTTTCGACGACTCATTGAACCCCTATCTGGCAAGGCAGCTCGTATCGGAGCGCCTGCAGGAGGTTCGCGCGCGCCTTCCGCAGAATCTTCAGCCGACACTCGGCCCGATGGCTACAGCTTTCGGAGAGGTGTACCAGTACACTCTGGACGGCCCGGATTCATTGATGGACACAAAGACTTTCCAGGACTGGACCTTGAGGTACGCGCTCCGCGGTGTTCCTGGTGTCAGCGAAGTGAACGCATGGGGCGGTGAGTCGAAACAGTACGCGATTCAGCTCGATCCTGTTGCGCTTCGACGATACGGGCTAACAGTCCACGACGTCATCGAGCGTGTGGCCGCCAACAACTCCAATTTCGGCGGCGCTTACATCGAGCATTCGGAGGAGCAATATACCGTTCGGGGCCTTGGCCGCGCAACCGGCCCCGCAGACCTCGAGAACACGGTCGTGCTGGCGCACGGCGGCGTACCGGTCCTGCTGCGGGACATCGGCGTCGTCCAGGAGGTTCCGCTTCTCCGGTATGGAGCGACGCTCCGCGAAAATCGGGAGTCCGTGTCGGCGATGGTAATCGCCTTGAAAGGTGAAAATGGCAGAGCCGTCATTGAACGGATTAAAGAGCGCCTGGCCTCGATGCATCTCCCGGCGGAGTACGCGGTTCATCCTTTCTACGATCAATCCGACATCATCAACGGTACGATTCACACGGTGCTGCACAACCTTACTGGAGGCGGGTCTCCTGGTGGCCGTCATCCTTCTGTTGTTTCTCGGCGATTTGCGGGCCGCGCTGATTGTTGCCGCGATGATTCCGTTATCGATATTGTTCGGCTTCATCGGGATGACCATTTTTGGCGTCTCGGCGAACCTGATGAGCCTGGGCGCGCTCGATTTCGGGATGATTGTGGACGGCTCCGTCGTGATGATCGAGAACTCCGTGCATCATATGGAGAAATCGCGAAAGGAAGGCCGACTCCTCGATTCCATTCGCGCGGCATCGCATGAAGTCGCGCGCCCGATCCTGTTCGGCGTAGCCATTATTATCGCGGTATATCTGCCGATCTTCACCCTTCAAGGCCTGGAAGGGAGGATGTTCCGGCCTATGGCGATCACCGTCTGCTCGGCCCTGCTGGGTTCGCTGATTCTGGCATTAACCGCAGTGCCGGCGCTATCCAGCTACTTCCTCAAGGCAAGACCGGATCGACGTGAGGCAATCAGCGAGAAATGGTATATGCCCTTGCGACGTTTGCGAGATCGGTACGGCCGGTCGCTTGATTATGCGCTGGGCCGCCGTCCGATCCTGGTAGCGCTGGCCCTCGTTCTTGTCGTGTCCGCCCTGTTTTCCCTGCGCTACATCGGGACGGAATTCATGCCCAAGCTGGACGAGGGCTCCATTGTGATTACCTCGCGCAAACTGCCGGGAATCGCATTGACCGAATCGATTGACACGAGCAAGGAGATCGCGACAACAATCCGAAGCTTCCCCGAGGTCACGAGCGTGGTCACAAAACTCGGCAGGCCGGACGTAGCGACGGAAGCGATGGGGATTTACGAGTCTGATTCTTACCTGCAGTTGGCGCCGCGAGACCAGTGGCGGTGCTGCCGGAGCAAGCAGGAACTGGTCGAGAAGCTGTCAGCCGCCCTCGAGAAGATTCCAGGAGTCACATACAGTTTCACGCAGCCCATGGAGATGCGGTTGGACGAGACCGTGACGGGAATCCGGGGCGACGTCGCCATCAAGATTTTTGGCGACGATCTCAATACGCTGGACGAACTCGGCAAGCGAATGCTGGCGCTGGTTTCTTCGATTCCCGGAGCCGCCGACGCGCAAATGGAGGTGATGTCCGGTGTGCCGGAACTGCAGGTCGACATGAACAGGGCGGAGCTTGCTCGCTATGGACTGAACGTGTCCGATGTTCAGGAAGTTATCGAGACTCTGGTAGGCGAACAGCCCGTGTCGGAAATGATTGAGGGCCGGGCGCGATTCCCGATCTCCATACGGGTCCCGGAAAGCCTGAGGAACAACCCGGACGCGTTGAAGGAGTTGGTGCTCCGCGCTCCCCGCGGCGAACTCGTCAGATTGAATCAGGTGGCCGAAATCCGCACGCTCCGCGGTCCCGAAGTGATCTCCCGCGAGAACGCGCAGCGCCGCGTGGCGATTCAGACGAATGTCCGCGGCGTGGATTTGGGGAGTTTTGTCCGGCTGGCGCAGGAAAAGGTAGGCAGGTCTTTCAAGCTCCCCGCCGGTTATGAAATTCAGTGGGGCGGCCAATTCGAGAACCAGGCTCGCGCAAATCGCAGACTGATGTTCGTCCTGCCGGTCTCGGTAGTAATCATCTTCGCGCTGCTGTTTGCAACCTTCCACTCGGTTAAGCAGGCGTTCCTCATCGTTCTGAACGTGCCGTTCGCACTGGTCGGCGGCATTGCCGCTTTGTGGTTGCGGGGATTGAACCTGAATCTGTCCGCTTCGATCGGCTTCATAGCGCTGTTCGGCGTCGCGGTTCTCAACGGGATCGTGCTCGTCAGCTATATCAACTCGCTACGGGAACAAATGGACATGGCCGCCGCGATCCGGGTGGGAGCCGCCGATCGGCTTCGGCCGGTCCTGATCACGGCGCTGGTGGCGAACATTGGTTTTCTGCCCATGGCATTGTCGACTGAAGCGGGAGCGGAAATACAAAGACCGCTCGCAACTGTCGTCATCGGTGGCTTGATTACCTCCACGTTGCTGACGCTCTATTTGCTTCCAGCGCTTTACCCATGGTTTAGCAGCAAAGAGATCAGCGGCAAAGATGCCGAGCAGCCGGATGTGGTGTAGCACGCCTCCGCTCAAGGCGCAAGGAGGGCCGCTTATGGGAGAATTCAGTCCAACGGACGCGCCTTCGTTTTCAATCATTGCTCCCTGGGAGTATAATCGCCACGTGTCGCAGTGCCGCTTGTCCGCAGTGCTGCTGGTCGCCTTCGCTGCAGCGACGTTGTCGACTCGTGCGGCCGAAACCGAGCTTCAGGAATATCTGGTCATTGGAACCGTGGTTTGGGTCCACCCCGCTTCCTCTTCCATTGCGATCCGTGGAGCCAGTCTTCTGGGACATCTGCGGATACAGGAGAGAGCTTACCGGGTGAAGCAGCCCAGCGCTCTTTTGGATCTCCACCCCGGTGACAAGATTACTGCAGCATTCTCCAGAAAAGACGGAATGCTTCACAGGTTGAAACGAGTGCGAAGCGCCGCGAAGGGTGACTTTCGTTAATTGATACGGTACGCAGTTTTGCTACTGCTCCGTCTTTTTCTTGTACTGGCCAACCCCGGCCAGCGGCGCTACGATGGATTTCGAGCGGCGCTCTTCTTGTCAGACGATGCGACCGCGCCGAGTAGAAAGCGATCTGGCTTCCGTCCGGAGACCACAGCAGGAACTGGTTGAAGGGAGGGAAAAAATATACGCCAGAACTCGATTGCCGGCTTTGATGCACCACATTTCCGCTCGCGACGTAGTCCAGGCCTCTCGCGGCACGGGTATTCACAGGAATCTCG
>JBEKTF010000276.1:0-5541 GCA_049516355.1 Bryobacteraceae bacterium | reverse complement strand
GGATTGAACGGCAAGGCGCTCAGCGAGTCCGATACCAGCGGCGATGGCGATTCCGCCAGGAGGGGTTCGGACCATGGGCGATCCGATTCAGTATACCGGGATTACGCGCGCGCGACCGCCACGAAAACGTGATGGCCCCGAAATTGTTTTCGCAATGTAGACAGAATCGCACCTCGTTAAGGCGACATCGGGAATACTACCGATATCTGTTCTTAACTGGCCTCGGTCGCGGGCCGCACCGCTACTGCGACGATTTCCACGTGATGCAGCGCCGTTTCGCCATCGTAGACTTTGCCCATAATCTGGTCGCCAACCTTCACCTCGCGCAGCAACTTTGGGCTGTCGACGCCGTAGATCGACGTGATCGCGCCCATCCAGGCCTCAAGGCGCCGGGCCTGCACGGTGAGGCTTTGGGCAATGGCGTCAACCGCAACGACCGTTCCGTGCAGCGTGTGGACGATGCGCGGAACAGGTCCTGCCACCGCTCTGTCTGACGCCACCCACACCGCGGCCCAACCAATTACGAGTAAACTCACGGAGTTCATCTCTCGCCGTGTCATCGTCTGCACCCTGGGTTGTTCCTTCGGCTTCCAAGTATTTCATCTCCGGCAGACCCGGTGGCGCGAAAGTGCTCTCTCGCGAAAACTGCCGATCCGATCCGGACTGGGCCGCCGCAGCCAGTTTTGAGGTGCCGTCGAAAGGTGGCAGACTGAATGCACTGAGACTTTTGATGCGAACTGCGCTTGCGCTCGCCTGTCTGCTGCCAGCGGTCCTCTGCTTCGGCGCGAATGACGGCACCGGGTTGTCCCGTGCGTATGCAGCGGAAGTCGACCGGCGATTGAGTATGCCGGAGGCGGAGCAGGCGGCCTACGGGAACCTCCTGGCGAAGACTGTCGCGGAAAAGAACATCACCGCTGCGCAGTATTTCGTGCTGGTGGACCGCAGCAGGTTTGTGCAGGCGGTGATGATCTACTGGATGTCCGCCGAGAGGGCGGTTCATTTTATAGGCGCTTCTCCGGTTTCCACCGGTAAGCCGGGGAGTTTCGATCACTTCAAGACGCCAACCGGCGTGTTCGAGCACACTATCGACAACCTCGACTTCCGCGCGGAGGGGACGCGCAATAAAAACGGGATACGGGGTTACGGGATCAAGGGCAGACGGGTCTTCGATTTCGGTTGGCAGCAGGCTGTAAGGGGATGGGGGCGTGGCGGCGAAGGTACGATGCGACTGCAGATGCATGCCACGGACCCCGATCTCCTCGAAAACCGTTTGGGTACAGCTCTATCGAAAGGATGTATCCGGATTCCTGCGACCCTTGATGTTTTCCTCGATCACTACGGGATCCTCGACGCCGACTATGAAACCGCGATGGTAGAGGGGAAAACATTCCGGGTCCTGCCGAAAGACCGTGAGGCGACGGCGTGGTCGGGGCGTTATCTGGTTATTGTGGATACGGAAAGGACGGCGAGGCCCGCTTGGTCACCTTTGCCCGACGCTCCGAAAAGGAACAGTTGGCTGCGGCTTGACGGCGTTTTTGCCGGTAGCTGCTGACAGCTAGCGGACCGTTCGGCCGACGGGCAGCGCATTCTCACTGCTCTTCCGCTCGAGCGGAATGGAGCCCCGCATCGGACCCTGGTGCAGAACTGGACCGAGGGCTGAAGAAATAAGCCGCCCATGGCCGCTCCCGCTCACCCCTGGAGTGCCACCATCACATGCCTTTATAGCTCCACTTGTAAAGCCGCTGCCCGACCCCTTCGCCCAGGTATATGTTGCCCTTCGAATCGCTGGCTATGTTGTGGACGCGGTAGAAGTCGTACGTGCCCCGCCCGCCGTGCCCGCCAAACCAACCCACCACTTCCAGAGTCTGCCGGTTCAGAATCTGCACCTTGACATTGGACCCGTCCGGCACGTAAAGGAACTTCTGCTGTTTGTCAGGGGAGAATGCGACATCGAACGCGGTGCCAAATTCCCCACGGGTATTCCTCTCGATAAATCCTTCCTTCACGAACGTGCCGTCGGGCCGGAACACTTGAATACGGTTGTTATCGCGATCGCACACATATACCAGGTCGTCGTTGGAAATTGCAATTCCGTGTGGCAGGTTGAACTGCTCCGGCCCACGGCCCTCGAAGGTGCGCTCGTTGGAAGCTTTGTCGTCCGGCTTGTTTCCGTACGCCCCCCAGTGCCGTTTGTAGGCGCCGGTGTCGGCATCGAAAACGATGACCCGCCGGTTTGCGTAGCCGTCGGCAACGAACACCTCGTTGGTCTTCTGATACACCGTGAGGGCCGCGGCTTTACCCAGATTCTCGGTATCGTTGCTTCCCCCGCTCTTCCCATGGTGGCCGATCTGCAGCAGGAATTTTCCATCATGCGTGAATTTCAGGATCTGGCTGTCGTTGCGCCCGCTGCCCGCGATCCAGACATTACCCTTGTAATCGACGAACATCCCGTGCTCGTTGTCGGGCCAATCGTAGCCCTTACCGGGCCCGCCCCATCCCTGGATGAGGTTCCCTTGCATATCGAACTCCAGAACCGGAGGCGCAGGGATGCAGCAGTCCCCTTGTGGCGGATTCAGCGCGGCATTTTTCACGGCCTTGTCCACGCTTTTGGGGCGGTTGGCGACCCAGATGTGGTCCTGAGAATCCACATAGATTCCCCCGATACCGCCTGATATCCAGTTATTCGGAAGCGGCTTGGGCCAGTACGGGTCAGGCTCGAACCTGGGCACTCCTCCCGCCGCTGCAGCCGTTTTATGGAATAGCGCTGGCACGGCGAAAGTGGCCGCCAGCGCAATAGCTCCTACCGCGGTGAGCATCTTCGATTTCATGCACGATCTCCTCGGTAGACGCTACAGAAGGTGGACCCCGGTGTCAAGATCATTGTTTTGCCCGCTGTCATTATAGATCGCGGGTTTACTCCGGACATGCTCGCGGGCATCATGTGGAGCCACGCTCCCGCGATGCAGGGCTGCATGCAGGCGAAACAGATCTCCTGGCCCCGCTTCGATACGCGCGAGATGTCCGACTCATCGCTTATCTGAATGTCAGAGATGCGAGCGATTTCCGACAATGAGAATGATGGACCCCTGCCCAGATCGTCGTACATCCGCTGTGACGTCCACCCGGTCGGCTACCGATGTCGTTCCTTAACGCCCGCTCGCGCGCCTGATAGCTGAGAAATTCGATCTGCCGCCGGCGGGCGGTGGATTCATAAGGCCTGGACGCCCGACGTGCGCGTGGTATGATCACGTCCGTCCCGACACCCCATGGTTGGTCGAACCGTTCTGCAGTATCAACTTGTCGAAAAACTCGGCGCTGGCGGCATGGGTGAGGTATACAAAGCTCGGGACACCCGTTTAAAACGGTTCGTCGCCATGAAGGTGCTGCCCGCCGGCATGTCCGCCGATCCGGAGCGACGCCGCCGCTTCGTCCATGAGGCACAGGCTGCTTCTGCACTCAACCACCCCAACATCATCACGATCTACGACATCGTTTCTGATGGCGATACCCAGTACCTGGTGATGGAGTATGTGGTCGGCAAGACCTTGCTCGAACTCATTCCCAAAGACGGCCTGCGAGTCCCGGAAGTGATCCAGTACGCCTGTCAGATGGCGGATGCTCTCTGCGCCGCGCACGACGCGGGAATCATCCATCGCGACCTGAAACCGGCTAATGTCATGGTAAGCGGCAGCGGATTGGTGAAGCTGCTGGACTTCGGTCTTGCCAAACTTATCGACCGAACCCCTGTCGACGATACCGCGGAAACCGCCACCCGGATCGAGGCGCCATTGACGGTTGAAGGCGGCATGATGGGAACCGTGAACTACATGTCACCGGAGCAAGCCGAGGGCAGGAAGCTCGACGCTCGCTCGGACATCTTCTCATTTGGCGCGGTCCTCTATGAGATGTTGACCGGCCGGTGCGCCTTCCGGGGGAACTCCACCATCTCGACGCTCTTAGCTGTACTTCGGGACGACATCCAGCCCATCGTGAAGCTAGCGCCCGCTGTGCCGTCCGAACTCGAGCGGATCGTCGTGGGGTGCCTCAGAAAGGATCCGGACCAGCGCTTCCAGTCGATGCGGGAAGTACAGGCTGCGCTGGCCGCGCTGAAGCGCCAGTCCGATTCCGGTGCGCTCTATGACGTGCCAACGGTGAGAACGGTGAGAGGGATTGTGCCTCCGCCGCCAGCCGGGTCGCGTGCTTCGAAGGCACTGGCTGTCACTGCCGCCTTCGTTTTCCTGGCCGTCGCCGCGGGTGGTGGCGGGTACTGGTGGATGACCCGGCACCGGTCCGCGCCGTCGGCTGCACAGCCGCCGCAACTGCCGCCGCCTGCTGCACCTGCTCCACAATCGGAAGGGACCCTCACCAACGAAAACATCCTCGAGATGGTAGAGGCAAAGGTTGCGCCTGGTGTGATCATCAGCCAGATTCGGGCTTCGAAGACGAATTTCAACCTCTCCGCCGCTGAAGTGATCCGGCTCAGCAAAGCTGGTACGCCCGCCGCCGTCATCGAGGTCATGCGCAACCCCAAGGCAGAGCTCGCCACCGGCAAGACCATAGCGAGGACTTCCGGCGTGCCGCGGTTCCCAACCCCAACAGCCGTGCCGGTCGTCCTCGGCGACGCCCTGCCCATCCGCCTGACCCTGGTGGAAGATATCCCGAGCGACGCCACGGAAGGAGATGCTATTCGATTCAAGGCCACGGACGACGTTCGGGTGGAGGATACAGTGGTCATCCCCAGGGGCGCGGAGGCGATCGGCGTCATCGTCGATGGCGCGAAGAAGAAAATCCTTGGCATCGGGGGCAAAATGACTTTCCGTCTCGAGAGAGTCAACGCCGTGGATGGTCAGAAGGTGACCATACGGGCGACGCAGGCTGCGCGTCGCGACGGGTCATCCAAACGCCCGGTGAACACCGGCGCCAAAAAGTCCAAAAGTGTGGCCGCGGCCGCCGGCGCCGAGTACGTGGGCTACATTGATGGCACGAATACCGTGGTGGTGAAAAAGTAGACTGTTACCGCTTTTCGTGCCCTTTGGATGCCTCGCTACGTATGGGCGGCAGACAAGTCCTTTCCCACTCCCGGCACCTGATAATGCAAGTGAAGGTGAGGCGCGCCGCAGAATATCCTACGATATTTGTGGACATCACGCGGCTCATTTGAGTGAGCGAGCTGCGAATGCAGGAATTCATCAGGTCTTTGGCGCTTACTCCGTTGACATTCGCTTTTCTTCGCAAATTAACTTAAGTTTACACATCAGTAGCTAACTTGTAGCCGATACGGGTAGCACAGTTCACGTTTGCGAAAATTCTCAATTTCTTTAAGCTGGATACAGCAGGTGTTTGATGGATGCATTGACTACTTCAGTGAACCCGATTTCAGTATTGGTTGTGGATGAGGAACCCTTGATTCTTATTTCCATAGGAGCCCGTCCGAGTATTCATTGACGCAGGTTCATTCGTCGTCGGTTGGTCTGATGGAATACGAGAACGGCTGAACGCAGGGGCGTGCCAGGAACATCTTAGCTGGCGCCGGAGACTCGC
>JBEKTF010000275.1:0-5771 GCA_049516355.1 Bryobacteraceae bacterium | reverse complement strand
CTGGCAGGCTTCCTCGGTGGCGAAGTCGCTTTGAAACTGCCGCAGTGTTTTGGGAAACGACGGCCTCGGCACCCATCCACACTATGTATTGGGGCTTGCTGAGTCAACCGGATAAGCAGAAGTCAGCTTGCGGATGATCCGTCTTAGATCCGCATTTTCCTTGAGCAACCGCCTGAATCGCTGGGCATCACCCACTTCCATTTTACTGAGCAAAGTCTCGAAGTTTCGCGAACTCGCAGGGCCGGGCTTACGCCTGCGTCGCGCCACCGTAGGCTTCACAGGCACAACGTGTGCCCTCGCCACCTTACGTACGCGCTTCTCGCCATGATCCGGCATTTCTGCTCTCCTCGTCGAGATCAATGCGATCGGTTCACTCATCGCCGATCAATTTCCCACTCCCCTGCCTTGTCGGGCCGTGCGTTTTTTGCCGAACTCTGCCGAATACTTCTTCCCTAAATCATGGAGTTATCAAATCCCCAGGAGAACATGTCCTCTTTAAACCTGGGCCAAGCGGAGCCAGTCAGCGGCACGCTGTAATCGGGACTCGTGATTTGGAACTGCCAATCAAACTTCCCGGCTCACATTGATTAAAGCACATGAAGCACCACAATAATACACTTTTAAACGTCTGGAGAACCATATTTCCTGCGTTTAATGACATAAATTGTGTGCGAAAAAACGCAAGGAAGGCCTGGTTAAGCCGAAAGATTTTCGCGAAAGTCCTTGGTATTTATCATATTTTTACTTTCCTGCGCCAGCCGAATTCCCCACTGAGTTTCTACACACGCCGAGTACTCTTCCAGCTGTACAGCGCGGGAATTGAAAAAAGGGATTGCAGGCGGAAAAACGAAACTTAGCTCGGCCGCGCCCGGAAAGCCATCCGCCGTTAGCTCCGCATTTTCCTCTGACAGGCGTCTGAATCGCCCCGGCTACTCCCGGCGCGGCTTCCCGCTTCACCCTCTCCGCCAGTCCTGGGGAAACTCCGGGAATCTCTTCGATCAAGTCAAAGGCAAGATCAGCTTTTTTTCAATCAACTCGAGGATGGCCGCCGGAGTTCCGGTTCCGTCTACCGGCAATCGCAAAACACCCGCGGGCGTAAATTGCGCTCCCGGCGTCCCGCTTACCAGAGCCATTAACTTTTCTCCCTCCACCCGCGTCTCTTCGTGAAACTTCACATTGAGCACGGAGTGACGCCGATCGATGGCTTCGATGCCGATCTTTTCCGCAGCCGTCTTGATACCGGAGTAGGTCAAAAGGTGCCGCACCTCATCGGGTACCGGCCCGTAGCGGTCGGCGAGTTCCTGCTCCACTTTCTCCCGCTCGGCGAGATCGACCGCCTGCGCGATCCGCTTATAAGCGCGCAGCCGCTGGTTCTCATCCGCGATATACGACGACGGGATTCGCAGATCGAGGCCGAGATTGAGCGACGAATGGATCTCCGGCGCCACTTCCTCGCCCCGCAGCTCACGGACCGTGTCCTCGAGCATCCGCACGTACATATCGAACCCGATCGCGTTGATGTGACCGTGCTGTTCGCCGCCCAGCAGATTGCCCGCGCCGCGCAGTTCCAGATCCAGCGCCGCGATTTTGAATCCGGCGCCCAGATCGCTGAACTCCTTTAACGCTGCCAGCCTTTTGCGCGCGACTTCCGTCAGTTCCGAATCCGGTTCGACAAACAAGTAGCAATACGCTCTCCGATTCGACCGGCCCACGCGCCCGCGCAGCTGGTACAGCTCGGACAAACCGTATCGTTCGGCATTCTCGATGACGATTGTGTTGGCCAGGGGGATGTCGAGCCCGTTCTCGACGATGGTGGTCGAAACAAATACGTCGAACTCGTGACGCATGAACTGCAGCATCACCTTTTCGAGCGCGGCCTCCGGCATCTGGCCATGTCCCACGCCGATGCGCGCCTCGGGAAACATTTCCTGGATCATGGCGGCCCGCTGCCAGATCGAATCGATTCGATTGTGCACGAAATAAATCTGCCCGCCGCGCGCCAGTTCCAGTTCGATCGCGGATTTGATCACATCCGGAGAAAACGGCGCGACGACGGTTTGAATCGCGAGACGGTCTTTGGGCGGCGTCTCGATCACGGACAGGTCGCGCAACCCGAGCAGTGACATGTGCAGCGTGCGCGGGATGGGCGTCGCGCTCATGGCGATGGCGTCGATCCCTTTGCAGATTTCCTTCAGCCGCTCTTTGTGCTTCACGCCGAAGCGCTGCTCTTCATCGATAATGACCAGCCCGAGATCTTTCCAATGAACGTCCTTGGAAAATAGCCGGTGCGTGCCCACCACGAGGTCGACTTTGCCCTCGGCAATGTCGTCCAGGACGGCCTTGATTTCTTTGGCGCTGCGGAAGCGGCTGAGCATTTCGATCCGCACCGGAAATGGCTGAAACCGTTTCTTGAAGGTCTGGGTATGCTGAAAGCACAACACGGTGGTGGGTGCGAGCACGGCGACCTGCTTGCCATCGCCCATGGCTTTAAACGCGGCGCGCATCACGACTTCCGTCTTGCCATAACCGACGTCACCGCAGAGCAGCCGGTCCATCGGCTGCGGACTCTCCATATCGCGCTTGATATCGGCGATCGCCGTTTTCTGATCGCGCGTTTCGCTGAACTCGAAGGCGTCTTCGAATTCGCGCTGCCAGTTGCTGTCGGCCGAAAACGAGAACCCCGGCGCCAGTCTGCGCGCGGCGTAGAGCTTGAGAAGCTCCTCCGCCATGTCGCGCATTCTGGTTTTGATGCGTGTCCGGGTGCGGTTCCACGTAGCCCCGCCCATCTTGTCGAGAACCGGTTTGGCTTCACCTTCGCCCCTGAATCGCTGGACGAGATCCATGCGCGAAAGCGGCACGTAGAGTTTGTTGCCGCCGGCGTACTCGATCAGCATGTAATCGCCTTTGGTATCGCCCTGCGGGATTTCCCGAATGCCAAGGAACTGACCGATTCCATGCTCCACATGGACCACATAGTCGCCGGCCTTCAAATCGAACTGATCGGCCGAAAACGTTCCGAGGTGAGATTTTCCGGGCTTGGCGACGGTATCGGGCGATTCGAAGAGGTCTTCAGCGCCGAAGAGGGCGAGGCGCCCGGCGTCATCTCCTGAACCGCCGAACACGGTCCCGCGGGCGACATCGCCGCGGATCAACGCCACTCCCGCGTTCAGCGACTGCGAGCGCTGCTGCAGATACTCGGGAACCCTCTCCCCGCGCAGGTCGATCTGATAAGGAACCGCGTATTCGCCGAAGACATCGGCAAGGCGTTCCACTTCGCCCGACGTGGGCGCGAAAAACGCCAGGCGGTTGCCGGACTCCAGCAACGTTTTCGCCTCGCGGATGGCCACCTGCAGATTGCCATGGAACGCCATCGAGGGCCGGGTGGAAATGTGAAAGGTGTCCCCCTCCGTCTGCGAGGAGACCTGGCCAATTTCACCAATGTCGAGTTGCCGCATCTCAAGCACGCTGCGATCGGCCGTCAGACCCAGGAACTCATCCCAGTCGAGCATCGCCGATGCGGGATCGACCCTGGTCGCATCGCCTGTTTCCCGCAGCCTCGTCCACAGACGGTCTGCAGCGGATTTTGTCGCTTCCGGCTCGTCGATCAGGATCAACGGCTTGTCGAAGAACTCGAGCAGAGAAGACTTGCGCGGGCGTACGGCAGTCAACAACAATTCCCACCCTGAGAACGCATCGCCGTTCGCAGGCAGGTCGCGGCCGCGTAAGCCCGCCTCGCGCAGATGGTTTGCGAGCTCGGCGAGCAGCGGGCGCGATTTCTGAAACTCCGTGAGGGGCTGAAGTACGCACTCGTTCAACTTGTGAATCGAACGCTGCGACTCGGGATCGAATCTTCTGATGGATTCGATTTCGTCGCCGAAAAACTCGATGCGCACGGGCTGCGTTTGCTCCGGCGAAAATACGTCGAGAATGCCTCCGCGGATGGAGTATTCGCCGACCATTTCCACGGGATCGCGCCGTTCGTAGCCCACGCTTTCGAGATGCGCCGCGAGATCGTCGAGCGGCACTTCGTCATGCACCCGGAGCGTTTGCGTCAACTGGCGGTAGTAATGAGGGGCTTCGGTGCGCGAGAGCGCGGCCGCGATCGGCGCGAGGGTAATCCCCGTGCTGCCGTTTGCGAGTTGCGAGAGCGCTGTTGCCCGCATCGAGAGAATCTCGGCATGCGGCGACATGTTCTGGCCGGGCAGCACGTCGAGGGCAGGCAGCAGCAAAGGGACGCTTGCAGATCCCCCGTCACCGGAAGAAACCAGCCCGGCGAAGGTCTGGAGCAGCGGGTAGAGCGCCTCCGCCTGCTTGTTGCCATCCACCACAATCAGTTGCGGACGTCCGGTCGCATGATGCAGCAGAACGGCGTAGACTGCTTTGGCTGTCAGCGTGAGCCCGGAAAGGCGCAAAGAGCCAATACCGGATTCCGCGCTGGCAATTCGGGCGGCAAGGGACTGAAACGCCGGGTGGCGAGTCAGGTCCGAAAACAGGTGATCGATTGGCAGGTTACGCAAGAGCGGGTTTACGCCGGATAAGCAAAGCGGCGGGCGACGAATCCACCGACTGAGTCAGTCTAACACCGTCAATCAAGCGAACATCCGTATTTCAGGCGCGATACTTATCCCGGCACTCGGCCGAGCAGAAGTGCACCACTTTTCCGTCCATGATCCTCTTCAGCGAAGAATCGATCGCGACGTAAGTCCCGCACACGGGATCCTGTTGCAGCATGGTCGCGGACGGGGCTCCCGCCGAATAGTTCGCTCGCGGGCGCGGCTGGGTGCCCAACCGGCTTCCCATCCCCTGCACAAAACGGATCGCCGACCGGATCGCGGAAATCACGATCATGAACAGGATCAGTCTTTCGATGAAAGCGAACATGAACCTCGAGGCGCCCTGCGCCTCTTTTACCGCGCCGTCTTTTATCGCGCGCTGCCGTGCGGGCGGCTTACTTCTTCTTGTTGGTCGCCGGTGCGTTGGGGTTACTGAACTTTGTGTTCACAGTGCCACCGAGCTGCGAGATCAGTTCCTTCGCGGCGCCCGCGAACGAGCCATCCGGACTCAGATTCAAATAGTTCTGCAGAGCCTCGATGGTCCCCGGAGCCGCGACGATCTTTCCGGAGGAATCGGCAGTCGCCTTGGCCGCCAGGCACACCCCGTATTGATACTGGGCATCGGCATATTTCGGATCGCCCTCGGTGGCCTTCTTGAATGCGTCGCAGGCCGCGTCGTTCTGCGAACTGTTTACGAGCAGCGCGCCCATATTGTAGTAATACTTGCCCGCGCCGGGCGGATCGAGTTGCACGGCCTTGTCGAGATTGGCCTTCGCATCGTCGAACTTCTTGTCCTTGGCGAGAGCGAGCGCGAAGTTGTTGTAATAGGCGGCGTCGGCAGGCTGGAGTTCGATCGCTTTCCGGAAGGCGTCAAAGGCCTTGTCATAGAGCGCCGCTGCTTCGGCCGGCTTCTGCCCCGCCGCTCCCACGTAGGCGTCGGCCAGATTGCTCCACACAGCCACCTGTTTGTCATCGACGGTCGAGGCTTTGAGGAAATTTTCGATCGCCTGGTCGTACATTTTAGCTTCCAGCGCTTGCCTGCCGGCCTGGAAAGAGTCGTTCAATTCTTTGTTCTTGGCAATCTGAGCTTCGCGAACTTTGCTGGCTTGTTCGTATTGTTCCTTCTGCTCCTTCGACATGCCCTTATCCGCCGGGGGCGCGGGGGCGCCGGGAGCGGCCGCCTGGGTGGCTTTGAGTTCGAAGTTCACAGTAGCGGGC
>JBEKTF010000274.1:0-5800 GCA_049516355.1 Bryobacteraceae bacterium | reverse complement strand
TCTTCGGGACGCACCAGTATCGCCTGTTGCGCTTCGCGCAGTTCCTGTAAACTCGCGCGATGTCCGCTCGCGATGGTGCGGTTGTTCTCGCTGATGCGGAGGTGCACGCGCACTCGCGCCAATACCTCCTCGCCGTGCACCGGCTTCGACACGTAATCGACCCCACCGATCTGCAGCCCTTTCACTTTGTTCTTCACGTCATCCAGCGCGGAAAGAAAGATGATAGGAGTATCGGCGGTAATCGGGTCCGACTTTAGGCCGGCGCAGGTTTCGAAGCCGGTTTCACCCGGCATCATTACGTCGAGAAGGATAAGATCCGGACGTTCGGTCCGAGCCATGAGGCGTGCGGCATGCCCGTTACTCGCGGTGACGGTGAGAAAGCCTTCGGCGCGAAGCAAGCCATCCAGCAGTTCCACAATGGTCGCGCTATCGTCCACGATCAGGATCTTCGGCTGCTTCACGGGCATGGGCTCGATCGGGCCTCGTTGCGCTCCATTCGGGTACTCGCAGACTTGGTGCCTGCCCGCCGTCTATTTCTCTCGTGAATTTGCCGGCGGTGAAGCGGCTTCTCCACGGCGATCCGTGCTTCCGACGCTCGAGATCGTGATCGCGGAACCGCCGAAAAGTTCGGAAACAAATTCCATCCGGCGTCGTAGTCAGCGCTGATCTCTGTATGCTCCGGAACCGAATGTCGACATTCCTCCCGATCCCGCTCCGCCCTGGCAGATGAGCGCCTGTTGGTAACTCGCGTGCATACAACAATGGGAGGCGACAAAGATGAAACAGGATCTGCATTCAACCGGGCAAGCTCTGCACATAGCAGAAGCCCTGAAGGACAAAATCGACCACGTACGGCAGGAGGCGGCTGAGTCGCTCGACCACGCAGCATCCACGGTGCGTTCCACCGCGGCGCGCGGGATCGATGCTATCGACAATATGGCGGAAGCGGCGGCGACGCGCCTCGATTCCACCGCGAAGCACATCCGAAGCTATGATCCTCTGGGCGCAGTGCGTCGCGTCATGCAACGCAGCCCCGGGGTTACTCTGTGCGTCGGAATTGCCGCAGGCCTTCTCGTCGGATTGTCGGTCCGGCGAAACTAGGCTGCGCTTCGGGCGGCGGGTTTTCCGAGGGCCAGCAACATTTTGACGGCGTTCCCCACATCGTTGATAAACGCCGTAAGTTGCGTCGGCTTCTGAATATACATGGTGGCGCCGAGGAGCTTGGCCCGTCGCTTGTCGGCGGGAGATTCCGACGAGGTGATAATCGCCACAGGCACGCCGGCGAGTTCGGCGTTCGACTTGATTCTGGCAAGAACCTCGAAGCCGTCGGGGCCCGGGGTATTGAGGTCCAGCAGAATCAGGTCGGGAGTGAGAAGATCGTCCGGATTCTGTTCCGAACCCGCATCCGGGCAGAGGATCGGCAGAGCGTCGGCGCCGCTTTGAAAGTTCGTCAATTCAAATACCAGGCCGCTCTGCTCAAGGGCAAATCCCATCAGATAAACGTCCGAGGGGTTATCTTCGATGAGCACTATACGCGGCTTTGCTGAAGCGTCGTTCCTCATATCCTGACCTCATGACGGAATAGAAAACCTGAATTCGGATCCCTGGCCGGGTGACGATGATTCCAACCAGATCCGGCCTCCATAGCGCTCCACAATCTTCTGGCAGATTGCGAGGCCGATTCCGGTCCCGGGATACTTGTCCGGAGGATGAAGGCGTTTGAACACACCGAATATCTGGCGTGCATACTGGCTATCGATACCTATGCCGTTGTCGCGCACGGAGAACACCCATGCAGCGCCTTCCCTCGACGCCGAGACATGAATAACCGGCGGTTCCTTCGATCGGTATTTCAAAGCGTTGGCGAGGAGGTTCTGAAACAACTCAATGAGCGTGTCCTCCGACGCCATCACGGACGGCAGCGGGTCAACGGTTATTTTTGCATTCGTCTCGGTGATCGATGCTTCAAGATTCAGCAAGACTTTCTTCAGCACCGCGTTGCAATCGACCGGTTTGCGTTTTTCTTCGGCACGCTCGCTCAGCTCCCAGAACTCGCGAAGCCCCGAAATCAGGGCCTCCAGTCTCAGGGCTCCCTCAACGGCATACTGAATAGACAAGGCATCCGTACTATCCAGCTTGTCGGCGTACTTACCGGCGAGCAGCTGAGTGTGGGAGACGATCATCCGCAGCGGCTCCTTCAAATCGTGCGTTGCGGCAAAGATGAACTGCTTCAGATCTTCATTGGTCCGGCGAAGTTCTTCGGTCGACCGCCGGAGCTCGGTGATGTCGTCGATGGCGAGCAATATCATCCGCTCACCATCTTGCTGACGAATTTCACGGGCGTTAAGCATCATGGTTTTCGGCCCCACCTGATTGGGGGTCTGGTGCTCGACCTCGAAATCCTTCAGCGCGGATTGTTTCGGCAGAAGATCTGTCAAAAGCTCTCTTAGTTTCGGGATGTTCCACTGGCCATTTCCGATCTCGTAGAATAACCGGCCTTCGGTTTCCTGTTTCTGAAGCTGGAATATCTTATAGAACGCTTCGTTCGCCGTTCTGACCTGCAAGTTTGCATCCAGAACAACCAGCGGCTCGCGTACGGTCTCGACGACGGCTTCGGCGAAATCCCGCGCGCGCTTGAGATCGTCGATGTCGATCAGCGTGGCGATAGCGCCATCGATGGTGTTTTCGGGCCCCCGGTAAGGCAAGATTCGCAGCGACAGCCAGCCGCCGCCGGGGCGCTGAAACTCGACGTTTTTCTCCTGGCTGCCTGCGAGTGCCCGGACCAGCATCTCCATGAAGTCCGGAATCAGTGTGGAATGAAGATCGGTGATTAATCTTCCCTGATCGTTCGGAAGCAGGTTCAGCACTGGTTCCATCGCAGCCGTGAACCACCGGATGCGCAGATCCTTCCCGACCATGACGAGGGGAACGTTGATGCTTTCGAGCAGCTTCCGAAGATCGCTGTTCGAAGTGTTCTGCTCGGCGTTCCGGATTCGCAGCTCCTCATTGACCGTGGTCAGTTCTTCATTAGAGGCCTGCAATTCCTCCTTGGCCGTATCCAGTTCTTCGTTATTAGCCTGCGCTTCTTCGTTGGCGGATCGCAACTCCTCGGCGGCGGCCTCCTGGGTTTCAATGATCGACTGGAGATAGTCCCGGGTGCCGGTAAGTTCGTACTCCAGGCGCGCGATTTCCTGTTGCAATCGCTCCATCGCCTGCTCACCGGCCTTTCCCCGCTTGTCGTTTTTCAGAGCTGGTTTCAGAGCGGGTTTTTGAGCCGGCCGTTTTTCCTCCGCCGAATCTTCAAACAGTACGAGAAAACAGCGTTCCTCGTCGTGCAAGGCCCGAATCGGCGATACCCGCACATCGACCATGCGGAAATTTCCGTTCTCTTTTATTCGCAACCCTTTCTCGCTCGCGGACGAATTCTGTTTACGCGCCCGTTCGACGGCCGACTTTAATCCCGCCAGCAAACCGGGCCTCACCATGGGGGTCAGGTGCGTATTGGGAGCCCCTTGCGGGACCTGCAGATAGCGATCCGTTTGCCCTCTCACCTGAAGGACGTGCATGGCATCGTCGATGATGACCGACGCCGGCGCATACTCGGCTAAGAGCATCCGTTCCGCTTCTTTCTGGACGCTCGTCGCGGGACTCGATCTCTCACCCGGAATTCGCTGCCTGGCCACCATCTCCACAGGGATGTTTTCCTGCAGAGAACCGAAGTTCAGGCGGGCAGAGTTTCCTTTTTTGGAGAAGATCTTGTATTTCCGGTCTATTGTTTCGAAGGATTCCGAAAATACTCCGACCGATTCCGAGCTTCCCAGCACGAGGAAGCCATTGGGTTTGAGCGCGTAATGGAACAGAGACAACGCCTTCTTTTGCAGCACGGGACCCAGATAGATCAGCAAATTGCAGCAGCTGACGAGATCCATCTTTGAAAACGGTGGATCCCGCGTGACATCGTGCCGCGCGAAGACGCAGAGATCCCGGATGGCCTGCCTGACCTGATAGACACGGTCACTCCTTACGAAGAACCGCTCCAGCCGCTCCGGCGAGACACCGCTTACCGCGTTTTCCAGATAAACGCCGGCCCGTGCTTTCTCGATGACGGATTCACTGAGGTCGGTGGCAAAGAGCTGAACGCCCGGGTGGGCGGCGTGCTCTTCAAGAAACTCCGTCAATGCGATGGCTAGTGAATAAGCCTCCTCGCCGGTAGAGCACCCGGGAATCCAGATCCGAATCGGGTCGCCGCGCGATCTTCCATCGAGCCAGGTGGGGAAGATTATTTCGCGCATCGTCTGAAGCGCTTCAGGCTCGCGAAAGAAAGAGGTGACGTTCACCAGAAAATCCTGGGCGAGGGCGATCGCTTCCGCGCGGTCCTGCTCCACCAGGCGCGCGTATTCTTCGAGGCTTTCGATGCTATGAAGAGCCATGCGGCGTTTGATGCGCCGCAGGATCGTATTGTGCTTGTAGTACGTGAAATCGATGGCGGTTGCGGCGCGCAATTGCACGAAGATGCGATTGAGATTCCGGGCGTCCCTTATGGCGGGAGCGGTTACCTGTTCCCGCTCGGCGTGCGGGTAGGAATGACCGGATAGTTCCGTCAACTGCTTCGCGATGCCTTCCGGCGACAGGACAAAATCGACGACCCCGGAAGCGATCGCGCTTCGGGGCATGCCTTCAAATTTTGCCGAAGCGGGTTCCTGGGCGAAGGTGATCCCGCCCTCCGCTTTGATCGCGCGGGCGCCGAGAGTCCCATCGGAGGCGGTTCCTGAAAGGATCACCGCGAACGCCCCATTTTGCCGATCCTTCCCGAGAGCCTCCAGAAAAGCGTCTATCGGCATATTGCGCGCGCCTGGTTCGGGACGCGGTACGGTCTGCAGGATACCGCCGGAGATGGTGAGATTCTTCCCCGCGGGTATTACATAGACATGATCGGGTTCCACCAGGGTGGGGCCGGAAACCTCACGCACGGGCATCGCCGATTTTCGGGAGAGAATGTCCGGTAGCTGACTCTCATGCGTTGGATCGAGATGCTGTACCAGCACGAACGCCATGCCTGTATTGGCGGGCAAGTGCTCAAGGAGTAGCGTGAATGCTTCGAGACCGCCCGCGGACGCGCCGACTCCCACGATGGGAAAAACCGTCGCTTTGGGTTCGGAAGGCTCGACCGGCCCCAGTAAGCCTTCCGGTAGATTGTGCGGTAAATTCGAGACTTCCGGGCTCGCGCGAGCGATTCGCCCCAGTTCACGACCAATTTCAATCGGCGTCAGTTCAAAATCCACGCAGCCCGTTTCGACCGCCTGCGTCGGCATAGCCGGCTGTTCAGCCGTGCCGATCTTCTGGGCAAACGTGATGCCCCCGACGGCTTTGATGGCCGGCAATGCTTCGACCCCGTCCGAGTCAAGGCCGGAGAGAATCACAGCGACGGGTTTTCCTTTCCATTGGAGGGCCAGCGATTCCAGAAACACGGTAATCGCCTTCGGCCAGCCACGCTTTTCCGGCCGGGGACTCAAGTAAAACGCGCTGTCGCGCACCCTCAGCTCCCGATTGGGAGGAATGACATAAACGCGATTGGGCTGGACCTTCAGACCGGAGGTAATCAGATCGACCGGCATCGAGGTGTGCCTCGCCAGGATCCGCGGCAAGTTGGTGGGTCCTCGCCGTAAGTGGCCGACGACGACCACGGCAATACCCGCGTCCGGTGGAATCTCCCGGACCACTTCCGTATACGCCTTCAGGCTACCGGCCGAACCACCCAGACAGACGATGGGAAAATCGTCAGGCACGGGGCGTGCCATGC
>JBEKTF010000273.1:0-5805 GCA_049516355.1 Bryobacteraceae bacterium | reverse complement strand
GTTCCTGGTTGACCCTTTCAGCGTCCTCTGGAACGGCGCCCTACAGTTTGGGATTGAACGTTTCGACGAGCGGACTTTCGGTCGGCACTTATACAGACACGGTGACAATCACCGCCGCGGGAGTCAGCGGTTCGCCGCAGACTGTGGGCGTGACGTTGACGATCAATCCTGCAGCAAGCGGTCCAGCGGTGTCGTTTATTAAATTAGACACGACAACGCAGGGCAATTCTCCAAATGTCTACGGCGCGAATGGCTACGACATCATCGAGTCGCCGCCGAATATTCCTTCGTACGCGCTGCTGAACGTGAATGGCGCGTTTATCTTTACCTGGGGCGGGAGCAACAGCGATGCGCGGGCGCTCGATGTGCCAAACTCAGGAAACCGGCTCGCAGCGACCTGGTATGCGGGCGGGTCATTTAGTTACGACTTGAACCTGACCGATGGGCTGACGCACCAGATTTCGCTGTATGCGGTGGATTTCGACAGTGCGGGGCGGTCCGAGCGGATCGATATTATCGACCCCTCGTCGGGATCGGTGCTGGATACCCGTACCCTCACGTCGTTCTCGGCAGGCCAGTATCCGGTTTGGAATATCACGGGACACGTCACGATCCAGGTAACGCAGTTATCGGGGCCGAACGCCGTCATCAGCGCGGTATTCTTCGACACGGCAGGCGCTGCCCCCGTGGGTTCCACGCTGTTCGAAAAACTGGACACCATCACCTTGGGCAACTGGGAAAATGGATATGGCGGCGACGGCTATACCTTCGTGGGCGCGCCGGCGTCCCTCCCGTCATATGCAACAGTCACGGTGAGCTCGGGAGCGCAGCCGTTTGTGTGGGGGGGCGGCAGCGATGCGCGTGCGCTGGAGATTCCCAGCGGCGGCCGCGTCGCTGGTGCCTGGTATCAATCCGGTTCGTTCAGCATCAACGTAAGCATGAACGATGGCAATACACACCAGCTGGCGCTGTATGCATTGGACTACGACAGCGAAGGAAGGTCCGAGCGCATCGATTTGATCGACAGCGACACCGGAGTCACCCTGGACACGCGCACGATTGGTCCGTTTGCGTCCGGACAGTATCTGGTTTGGAACCTGGAGGGCAACATAAAGATTCAGGTGACGCAGCTCTCCGGAAGCAACGCAGTCGTCAGCGGCCTGTTCTTCGGAGGTTCTCCCCTGAATACGACGCCGGCGACGCTGAATGTATCGACAAGCGCCCTCACGCTGGCGGCAGTCGCGGGAGGAAGCAATCCGAGCGCGCAGGGGGTGACGATTACCAACAGCGGCATTGGTACGCTCACCTGGACCTCGACGGCGAACCAAAACTGGCTTACGATGTCGGCTGCTTCAGGTACGGCTCCGGCGGTCTTGTCAATTGGAGCCTCCGTGAGCGGTCTGGCCGTAGGAACGTACACGGGGACGGTCACGGTGAACGCACCGGGGGCGCTGTCGGCGCCGCAGACGATTACTGTGACGCTGAACGTCAGAGCGCAGCCCGCGATCCTGACAATTTCGCAGGCCGGTATGACGTTCTCAACCGCCACTGCGGGAACAGATCCACCGTCGCAACCCGTGATCATCAGCAATTCGGGGACGGGAACGCTAACCTGGACGGCTGCGGCAACACAGACCTGGGTAACGCTGTCGGCCACTTCCGGAACGGCTCCGTCTACATTGTCCGTAGGCGTGTCGACGGCCGGGCTGGCAAACGGCGTCTACACCGATACCGTGGTGATCACCGCGGCGGGGGCGAGCGGATCGCCCGTCAGCGTCTCCATCACGCTTGTGGTGGGCACAACGACGTCAGGCCAGCATTACGTGTCCCCTCAGGGAACTCCTACCGGAGATGGCAGCATCGGCAATCCGTGGGATCTGCAAACGGCGCTGTATCAGCCGGCGGCGGTGCAGCCCGGCGACACGATCTGGCTCCGCGGCGGAACGTACGGCAACGGCTCAGGAATTTATTACAGCAGGCTGGTCGGCACCTCGGCGCTGCCGATCGTTGTCCGCCAGTTCCCCGGCGAGAGGGCCACGATCGATGGCTGGCTGCAGGTCGGCTGCTGCGACCAGAACCCGCAACCCTCCAAGGGCGCGTATGTGTGGTTCTGGGGTCTTGAGTTTGCCAGTTCGGTGACGGACCGAACCGGGACGCCAAGCGGTGGATCGGCGATTCTGGATGCCGTGGACACCTGGGCGCCGGGAACGAAGTTCATTAACAACATCGTCCATGACAGCCGCGTAGGCATCTCCATGTGGAAGGAAGCCGTGGGATCGGAAGCCTACGGAAACGTGATTTACTTTAATGGGTTTCAGGCGAGTGACCGGGGTCACGGCCACGGCTTCTACGTACAGAACCAGGCCCCGACCATGAACATCACGAACAACATCATGTTCGATCAGTTCGATAATGGGATGCAGTTCTACGGAACGGCGGCTGCCTATGAAATGAATCTGGCTGTGCAGGGGAATATCTCCTTCAACAACGGGGGAATTTCGAGCGGTAGCGCGATGGCGGATGACGTCATTTTCGTCAATACCAACGGTATTTCCAACGTGCAGCTGCTGAATAACTATTTCTATTTCACTCCTTCATTGGGCCTCGGGTACAACGAGATGGGCTGGCCCGCGACGAATCAGAATATCGTGGTCCAGGGCAATTACTTCATGGGCGGGTTTGAGGCGGTGTCGTTCCAGGATTGGGCGTCGATCACTTTTCAGAACAATACGGTGTATACAAACAAGTACCTGATGAATTTCATCACCGCCGGTACACCGAGCGGTTACCTCTGGGACAACAACACGTACTATGGAACGGGCGTCTTCGCTTACAACGGCACCAGCACTTTCCTCGGTGGCTGGCGGGGCTGGACGGGCTGGGATACGCACAGCACCTCCACGCCGAACCCTCCGGCGG
This sequence comes from Bryobacteraceae bacterium, assembly GCA_049516355.1. GTDB lineage: Bacteria > Acidobacteriota > Terriglobia > Bryobacterales > Bryobacteraceae > BOG-234. The sequence continues at coordinate 2,886 of JBEKTF010000273.1, read as the reverse complement.
GAGTCTGGACCTTCGTGGAGCCCAACAAATACGAGACGGGACGGGCCAACATCGCAATCTACAATTGGAGCCTGGCGCCCACCGTCTCGGTGGATATCAGCAGCGCGCTTTCCGTGGGAACCCGTTACCAGATATTGGACGCTGAGAACTATTACGGGCCTCCGGTCGCAAGCGGCACCTACACCGGAACGCCGATAACGATACCGATGACTGGATTGACGATCGCCACACCCAACGGGAATGTGCCGACCGAGCCGACACACACGGCGCCCCAGTTTGGGGCTTTTGTATTGATGGCGCTGCAGTAGAACGGCGCAACGACCCGGCTGCCAGGGAAAATCCTGGGACGCCAGAGTTTACTGAGGCCTGCTCCTTATTTAATAATGATACTCCTCCGCATCGATGACACGAAGAGTTACGTTCCGCTATTTCGGTACTGGTACCATAACCATAGTACGTAAACAGTACTTGACTCTCTTCAGGAGTAGTTGCATTCTTAGGTCAAGTCCACTCTGGGGAGTATCCGTTAATACGGTGTTAACTCAGAACCGCTGAGTAGCTCGTACGAACGGGAGTTTGGGGCCAGAAGTGGATGTACGGTTGTAGATGAGGAGAAAAAAGTGCTAACCATTACAAGAAGTAAACCAGTGGGAAAACAATACGGGAAACGTTTTGGATACCTGTCCCTTGTTTCCTTGGCGCTCGTGGGCCTCTTTGCTTCGGCAAATGCATACGCAACAACGTTCGTCGATTTGTCAGCGATACTGTCAAATTCGTCATTCGAGGGTGGAAATCAGGCTCCCGACCCGGTGTATGGCTGTCCGAATCTTTGGACCTGTAACACCGTTGGTCACTTTCCGGGCGCCACGTCGTACGCTCCAACTAGCGCCGAATATGTGCCAGGCTCGGACGGGTTAGCCTCCGGGAGCGTTCCCGACGGCAGCAATGTCGCCATAATGCCGATAATCGAAGGCGCGTCGACAATGACGCAGATGACCACCGACCCCACCGACCTTTGGAATTCGAATGACACATACGTCCTGGATCTCTGGATAGGTACGCCCTTAATCGATCCACTCGATGGTCAAAACGCAAGCTCGATATCAAACGCCTACTTATATTTCTTTGGAACTGGAGGAACTCTTCTGGGTGGTGGCGGCGACAGTCCTCACAATACCGTAACACTCACGCCGGCTCCAGCAGCCGGTATGTGGGAAGAGGACATTATCGACTTCACGCCGACGTCAGCGGAAAATGGCCAGCAAATCGGGGTTCAGTTCTCTGTCGACACCACTATAAATGGTTCAAACAGTGGAAACGACGATGTTGTGAATTTCGACACCTCCCCCTGCGGCACCACATGTGGGACCATCACCCCCCCGCCGACGATTCCCGAGCCAGGCACCTTCCTGTTGATTGGAATGGGGATGGTTTCTTTGGCGTACTCTTTCCGAAGAAAGTCCGTCCGAAACAGCTAGGGTTGACGTGGCGGCGCACCGGCCCGCGCTGCGATTTGAATTCAAGGGTTGACAGCTCCTGCGGCGAAACGTTCGTTGTTCGCCGCAGGAGCTTTTTACCGTAGCGGCCGCCTCCCTTCGCTTTAGCACCTCACAAAACGTCTCCGAATTGATAATAACGGCGTCGCATTCACTTCGCGCCCTCAACGGCGAAGACTAAGGGCCGCGCCTCGCCAATTCATTCAGGAAAAACATCAGCCATGTTAAGAAAGCACGCAATACAGTTGTGCTCTCATTTTGTCTTGTTGCTGCTCATTGCTGCCGTTCCGGGTCTTGCGTCGTCGGCTAAGTTTCTGCCGCTCGATCCAAATACCGTCGGCAATTGGGCCGGCGTGTACGGCCACGATGGCTACATCATTGCGAACGATGCGAACACTCCGCCGGCTTATGCGACCGTAAGTTCCAGTGGAGCGACTCCCTACACATGGGTGTACCCCAGCGTCGACGCCCGCGCTTTGTTGACGGCTCCCACTTCCTCGACGCGAATCGCGTCCACTTTCTACACCTATACCAGTTGCACTTTTAATATCAACCTGACCGACGGGCAGACTCATCAGCTTGCGCTTTACCTGTTGGATCTTGACACGACTAGTCGCGTTGAGACCATTTCGATCCTGGACGCCGCCACCAACAACGTATTGGATAGTCGTCAGCTATCCAGCTTTCACGGTGGGGTTTACGCCGTCTGGGACGTCCAGGGTCACGTGATTGTCCAGGTCACCTATGACTCAGGGCAAAACGCGGTGGTGGGCGCACTATTCTTTGACCCGGCGTCGGGGGGAGCATCCTCACCGCCGCCTGTGGTAAGCATCGCGAGCCCGGCGGCCGGCTCGGTCTCGGGGACAGTGACGATAAGCGCCAATGCTACTGCAGCGGCAGGGATGTCTTCAGTGCAATTTCAGCTGGACGGATCGAATCTGGGAACCGCGATAACGGGATCCGGCCCGTATTCGATCAGCTGGGACACCACCAAAGCGACGAATGCCTCGCATGCGCTGACCGCCATTGCAACCGACACACTGAACCAGAAGACAACCTCAACCGCAGTGTCGGTGACGGTTTCAAACACTACGCCACCACCTGCGGTAAGCATCGCCAGCCCGACGGGTGGAACAGTGTCGGGAACTGTGATGGTGAGCGCCAATGCCAGTGCCGCGGCAGGGATGTCTTCAGTGCAGTTTCAGGTGGACGGATCGAACCTGGGAGCTCCGGTAACCGGATCTGGTCCCTATTCGATCAGCTGGGATACCACCAAGGCGACGAACGCCTCCCACACGCTGACCGCAATCGCGACCGACACACTGAACCACGCCACCACTTCCACGCCGGTTACGGTAACGGTTAACAACAGCTCAGGCGGTGGACCGTC
>JBEKTF010000272.1:0-5866 GCA_049516355.1 Bryobacteraceae bacterium | reverse complement strand
CTGGATCTGATTACCATTGCGTTCGGATATCGTAATCTGGCGAATTATCGCGCGGGACTGGTGGAGATGCGGCGGGTTTTGCGGCCGGGCGGAGCGCTGGCGATTCTCGAGTTCACGCAGCCGCCGAACAGGAGTTTCGCGGCGGTGTATAACTGGTACTCGCGGAATGTGCTGCCGGCGATTGGTGGCGCGATTTCGGGGGCACCGGAGGCTTACCGGTACTTGCCGGAATCGGTCAGGAAGTTTCCGGACGCGCCGGAGCTGGCTTCCATGATGAGGGAAGCGGATTTTGAGCCCGTGGAGTGGGAATATCTGACGTTCGGCATTGCGGCGCTTCATATCGGCCGAGTGGCTCCTGAGTAACAGCCCGCAAAACGGAGCCTGCGTCGCGGTCGGGAACCAAGCTGTTGCTTTCGAGAATTGAGGGCCGCGACCGGCCCTTTGCGGGCTGGTATAGAACAGGAGACAGAACCGTGGAAGTTACACCAGCGGATTTTCGACGGCACTTCGAGTTATTGTCGGATGCCGCGCTTCTCGAAACCAACAGAGAAGACCTTGTCGAGATGGCGAGAGAATGCTTCGATGAAGAAGTCTCGCGCCGGGGCCTGGACGTTACGGACGACTCGCCGGAAATCGCCGGGCAGACAGGCGAGCCGCAGCCGGGCAACGGCGAAGGATTGGTTCTGATCGGAACGTTCGTTTCCGGCGACGAAGTAAACCTGGTCCGGGGGTTGCTGGAGAGCGCTTCCATCCCGTCGCACGTGGTGAATCCGCTCGGTTCGCTGGCAGGCATCGAGTTCCGGTTGATGGTGCCGGCGGCTTTCGAAGAGCAGGCGATGGAAGTTCTCGATATGCAGATTTCCGATGAGGAGCTGGCCGCACAGGCGGAGGCGGCGGCAATGTTCGAAGCCGATCCCGAAGAAGAGGAAGAAGAGTTAAGAGACCCACATCCCTGAGGCTGCGGATTTCGTCATCGGGCCCGCCGATTGACAAACCGCTCGCTCAACCGCCGCCTTGGCGATGGAAACAGCGGGAAACGCACCGAGGCGCCTGAAACCATTCCCGGTATCGTTCGGGTGTATGCCGTCGAATGCTTCCCATTCGCCGGTGTAGACAACATGACCGAGGTGGCGGTCGCCATCCGCGAGCGCGCAGATGTGTTCGCCGTCGCGCCACGCCGGCATGCTTGTCATTGCGATTTTGGTTCCAAGCATGTCATGAATCTCTAATTCATATATACGCGCAATACGGGAAGATATGGCACAAGAAATTTACCGAGCCGGGCGGGAGGGACGAAATCATACTTTGTTTTGCGTAAGGGCCGCTCGATGGATGTTCAGAGGCATACAACATAAGGTCATACGATGGTTAGCTCCAGCGCGGAAATCGCCGTTAACTTTACATTGCAAAGTTCTCCACGACAGCCTATAATCCGGCTATGGCGGTCGTCCGGCCCATTCGTCCCGAACCTGCGGAAGCTCTCGGTTTGCACGTGCAGGCAATGGACAACCTGCGCTTCATCCGCAACACGATGGAAAACGCGGGATCGTTTACAGCGGTTCCAGGTCAGGGCGGCATGTGGATGGGAGCGACGGCACTCATCGCTGCAATTGCAGCGCATCTGAGCACAAGCCCCAGGGCGTGGCTCGGGGTGTGGATGGGAGAAGCGGTCCTGGCGCTTGTAATCGGGCTCGTATTTTCGCATCGCAAGGCGATCAGAGGCAGCACGCCCCTGTTATCGAAGCCCTTTCGCCGCTTTGTGCTTGCGGTTGCGCCATCCGTATTCGTGGGCGCGCTGTTGACATTTGTTCTCTACCACCAGGGCATTCGGCAACTGATCCCAGCTATGTGGCTAATGCTTTACGGAGCGGGAATCACATCCGGCGGCGCGTTTTCCGTGCGCGTGGTACCGGTGATGGGCATGTCGTTCCTGGCGCTCGGCTCGGTAGCGACGTTGGCGCCGGTGCGTTTTGCCGACGCGCTGCTGGCTTTCGGGTTCGGTGGATTCCACATTGTGTTCGGCTGGGTGATCGCGAGGCGCTACGGTGGCTAGACAGAGTGGGGCGAAGGCGCAGGGCTCCGGACCGGCGGTTGTGGCCGGCGCAGGAGCCCGCGCGCTCGATCGGATCATTCACGAACGCCTGCGGCTGGGTATCGTGAGCGCTTTATCGGTGAATGAAAGCCTGACATTCCGGGAGCTGAAGAAGATTCTCGGCACAACCGACGGGAATCTCAGCGTGCACGCCCGCAAGCTCGAGGAATCGGGCTACATCGGCTGCGAGAAGAAGTTCGAAGGGCGGCTGCCGCGAACCGAGTACCGGCTCACGGAATCGGGTCGCGGCGCACTGGAAAAATACCTGACGCACATGGAAGCGCTGATCCGCGCGACCAGACAAGGTTAATCCGCGGATCATCGAGTTGTCGCAATAATCTCACTGACCTGTCCATTTATCCTTCCTTCGGTGGATTCGGTCACATAGGTTCCAGTGATTTTTAATCGCTCAGGAGGTCTATTGTGGTCTCCGACGTGGATGGTGGCAAGGATCAAACGAATGATATCCTTCTGTCCAAGCCGTGGGCAGAACATCCTGTAGTCAGACACAATGCGGTGCTCTTCTAAGAACGAGAGACCTAGAATCGGAAGGTTATACGATTTTCCATCGTCCCCTTTGAGGCGAAGTGCGGGCTCGGGCACTTGGAACGGTGGCTTACGAAATTCCACGCCGGTAACATTTGTCAGTTGTGCAATTCCTGCAATTCCGGCTTTCGGATCGCCCTCGGTGACGCTGATATCTAAATCGAGATTTTGTAGAGGCAGATTGAGAGCGTTCGTAATCGTTAACCGCACATCTGCGTAATCGTCTTCATCCCACGGCTTATCGTTCCAAGTGGGTACGCCTGCCCTTTCTGGCATGTTGCGGATGCCTACGTACAACGCGTTAAGGACTAGCGCAACAACGGGCCGAGCGGGTGTGATAGCAGAAGAATGCGGGATGCTTGACCAAATTATTCCAGATGTTATTGCACCGATTAGTGCGCCGCCGCAAATTGTAAGAACAAGTGACGCCCTGGTGCCACCTAAAGCGTTCTTTAACTCAAATACGAGCCACGCTATGCCCAGTAAAGCCCCGACGCCAAAACAGACCCAGCCGATCCATTTCTTATCTGGGAACAATAGAGGCAGGGCAATCCCAATGAAGGCCATGATCAGCCCCGCGATCCCGGCACGGTCGCCGATTGACATGCCGGTAATTCTACCCCACTTTTTGTGTAAACCAGATAATCACGGTTAATTCAGACAAGATTAGCTCCCCTTCCAGGCCGCCGTCCCCCAGTGGAGACGGTTTGCGAAAATCGGAGTTCCCCCGATGCAGCGCGGCCGGTTCATCACTTTCGAAGGCATAGACGGTAGTGGCAAGACCACGCAGTTCCGCATGTTGGGGAGCTGGCTGCGCGATCGTGGCAAAGAGGTGATTGAAACGGTTGAACCTGGCGGAACGGCGATCGGCCAGCAGATCCGGAAGATCCTTCTCGATCCCGCGAACGCCGGTATTCAACCGCGCGCGGAGCTGCTGCTTTACTTCGCCAGCCGCGCGCAGAATGTCGACCAGGTGATTCGTCCCGGACTGGATTCCGGGCGCATCGTGCTCTGCGATCGCTTCACGGATTCAACCCTGGTTTATCAGGGGTCCGGCCGCGGCATCGATACGAATGTGGTGCTGGACCTCGACCGCATCGCTTGCAGAGGTTTAAAACCGGATCTCACATTCCTGATCGATATCGATCTCGAAACCAGTCTGGCGCGGGCGAAGCGCCGCAATGACCGGATTGGGCAATCGGAATCGCGTATCGATGAAGAGAGCGTGGCTTTTCACGAGCGCGTGCGTCAGGGCTATCTTGCACTCGCCGAAAGTGAACCGGACCGCTTCGTTGTGATCGACGGGCGGGGAGCGATCGGCGAAGTCGGGGCGCTGATTCGAGAGGCGGCTCTGGGGGCATTGCAGGAACATGTTTGAGAATTTTTGGGGCAATCTGCATGTGCAGACCACGCTCGAGGGCATGATCGGGCACGAACGGATTCCGCAGACCATGCTTTTCGCGGGGCTCGCCGGATTGGGTAAAGCTACTCTCGCCCGACGGTTCGCGGCGCGGTTGCTCGGGTCTCCGGAGAAGATCGAGCATGACGACCTCAGCCTGCCGGAGAACGTAAACCTGATTCTGGGGCGGGAGAAACTACCCGCGGATAAACGGAATGACGATCCGCTCTTCTTCGGTACGCACCCGGATTTCCTGACGTTCGCGCCGGACGGGCCGCTGCGTCAAATCGGCATCCCGCAAATGCGCCTGCTCAAGGAGCGCGCGCAATATAAACCGCTGCATGGGGACCGCCGCATATTCCTGATCGATCAGGCCGACCGCGCGGGAGAGCAGGCTGCCAACTCGCTGCTGAAGACGCTCGAAGAGCCGCCCGATCATTTGATTCTGATCCTCACGGCGGAGAATGTGTACGACCTTCTGCCGACGATTCGTTCGCGTTCGGTGGTGCTCAACTTCTCGCCGCTGCCGAACGACGAGATGGAAGAATTCGCCCGCGCGCGCAAACTCGACAATGCCGAGCGGCGCATTGCGCTTTCGGGGGGAAGTCCAGGCGTGGCGGCGTCGCTCGATATCGAGCTCTATCAGAAGCGCCGCGCCGCGATGCTCGCGTTGTTGAAGACAGGCGCGGGAGCATCGCCGTATGCGGCATGGCTGCCAATTTCCGAGACGCTGGGCCGAAGCAAGAGCGAAAAGCTGGAGTTGTATCTCAAACTGCTTTACGATCTGCTCCGCGATCTCACAGTGCTGCGCGAAGGCGGCACGGCAATTCGGAACTTCGATCTCCGCAACGAGCTTGGGACGCTGGCCCAAAAAGTTTCGCGTCGCTGGATTATTCACGCGGTGAAGAGCGTGGATGAAATCGCGGCGCTGCTGCGGCGGAATATTCAGAAGACGATTGCGCTCGACGGGCTGCTGATGGAACTGCGGGGAGCGATGGCAGTTAAATGATACGTATCACATCTCTGGTACAATACGTATTATGCAGACGAAGCTCACGCTGAGCGTTACTCCTTCCGTGGTTTCACGCGCGAAACGTTATGCGAAGCAGCAAGGCATTTCGGTCTCGCAGATGGTGGAAGTGTACCTGTCGTCTGTCACCCAATCGGTCGACCCGGGGCAGGATCATCCCCCCGTTCTGCGCTCGCTGTTGGGAAGTCTCAAGAAGGCCGATCCGAAAGACTATCGGACACATCTGGTGAAGAAGTATCTGTGAAGAAGGTCCTGGTCGACATCAACGTCATTCTTGACGTTTTTCTCGACCGGCAGCCTCACGTAAAAGCCAGCACGGCGTTGTGGGCAGCCATTGAAAGCGGTCAGGCCGAAGGAGTGCTTTCCGCTCACGCCCTTACGACGATTCATTATCTGGCCGGCAGGGAGCGCAGCACCGCGGCTGCAAAACGGACCATTGCATCGCTCTTGAGCGTGTTCAGCGTCGCAGCAATCGACCGGATTGTCATCCAGGAAGCGCTCGATTTGCCGTGCACCGACTTCGAAGATGCAGTCTCCGCGGCTGCGGCCCACTCAGCCGGTTGCGATTTGATTGTCACTCGGGATCCGAAAGGATTTCGCGGTTCGCGAGTGCCGGTTCTGTCTCTGGAAGCGGCTCTTCCGTTGATTGGCCGATCAATCGTATAAGCTGCTCTCGCCCTCCGGACGCGTCTTCCAGCGGCGATGGATCCACAGCCACTGGTCCGGCACCTCACGAATGGCAGCCTCAACCGCGACCTGAATCCTGCGCGTATCTTCGACGGCGTTGCCCGTGATTTCG
>JBEKTF010000271.1:0-5895 GCA_049516355.1 Bryobacteraceae bacterium | reverse complement strand
TTTACGCTTCGCGTGCCGCCTCGCGACGGCCCGTGCAAAACTCGCGGTCAGGATGGATTCGCTATCTCCTTTCCTGCAGGGCTCTTTCATCCCCTGCTCCATGCCGGTTTATCCCGGCGCACCGAAGCTCAGCGCCAAGGGCGGGGGGAAACGGAAAGTTTCCGCGTCTTCGGACCTCGCCGATGCGGGTTGAGTTTCGACGCCTTGCGTTCCGCTTCGATCCGACGCTCACCATCGGCGTGCGAGGCGGATATGACCTTCCCAACGAGAGCATCGAACCGCGTCCACGCTTCCCGGCCTTCGATCATGTCGGGCGTTCGGGCGTTCGCTTCACGTCAATAGCATGATTACATAAACTCCCGCCAATCCTCAGGCGGAGCGCTGCATATGGCGCACGTGCACCCGCTGGAATGGCATACGTATTGCGTCCCGTGATGTTCAATCATCTTTGGATCAGGTCTACCGCTGGCCCCCAATGTCCCATCGGGCCTCAGATATCGGTGACAGATTGCCTTATCTGGACCATGCCTCAAAGGGACCATTTCGCTTTTGGTTCCCGGTGGCTGATGATGCCCTGGGGGCACCAGAGTACTATTGAACGCCCTCCCGGCAATTGCGGCTCCATCTTCAAACCCAAGAGCAGAGAACAACCGTTGTAAAGTAGAGGTGTGAACGATTCTCCTGGGTAGGGAGGGTCTAGCCATATGGTCTCAGAACTTCAGGCAGAAATTCGCGACAACATCTCTGGATACCTGTCTGGATGCCGATCCCTAGCCGACGTAGAAAATTGGCTCTGGCCGTTTCTTGGCGATTTGGCAGACGGTGATGACGATGCACGCTGTGCAGCGGGGACCATCGGTAGTCTCATCTCCGAGTACTCATATGGAGATCGAACCGAGGATTCGATGCGATCGGAGTTGGCAGCGGTCATTCGCCCTTTTGAGACTCAACAGGCCATTTTTGCCGCGAATGATTCCGGTAATCCAATGCCTATACCAATTTGCGGGACCAACGTTCACTTCAACGCCGCAGCATAAGCGGCGTTTTTGCGACGGGCTTTCCATCCACATGTGCCCATATCCAATAAGTTCCAAGGCCTTGAAGTTTCGCCACGTCGACATTGAACTCTGTCCGCAGAGTGAATCCTCCGTTCCCGGCTGGGTTTATTCGGTATCCATAGACAAATTGATACTCTTTGGCGGACGCAACAGTCTGGCCGTCCAGCGTGTTCATTGTCATTTGGACTTTATGCTGCTCATAATCGCCAGGGACTGAGGAAATGAAAACAACTGAATAAAAATGAGCACAACTATTTCCGGGTGGAACGGTGATGACTGTCATCATGCGGATTGCGCTCAAGAGATCCGTCGCAGATTCCAACAGAACATCAGCGCACACAATCACGTTAGCCGATAGGGGGTCGGGCACAGGAGACGAAGAATCCTCGCTTTCTCCCGCGTTGCCAAGGCCAGCGAAGACAGAATAGGATCTAGGTGCGAATACCTGTCAATCTGTAGCCTAAACACGGGTTGAATATCGAACCCGCCAGATTGACCGCTGGCGGCTTTCGTGTTTCAGTATAGCGACTTGTAGCTAATCTGGTCTTGATCTATCACGCCGCCTTGGAAGTAAAACAGGACACTACTCGCCTGTCTAGGAGTGTGTCCGAGTATTCGAAATTCGCATGCTTAGACCACAATTGCTGGTAGTAGCAGCGTGCGCCCGCCACAACATGTGACTCCTAAAATGATTTCTCGGACGGGCTCCTAGCCCAATGACTTCGATCACGAGGCTGCGGTAGCCGTGTAACACGCCTTCTCCAGATCGCAGAGTCCGGCGTTTCAGGCGCGCGTCGCCAATCCCAGTACGCTGCGCTGCACGATCTCGCGCGTTAGCGGAACCTTGTACGCGTTCTTCGCAAGCGGGTTCGCGCCGGCCACGGCGGCCTCGGCGACCTTGGCTGTCAACTCCGGCGTGACTCGCTGGCCGGTAAGCAGGCGCTCGGCTTCGGCGACACGCCACGGAATGGGCGCAACGCCGCCGAGAACGATGCGGGCGGAGCGGCACACTTGCCCGTCCATGTCGAGTACGATGGCGGCGCTCACAACAGCATGGGTCCATGCCTCGCGATCCATTACTTTGTGATAAGTACTGCGTGTGCCGGGACGAGCTTCGGGGAAATCGACAGCAGCCAGCACTTCATCTTCGCCGAGCGCATTTTCGCGCGCGGCATTCGCCTTCGGAAGAGTGAAGAAGTCCGCTGCCGGAAGAGTGCGCGCGCCGGACGGGCCGACAATCTGGAACGTCGCATCGAGAGCCATCAGCGCGGGCGCAGTATCCGACGGATGGACGATGAAACTCGGGCCACCGCCGAAAATGGCGTGGAACTGGTTCTCGCCGGTGATCGAGAAGCATGTGTCGCCGCCCGCTTTGAAACACTTGAAACCATTGCGGAAATACCAGCACCAGGGGCGCTGGCAGACGTTGCCCGCGAGCGTACCGGCATTGCGGATTTGCGGCGTCGCGACCGTGTTCGCGGCTTCGGCCAGAACCGCGTACTTAGTGTGGATGAGCGGGTGGTGGTTGAGCGTATCGAGCGTGATCAGGCCGCCGACGTGGACGCGGCCGGCTTTCGTCTCGACCTGATCCTGTCCCTTGATGGCCCGCAGGTGAACGAGGACATCGGGTTTGACGATTCCCTCCTTCACCATGCCGAGCAGGTCGCTGCCGCCTCCGGCGAACGAAGCTGATTTCCCTGCGCGCCTGGCGTCGCGGGCCAGCGATACTGCCTGCTCGAGATCGCGAGGATTGGCGTTCGAAAGGGTTTTCATGCGAATACTCCTACTAACCTGTCGCGCCGGATGGGCAGGTCTTTCATGCGGTGGCCGGTGGCGTTGAAGATGGCGTTACCGATGGCGGGCACTGCCGGGATCTTGCCCGATTCGCCGATACTCTTGGATCCGAACGCTCCGTAACCGTCGTCGCTTTCGACAAAGATGACTTCGACTTCGGGCGCATCCATGTGGGTAGAAACGCGATGACCGTAATACCCAGGCGTCAGAGGCTGCCCGCTGCGCGGATCGTATAACAACTCCTCATGCAGGGCCATGCCGATTCCCATCATCACGGCGCCTTTGACCTGACCCGAGGCGGTGAGCGGATTCATGATGCGGCCGCTATCGTGCACCGCAACATACTTCAGAACGCGAACGTAGCCGATTGCCGTGTCGACTTCGACTTCCACGAAGTGCGCGCCGAAGCAAGCGCGTACCTTGTTATCGGCAACCGTGGGATTTGGAGTGGCCATGGCGGAGAGGAGATTGGTGCCTTTGGGCATCCCCTTCTCGGCGATCTGCCGTTTGAGATCGCGCGCGGCTTCAATAACCGCGTAGCCGGTTTGCATGGTGGTCCGGCTGCCGGATTCTCCGACCGAATACGGGCAACGAGCAGTATCGCCCCAGACGACGTCGACTTGCGAAAGCGGCACGTCGAGCGCTTCGGCCGCAATCATGCCCATGGTGGTTTTCGCGCCGGCGCCCACATCCGTGACGCCCACATGAAGCACGTAACGCCCTTCCGGCGTCACATCGATTGCAGCACTGCTGCGGCCCGGTGCGGACCGGAAAACAAGGAAGGCGAAGCCCGCGCCGCGCTTCACTGAGCCCGTATCGGAACCCGGCTTCGCGCGCCAGCGCTTCTTCCATTCGAAGGCCTCCGCGCCGCGGCGAATGCATTCTTCGAGGGTGTAGTTCGTGTAGGGATGCTCGTCGCCGGCCTGGCGCGACATGTTCTTCAGGGCGAAGTCGACCGGGTCCATGCCGACTTTGTAAGCAACGTCATCCATCATCGACTGGATGCCGAAATGACCTTGCGGAAATTCGGGTCCGCGGAAGTTGCCGGACACCGTCTTGTTTGTGTAGACCGGATAGGCGGTGTAGTCGAGGTGCGGAACCTTGTAGATTTCGATGCCGCCGATCGCGCCCGAATTCTTCCGGTATGGCCCCATTCCGCTGTAGCCGCGGAGTTGAAGCGCCGTGAGCGTGCCGTCTTTGGCAACTCCGACCTTGTAATACTGCGTGGTCGGCCAGCGGCCGTGCATGCCGATGAAATCTTCCCGGCGGGACATTTCGAGCTTCACCGGCGCGCCAGCCTGCTTCGCGAGCGCGGCGGCGATGATATCGGCATCCTGATTCTGGTTCTTGTTGCCGAAGTTGCCGCCCATGTACTGGCAGATGATGCGCACATTTTCGAGTGGAAGCCCGAGATCGCGCGCCATGTCGGTGCGGCAGTTGGCGATGCCGCCCGTCGGAGTGTAAACGGTGAGCTTGTCGCCCGTCACACTGTCTGCAACCCAGGCGGCCACGGAAGAACGCGGTTCCATTTGCGCGTTGTGCACCAGGGTAGTGGTATAGCGATCTTCGAACACGTGATCGGAAATGCGCAGTCCTTCTTCAATGTTGCCGCGGCTCTCCCGCATCGGCTTGGCTTCATTCTTTACATCGAGCGAAATGTTGCCATCGGGCCAGATCTGAGGAGCACCAGGCTTAAGCGCGTCTTCCTGATCGAGCACGAAAGGCAGAAGTTCGTAATCGACGGTAATGTGCTGGAGCGCTTCTTCCGCGGTATGGCGATCGACGGCGGCAACGGCGGCGACGGGCTCGCCTACGAAACGAACGGGATTATTGAAGGCATAGCGGCGCTGTTTGGTGATCTTCTTGATCTCCTCGACGTACTGCCTGCCGCCCGCGATAGAACCCGCGCCGAAAATGTATTTACAGTTTTCGTGAGTGATCACGGCCTTGACGCCCGGCATCGCGAGCGCCTTCGACACGTCGATGCTGCGGATGCGCGCGTGAGGATGGGGGCTGCGCAGCACCCGCGCGTAGAGCATTCCGGGAAGGCTGACGTCGAGCGTGTAGGTTGCCTTGCCCGTGACGCGCTGGCGGGCGTCGATTCGAGTGGTGGGATGACCAAGGGTCGTCATTTGCTTGAATGGCGCGCCCGAAGCATCGTCAACCATGACGATTTTCGGGTCGACGCCGGTTCCAGCCACCGCAAGCGTCGCGGCGACGTAGCGGTTGTAATTCGAACAGCGGCAGATGTTGCCAGTCATGGCCGCGCGGACCTCATCGCGGGTGGCGTGAGGATGGCTGTTCAAACATGCCTTCGCGCTCATGAGCTGGCCCGATGTACAAAAGCCGCACTGTGGCGCATCGTGATCCATGAAGGATTGCTGCAGCGGATCGAGCTTACCGTTGTGTTCGAGCCCTTCGACGGTCTGAATGGATTTGCCATCCATCCAGACGGCAAGCTGGCTGCACGAATAGACGGGCTTGCCTTCGAGCAGCACTGTGCACGCGCCACACTCGCCACGGTCGCAGCCGATCTTTGTGCCGGGGAGATTAAGATGATCGCGGAGCACTTCGACGAGAGTCCAGCGGTCTTCCACTTCGACGGATTGGGACTTGCCGTTGATGGTGAGGTGGATGGTGGAGCGCGGGCTGCCGGTGGTCTGGGCTCGATTGGCCTCCTGCGCATGTATCACGGGTGCGGCAGTCGCCGCGACCAGTGCGGCCCCGGTCCCCTCAATGAATTTGCGCCGGGAAATTTTGGTGCGTTTGGGTCTGCTCATAATAAACGCCTATCTCCACTATTGAACCACTATTCGAACGTGACTTCCAGACTTGAAAACGACTTGGGAGGGCGACCCCGGCGGTCCCGTTCGCACGCCGGCAATGGTACTGCACCGGCGGCAGAGACCGCCGGCGTTACCTGTGCTGTTCTGCTTTTGGAGGAACACGCGCAAAACGGGTCGCGTCCGCGCCACCGCTGCGGAAAGTTCGATTTGGTGATGGCGCGGGACAGCGCCCTTTGCGCTTTTGGAGGAACACGCGC
>JBEKTF010000270.1:0-5957 GCA_049516355.1 Bryobacteraceae bacterium | reverse complement strand
AGGTAGTTACGAGCACTTCGGATTGACGCAGCGAATCGGTGAAGGCGAGGTGGACCGCCTGCTGCGGCGCAGCCATATGAGCGTTTTTCAGGAATGGCTGTGCTTCGGGCTGGAACGCCAGAAGGAAGAACTGGAGGAGTATTTCTCTGGTCTCGAAGGGGACAGGCGTGAAATTGTAGCGAACTGGCTTACGCTCGAACCCTATGGAAACTGGGTTCCCGGAGAGTCGCGCGACGTGGAAAGGAAGCTTTTTTACGCCGATCTCGCGGTAGTTTTAGAGCTCATCAGGACCGAATACGGCGTCGCTTCTCGGGATCCAGACTCATAGCCACGCCCACTACCTGGCCTATAACCTCTATTTCGCCGGGATAATTGAAATTCACGATCGGCGCCTCGGACGCGGGGTCCGAAATCAGGCTGATCACTCCCTCCTTGAGACTGCACCAGCGGCAATAAAAGCCATCGCGATGCTCCAGAAAATAGATGGGGCGTTCGCTGAGGCTCCTCCATCCGGACGTTTGTATCCTGCGCTTCGTATCATCGACGACCAGCAGCGAACCGGGAGGAATCGTAGGGTACATACCCCAGTCTTCGGTCCCGATAAACCCATATCGGAAGCGCTTCACGTCAAGGCCTCCGAGCAGTGCAAGCGGTAATTTCCCCCAACGCTGGACCATCTCGCTTACGAAGAAGGTCCGGCGCAGATCGATGCCGGGATCGAGAGAGATAGGCAGCATCGCTTCCGCGCTACCCTCGGCGCTGAAGTGGATGCCATGAGTCTTTTCGATCTGGATCATGCCGGCATCCGCGGCCATCAGCTCAACCGGCACTCCGTACCAGCCGAGCACCTCATTCAGATCGAGACGGTAGATACAACAGAGTGAGTAGAGTCTGTAGAGCGAAGGGAGGGTGCCCTGGTTTTCAATGTCGGACAAGCGGCTGATCAGAACCCCGAACTCGGGGTTACCGCGGCGCTCGGCGATCAAATGGCTGGCTTGCTCCACATCCCTGAACTTGAGATTGAGCCTTTCACGCGCCCTGCGCAGGCGCTGTCCAGCTTCTTCCATGCTATGATCCTGTCTCGGGATGTAAATAGCGGGCGCTTGAGCCAATCGAGCACTCCTTGGTGGGATTATAACCTCCACGCCGTTCCCGCTTCAATAAGTTTTCAAAATCTTGTTCCAAATTCGGAACAAGACAGCGATTTTTAGGGGGCAAACCTGAGGATAGTCGTCGGGGTCACGGGCGCGAGTGGGGCGATTTATCCGCTGCGCCTTCTGGAGAAATTGCACGGGACTGGGGCGGAAATCCATTTGATTCTCAGCCGTTCCGGGGAAAAAACCCTGTTTTTGGAGACCGGAAAAAAGGCGGCGGATTTGAAATGCTTCGCGAATTACTCCTGGCCGGTGGACGACATTTCGGCGCCCCTTGCCAGCGGTTCCTTCAGTACGGATGGAATGATCGTCTCCCCGTGCTCCATCCATACGATGTCGTCGATCGCCCACGGGATTACCTCGAACTTGCTCACCCGCGCCGCTGATGTCACTTTGAAGGAACGCAGGCGGTTGATTCTGATGGTTCGGGAGAGTCCGCTTCATCTGGGACATCTCAGAACGATGACCGCGCTGGCCGAAATGGGCGCAATTGTGGCGCCGCCGATTCCCGGTTTCTACCATCAGCCTGCTTTTGATAAACCTATGACGGTCGAGGACCTGGTGGATTCCAGCGTCGACCGCGTTCTCGATCTGATCGGGTTGCCCGATGAGAAAACCCGCCGCTGGAACGGACCGAAGCGGAGAAACGAGATCGAAACGCAAAAAGGTGAGGAATGAGACACAGGACCGCATTTCAGGGAGAGCTGGGCGCTTTCAGTCAGGTGGCCGCGAGCCGATTGGTGGGCGACAATTTCATTCCCGTGCCAACCGAAACTTTTGAGGAAGTATTTATTTCAGTTGTAAACGGAAAATGTCGATGTGCGGTAATCCCAATTGAGAACACTTTGCATGGCTCGGTCCACGAAAACTACGACCATCTTTTGAAATACGATCTGGCGATTCGCGGCGAAACTTTCGTTCGTATCGTACACAATTTGATTGCCCCTCCCGGTGTCGGCTTCGCGCAGATCCGGCGCGTGTATTCGCATCCGGTGGCGCTGAATCAATGCCGGCATTTTTTTGAAGAGAATCCGCAGATCGAGCGGACGCCTTTTTACGACACCGCAGGCAGCGTCAAGATGGTGATGGAAAAAGGGCTGAAGGATGCGGGGGCGATCGCGTCGGCGGCCGCGGCAAAGATCTACGGCGGCAGGATACTGAAGAAATCGATCGAGGACGATCGCCAGAACTATACGCGATTTTTTCTGCTGGAACGGCCGAAGCGCGGGTCCCGTTTCGTAAAGCGGGAAGCGGCAAAACGGTTCAAGACCACGGTCGTCTTCACGACTCGAAACACGCCCGGCGCTCTGTTCCGATCCTTGAGCGCGTTCGCGCTAAGGGACCTGAATCTGACGAAGATCGAATCGAGGCCGCTGCGGGGGAAACCCTGGGAATATCTCTTCTACCTCGATTTCATC
Organism: Bryobacteraceae bacterium; assembly: GCA_049516355.1. Lineage (GTDB taxonomy): Bacteria > Acidobacteriota > Terriglobia > Bryobacterales > Bryobacteraceae > BOG-234. The sequence goes on along the minus strand of JBEKTF010000270.1, from coordinate 3,385 downwards.
GGTCACGCCGAAGATCCCGTGTCGCGTAACGCGCTGGGCCACCTGGCGGAGCTGGCCGATATGCTGCGGGTACTGGGCTGCTATCCGATGGGCGAGTAGTCTCCGCGACCTGCCGCTTCGTTGCTCTGTTCTCCGTGGCTTTGCTCTCCGTTAATATGAACGCATGGAATCGGTTGATGTTGTCGAGCCCGCCGGAGCAATACTTGAGACGGAAAAGCCCCCCGAGTTGGAAGAGTTGCCCATTCTCGCCGTGCGGGACAGCGTGCTGTTCCCGAGCGCTCTTCTGCCGTTGAGCGTGGGGCGGCCCACGTCGGTGGCGCTGGTTGAATCGCTGGGTGAGAACAGATTGATCGGCGTGGTGTCGCAGATCGATGCGCGCACGGATGCGCCGGGTCCGCAGGAATTGCATGAGACGGGCACGGTCGCGATAATTCACAAGATCGTGCGGATGCGCGAAGGGCAGTTGTTGTTCTGCGAAGGCGTGTCGCGGATGAAAATCAAGAGCTATACCGCGACCGAGCCCTTCCTGCGCGCGCGGGTGGAGCGTTTACCCGAGATTGAGCCGGAGGTCACGCCGGAATTGACCGCGCTGCGGCAGAACGTGTTGAGTGAGTTTACGCAGATTGTCTCGGCTACACCTAACTTGTCGGATGAACTCTCGACCGCGGCCGGCAATATTGCCGAAATCGGACGCCTGGCGGATTTCATCGCCGGGACGCTTCCGAGTTTGAGCCATATCGAGCGCCAATCGGTACTCGAACAGAACGATGCGAGAACGCGTCTGCAGTTCATCAACCAGCAACTGGCGCGCGAAGTGGAACTGCTCGAGCTGCGCCAGAAGATTCAATCGCAGGTACAGGGGCAGCTTTCGCAGAGCCAGCGCGAATTTTATCTGCGCGAGCAGTTGAAAGCGATCCAGAAAGAATTGGGCGAGGGCGAGGACCGGGAACAGGAGACCGAAGAACTCCGCGAGAAGATCGAAAAGGCCGGGATGCCGGATGAGGTGAAAGTGGAAGCGCTCAAAGAGTTGAGCCGCTTCGCGCGCATCAATCCCATGTCGCCCGAGCACACGGTGGCGCGCACGTATCTGGAATGGCTGATCAGCCTTCCGTGGAGCGTGTCGTCGGGAGAAGCGGTGAATGTGCAGCGCGCCGCCGAGATCCTCGACGAGGACCACTACGATCTCGAGAAGGTGAAGAACCGTATTCTCGATTTTCTCGCCGTGATGCAACTCAAGCCGAAACTCAAGGGGCCGATTCTTTGTTTCGTCGGGCCGCCGGGAGTGGGAAAGACATCGCTGGGGCGCTCGATCGCGCGTTCGCTGGGGAGGAAGTTTCAACGGATCTCATTGGGAGGGATGCACGACGAGGCGGAGATCAGAGGGCATCGGCGCACATACATAGGGTCGATGCCGGGTCAGGTGATGCAGGCGCTGCGGCGCGCCGGGGCGAACGATCCCGTGTTTGTCCTGGACGAAGTGGACAAACTCGGACACGATTTTCGCGGCGATCCGGCGTCTGCGCTGCTCGAGGTTCTGGATCCTGAGCAGAATGCGACGTTCCGAGACAACTATCTGGATGTGCCGTTCGATCTTTCGCGCGTTTTGTTTATTACGACCGCTAACGTGCTCGATACGATTCCAGGCGCTTTGCGCGACCGCATGGAAATTATCGAGCTGCAGGGATACACTGAGCAGGAGAAGGTGACGATTGCGTTCCGTTATTTGATCCCGCGGCAGAAAACGGAAAACGGGCTGGCGGACAAGCCGCTCACTTTCCTCGACGATGCGGTGCGTTTCATTGTGAGGCGCTATACGCGCGAGGCCGGGGTGCGCAATCTGGAGCGCGAAATCGGTACGGTCTGCCGCAAGGTGGCGCGGCGGTATGCGGAGGGCGGGGAAGCGTTGATCGAGGTTACGACTGCGCTGGTGGAGGAATCGCTGGGCGCGCCGAGGTTCCGTCCGGATACCGAGGTTGCGGAGCGCACGCGGCGGCCTGGTGTGGCGGTGGGCCTTGCGTGGACGCCGGTTGGCGGCGATGTGCTGTTCATCGAGGCTGGACGCATGCCGGGAGGAAACAAAGGACTGATCATGACCGGGCAGTTGGGATCGGTGATGCAGGAATCAGTGCAGGCCGCGCTGACGTGGGTGCGCGCGAATGCGACGAAGTATGGGATCGATCCGGATGTTTTCAAGACCAGCGACATTCACGTGCACGTGCCGGCGGGCGCGATTCCGAAGGATGGTCCTTCGGCGGGCGTGACCATGGCGACGGCGCTGTTATCGATGCTGACCGATAAATGCGTGCGCGAGAATCTGGCGATGACAGGCGAGATTACGCTGACCGGGCAGATTCTGCCGATCGGCGGGATTAAGGAGAAGGTGCTGGCGGCGAAACGCAGCGGAGTGACGGAGATTATTCTGCCCGCGGAGAATGAGGTGAATGTGAAGGAGGATTTGAAGGCGGAGCAGATCGGCGATATCAAGATGCATTATGTGAAGACTATGGATGAGTTGGTGCCGATCGCATTGGGGTGAGGTGTGAAACGCCCGGAAAGGCGATCTTCAGCCGCTGATAAACGCCGATGAACGCGGATAAGTCATTTTAAGCCGGGTCGGCGATCTGGAATCCATGGACGATCCGCTTCCACTCGACTTTGGGCTTCTGGAAATTGACCAGAAGACAGAGGGTCCGGCCGGAGGCTCGCAGATAGTTGAGGCACTGCGCGGTGTGTTCGTTGGCGAGGCGCTCCACGCATTTCAGCTCGACCATGAGCACATCTTCGACGATGATATCGGCAAAGTATTCTCCGATATTGTGACCCTTGTAGGTTATTACCAATGAAGCCTGGGTGGTAGCCCGGATGCCACGAAGGCCGAGCTCCCGGAGCAGAGCGCGCTCGTAGACTTTCTCGATGAATCCGGCGCCGAGGGTGTTGGAGACCTCAAAGACGGCACCAAGCACGCGCTCCGTCAGGGAATCGCAGAATCCGCGTTCATCAGCGGCCAATATTTTATGTGCGGTCCTGAATCAATACGTCTCAAGAATATTATTAGCCGCTGATGAACACGGATCAAGTGGAAGGGCGTGACCAGTGCGAAGCTGGCTATAATCCGAAGGACACGGCGTGGACAAATGCTGCAGTATCCAGTGAAACTTGAACCGGACACAAACGGCACGATGAGGGTGAGTTTCCCGGACTTCCCGGAGGTAAATACTTTCGGCGACGACGAAGACGATGCCATGGCGCGAGCGGTAGATGCCCTAGGAGCCTGTCCGAGAAATAGATTTTTCCTGGCGCTCTGAAACGGAACGAACCCATAATGGTTTATGGGCAAGGGCTACCGTTCCTACGAACCGGATCAGGATTATCTGCTTCCGCCGAG
>JBEKTF010000269.1:0-6334 GCA_049516355.1 Bryobacteraceae bacterium | reverse complement strand
GGAGGGGGAACCCCCTCCCAATAGGCTCGAACTCGCCGCCGACTTCGAGTTCACGGTTGCTTCACGCACTGGATCCCCGGCATGCCCTCTCAAAAGAAGCGCCCTCTTATAATGCGTTATCTGAGCGGGGCGTTATGGACAGATATCGGTATGTGGTTGCAAAGGCTGACAGAACGCTGTCATTCGGCAAGAGGACATGGGCGCATATGAAACCGAAACCCTGCTGCTCGCAAAGGCGGGAAGGGCGCTGGCGCACAAAACACGCTGGGTGATATGATGACCGCGCCTTGGAAACCGTGAGGAGGATACATGGCGAGCGTTCCCAAACGACTGCATTCTTTCTTAGCCATCGCGGCGATAGCTGTGCTCCAGTATGCCGCCCCCGCCGCCGCACAGTGGCTGAATTATCCCAACCCCGGCATTCCACGCACCACCGATGGCAAGCCAAACTTGTCTGCCGCGACGCCAAGGATGGCGGACGCGAAGCCCGATCTTTCAGGAGTCTGGATTCACCAGCGTGGCCAGAACCAGCCTCCGAGGAATGAGGTTGGCCAACCGGGGACGGTCTTCGATTTCATGCCGCCGGGTTCCCGGATTTCGCTCCAGCCCTGGGCCGAAGCTCTCTACAAGGAACGCGCCAAAGCACTGGGAGCGGGAAGGCCAACGGAGCACTGCCTGCCCCACGGAATTCCCGACGCCATGATGTACGGCGGTCCGATGAAGATTGTTCAGACACCGGCGCTCATGCTCATCCTTTATGAGGAACTCAGCCATTTCCGGCAGGTCTACACCGATGGCCGCGGCGCTCCTCGGACGGTGCTTCCAGCCTGGTATGGTTATTCCTCGGGCAAGTGGGTAGAAGACGCGCTGGTGGTCGATACGATCGGATTCAACGACCAGAGCTGGCTGGATGATTCCGGTCTCCCGCATACCGATGCGATGCGCACAATCGAGACCTTCCGGCGTCGCGACGTTGGCCACATGGATGTGAAGATCACCATTGACGATCCGAAGGCGTTCACGAAACCGTTCTCAGTTGACGTTTCATTCAATTTGGCTTCGAACCTGGATCTGCTCGAAAGCTTGTGCGAGAACGAAAAGGACGTTGCACACATCGGCAAGTAGCACGCCTAACTACCCCAGTTTGCGCGGGAGCCCGCAGGGCGGGAGCAGCGTTAACAACGAATATCGGTATCTATTCCCCACGTCGCTCGACATCGCTTTAACAGCGTGCGGGACTCTTTTTTCTTCCTCTGGGGTCGTGGGAAGGAACGTCGCGAGAGCAAAAATCGAGCCAGGCAACTCAGCGGCAATAAGACGTTAAACTGAATCCAACGTTTGTGGGGCGAAAGGCGGCCAAACCACGATGAACACGCGAGCCGACGTTTATTATCTGGCCATTCTGAGTTTTGCCTCGCCTGGGAAGCATATTCTGTCTCGTGGTCGCAGTAAGCAGGTGCTGGCCCGAAAGCTCCACCACTTCTCATCACTGTGCCTGGTATGTGCGGCCGCGCTTGCAGCGCCGGGTCTCAGGGCCCAGTCGGGTGCCCCCCCGTTTGTCTACTCGGCCAACAATTCCGCCGACTATAGTACGACGATCGCGCGGGGTTCGTTATTCGTGGTGTTCGGCGCGGATCTTGGACCGGCGAATCTCATGCAGTTTTCCACTTTTCCGCTGCCCAATGTGCTTTACGGAACTTCGGTGACGGTCACATCTGGATCGACGACGCTCAACTGTCCCATAGTTTATACCTCCAGTTACCAGGTGGCGGCGGTCCTGCCATCGAACACGCCGGTCGGACTGGCCGAAGTTGCCGTTACGTACAACGGAATTGAAGGTACCATCGCACCTTCGGCTCCAGCGATGGTCGTGCAGAGTTCCGTCGGCATCTACACGACCACCGAGAGCGGCTGGGGCAGCGGCGTTTTCACCGCGCCCGATGGCTCGGTGATAACGTTCGCCAATTCGGCGAAACCGGGCGAGATCGTGACGGCTTGGGCAACAGGCCTCGGACCGATCAATACTCCCGACAATGTACTGCCGACGAGTTTCCCGAACTTCCCGAACGTGGAGGTCTGGGTGGGCGGTCAATCCGCTCCGGTCGTTTCCGCGGCACGCTCTGGTTGTTGCGCCGGAGTCGATCAAGTCTCTTTCACCATGCCTGCCGCGGTCGCCGATGGATGTAACATCCCGGTCACGGTCGTGAGTGGTGGCAATTCGAGCAACGTTACAAGCATGGCGGTGAGTGCTTCGGGCGCAGCGTGCGCCGACACCGGTCCCACGCTGCCTACGACGCTCCTGACCAAAGCTTCCGCCGGACAACCCGTCAAGGTGGCCGCAATCGTTATCGGACCGACAACAATCGCGAACCCCACCGGATTCGGCCAGTCGGCATTCGACCAGACGGAATCCAAACAGAAGGCCGCTGCGGAACGCCTTTCCGCGGTGCTTCACACGCACGTGTCTGAGGCGGACGCGGCCAAGCTGATGCGGGCTTACGCTGCCAACAACCCTTTGGGAATGCGAACGGCACTGGCGAAATATGCTCCCCGATGGAAGGCTCTCGATACGCAAACGAAAACCAGGCTGATCGCTCAGATCTCCTCTCTCTCGCAAGAGGGCGCGTCGACGGGATTCGCAAGCTTTGGCAGCGAAGGCATTCTGGCGACGATAGCGAGCGCGCAACTCCCCGTGCCGGGCACCTGCGTGATGCTGCCGTCAGGTGTTCCGCATGGGCTGGGCGCGGTCAGCACGGGTCTGGACGCGGGTGTTTCACTCTCGCTGGTCGGAGTGCCCGGCTCATTCACTTTGAAGGCAACCAGCAAGGGCTGGTACCAAGTCTCGTTCGGCTCGTCTATAACAGGTCGGAGTATCCCTCTGGGGCCTTACACGATCAGTGGTTCGGGCGGAAAAGACGTGGGCGCATTCAGTGCGACGATTACCGTCGCCAGTCATCCCGCGATCTCCAATAAGCCTTCTCTTGCCACCGTGATCCGGACGCAACCGCTGACCGTGACATGGACGGGCGGGGTTGCAGGCAATGAGGTCCTGATTGGCGGATATACGCCCGGCTCTACCGCCGCCAATGGATTGTATACTCCCAAGGTTTACTTCGCCTGTGCCCAGGACGGCGGTGCAGGGACATTTACTATACCGAGTTACATTCTCTCTTCTCTGAATGCGGCGAGCGGCACTCTCTGGATTTCACCGGATCCGCTGTCCAATCAGATCACGATTCCGGACATCGATTTCGCATATTTCACCGACGGGAGCAGCGACTCGGTGAATGCAACGTTCAAGTAACCGGCTGTCGGTCTAGTGAGCAGCTGAAAACACGGTCACCACAGTAGCATCGAAGATGGGACGAAGCCATGGCAATATCACCCTGCTGACTTGCTCAGCCCGGCTTGCGAACGCCTTTTCAAGGCGGGCGTTCAAGCACTGATATCGGTAGCCGTCCTTGTCATATCGCCGTTGCTCGGTTCGGAGTGACAGGGATCGGGAATTAGCTGGCGTTCAAGACGAAATATCGGAATGCGGTCCCGTGCCGCTTCTTGCAGCAGGGTATCCGGCGGGCACTCAGGTGCCAATCGTAGATCGTGTGCACTTTTGTGAGGGGTAGACTAAAATAAATAAAAAGTAAGGCTCTTTTTTATGCCCAAGATTGGGAAGCGGTCGACGGCCAGCATATGAATGAAACCGCTGGGTATTCTTACTGTCGGTCCGCGAAGGCTGTCTATCGCGCTCTCAACTCTGTTGGTTTTTTTGGAAATTCCTCTCAAGGCTTACGCAGACCCGGGAAGCGGATTGTTGCTTTGGCAGGTCGCGGGCGCATTTTTTCTTGGTGTGGTCTATCAGATCAGGAAATTTTTTAGTCGAAACCGGAAGAATAAATGAGCCGGGTGGTTTCTTTCCGCGATCCCGGCGGCTCCGTCTCCGTCATTCAGGACCGCGTTATCCGCACCGTCTTTCCAGAGGGCGTAGCCAATCTGCGCGCCTGCCTCAACTCATCGGTGGCCCGTCGTTTTGTGGAAGCGGGATCTCTGGTTGCAACGCACACGCTTGAGGGCGATGCCTCTGTTCCCGATCGCCGGATGGTGGTGGAGCATCCGCGCATCCCCTTCATCAGCTACCCGCACGAGTGGCCCTCTGCCATGCTGCACGCCGCAGCTCGATTGACGCTCGAACTTTGCTCCTCACTTCTCGACGAAGGACTTGGGCTTAAGGACGCCACTCCTTCCAATATCCTTTTTCGTGGCCCCTGCCCTGTTTTCATCGATGTGCTTTCCATGGAAGAGCGCGATCCCCTCGACCCGATCTGGCTAGCCGATGCGCAGTTTGCGCGAACGTTTCTCATCCCTCTCCTGCTGAACCGCCGTACCGGCTACCCGATTCACGAGCTATTCATGTTTCATAGGGACGGAATCGCCCCCGAGGAAGCAGTTCGCCGGCTACCCGTTTTCCGCCGCTGGTTCTCGCCCGACCTCGGACTGGTCACTCTCCCTGCCCGCGCGGCTCGTTTCGAAAGCGACCGCCTGTACAGTCCTCGCCAGGCTCGCGATGCGGGTGAAGCCCGGTTCATTCTCGCCCACCGGTTCCGGGCACTGCGAAAAAAACTGGACGTCCTCGAGCCCGGCGCTGTAGCCTCGCCATGGTCGAACTATGAGGCCGCGTGCCCTTCGTACTCAAACGAGCAGCACTCCGCCAAACGCCAGTGGTTGGAAAATGTGCTGCGTGAGATCAAGCCGGCACATGTACTTGATGTGGGCTCGAACACCGGGGAATTCAGTTTCATGGCTGCCGCCACAGGCGCATCGGTTGTTTCGATCGACAGGGACCCGGAGACCGTTGCGGCTCTCTGGCGCTCCGCGGCTGCGGCGGGGGCCGACATCCTGCCTCTGGTCATGGATTTTGCGAGGCCCTCGCCCCCCGCGGGCTGGCGCTGTCAGGAACATTCCAGCTTCCTCGAACGCGGAGGCGGTTTTTTCGACTGCGCCCTGTTCCTAGCGGTGACCCACCACCTCATGGTGAGCGATCAGATCCCTCTGGATCAGATCTTCGATTCCGCAGCCTCTCTTACGACCCGATGGCTCGTGATCGAATATATCGGGCCCCAGTATCCTATGTTTCATCGCCTCGCTCGGGGCCGCGACGCTCTTTATCGGTGGTACAGCCGCTCCGTTTTCGACGACTGCGCGCGGCGTTCTTTCGACATTGTGAGATCCCTCGACCTTCCATCGTCCGATCGCGCGATCTATCTGCTCCGCCGCAAATCCTGATATGTGGCGAAACTACCGGCTATCGCTCTCGTTCGCAAATCTCATTTACCTCCGCGCCTGGGCCGATCTTATCCCCTTCCGTTCCAGCGATCTTTATTTCCGCCGTGCGGTCCCAGGCTTCAACCTGTACTTTGCGCTCGTAGGCGATGTGCTCGCTCTGTCGCTTCTGATTTTTCTCCTGATCTGTCTTGCGCCGGCACTACCCGCCTGGCTGCGGCGAATCCTTCCAGTGGCAGCCATCGCGATGGTGGCGCTCGCCACCAGTTTTCTGAGAGCCCACGTGCCTCACTTTGCGCCTGCCAGGACTCTGTTTGTGTCTCTGGCGATCCTTTTTGTGTTGGCGGCGGTTCTGGCCTTCAAATTCTCCTCGATAGCCGTCCGGTTGATGGAAGGCGCTGCTCTGGCTGCAATGCCCTGCCTTGCCGTAACCTTCGTGGCTCCCCTGATCTACCTGAGCGGACCATCCCCGTTGCCTCCGGATCCTCCTCTTGCAGCCCGTCTGGGCGGATCGCCCCCGGTTCGCGTCCTTTGGATCGTATTTGACGAGTGGGACCAGCGCCTCACCTTCGTGGATCGCGCGCCAGGAACATCCCTTCCCACGCTGGAGCGCCAGGAACATCCCTTCCCACGCTGGACGGTCTGGCCAGCCGTTCGTTCGCGGCAAGCCGCGCGCTGAGCGCTGAGGCGGGAAAACCCATTTACGACATGACGACCGCTCTTGCCATCCCGTCTCTGCTATACGGAAAGCGCGCACTTTATTCCGCAGCCGAAGGTCCCGGAGCCACGCGCATTCGTTTCGCCGGCAGATACGCCACGGTTTTGGGAGCCGGCAACAGTATATTCGCACGAGTACGCTCCCAGGGGTGGAATTCGGCAGTCGCGGGTTGGTACCTGCCTTACTGCCGCGTTTTCGCCTCTCGGCTGACTGATTGCTATTGGGATGAGAGATACGATCAGGCATCAAGCGCCAGTTCCGCGCCTTTCGAAGCAGCCGTGGACGAGACCCGGATGTTGTTCGAGACGGATATGTTTTCCCCCTTTGGTCGTTCGCTTG
>JBEKTF010000268.1:0-6030 GCA_049516355.1 Bryobacteraceae bacterium | reverse complement strand
TCCGCCAGTTTTAACTGAGACTCTTATCCGTGCCTCTCATATCAAGCCGTTGCGCTCATGTTGGCCTGAGGTGCCCGTTGCGCTTCAGCACTCTGGATGCGCTGCATCAAATGGTCAATTTCCTGAGCGTGTCGTTCGATCTGGCGTCGCAATTCAGCTATACCTCTTTCCCGCGGGCGGCGGCCCGGACCGGGAAAGGCTGACTCCGGTGCCCTTTCATAGTCGCGCCGCCAGCGCCTCAAAACGTTGGCATCAATCTTATGAAACCGGGCCACCTCGCCCACAGAGTCGCCAGCTTCCAAACGCCTTAGAGCGTTAACTTTGAAATCACGGGGAAACTTCCTTCGCGATGAAGCCATGACCTGCTCCTGTTTCTATCTTAGGTCTGAAAGCCACGCACCTCACCGCAAGGCCTTTTCAGCGACAACCAGTTCAACCAACCTTAAAGTGAATTCAGCAGGCCCCATTCCCGCCTACAACGGCACGGGGCGTCCGCAAAAGGATCTTTATGTCCATCCAGAGTGACCACGTTCTGGCATACTCGATGTCCATCCTGACCATTTCGTCGAACCTGACCCTGCTACGTCCTTCTACTTGCCAAAAGCCCGTAATTCCAGGCTTCACAGCAAGAAGGCGGCGACGGTGCCACATTTCGTAGGCGGCAACCTCGTATGGGAGCGGTGGTCGAGGCCCGACAAGTGACATATGGCCGACAAGCACGCTGAAAAACTGCGGGATTTCGTCAAGACTGGTTCGTCTTAGAAAATTTCCCACGGGCGTCACTCGCGGATCTGATTGCAATTTGAATACTTTGTTGTCTACACCGTCCGCCGAAGAGTCAGTCTGATTTGAAATGAAGCGTTTAATATACGCCTCGTGAATAGCAGGGTCGGCCTTCGCATACATCGACCGGAACTTCAGGAAAGTGAAACCCTTTCCGGATTGGCCGAGTCTCACTTGCCGAAACAGCACTGGCCCGGGGGAGGTTAACTTGACGGCAGCGGCAATCAGGATCATCAAAGGCGCCAGAACTAGAAGCGCCAGCAAGCTTCCTGCGATATCCAGGCAACGCTTGACGAGCAACGGTACACGCCTCGATTCAATTTCACTCACCAGATCCGGATAGATGGTTGAGAACGTTTCCGGTCCGGGGATCCCACCATCGTTACCTCCGGAATGATCGGGATAAACGTGAAAAGACAGGTCCACCTCGCTGGCTTGCGCACCTAACACGGCGTGAAGCGCCTGATTCACTTTACGGGAGAGTATTTGGACGACAGATGTCTCAGTTAATGGAATCTCGGTGAAAATCACTCCGATGACTGCTCCGTCCCGGTACCACCCTTTGATATCCGTCTCTCTCGTCGCACGGGATAGCGCACATTGGATCTTTTCTATGGTGCCACCAGCCTGGTTCCAGTCGTTCAGAAGGCTCTGAGACTCGACAAGCATCAACACCAGCCGCCTGCCGGAACGTTCGGCTCTGTTTCGCTCCAAACAGAGTATTTTCATGAAGAGCGACCGTGGAAATATGTCAGCCGCAGTCTCGGCGTCGACAGCGAAAAGGCCCCGGCGTACCCATTTGTCCGTTTTTCTCGAACTCAGCAGATTCGGCGAAGGATTGGTCACTTGAGGTTTCCCGCGTTTCGACATTCCGGCCGACACGCAAGAACACCCCACGCTGCGAGAGAGCTCCTGCGCCTCGACCACCAAGACATCTGTGAACGCTGGTTTATAGCAGTTTGGCAGCCAGAATATCAGCTTTCGTTATCACTCTGTTTCTAAAGGAGATCGAGAGCAGAGGCGAGGAATTAAGCCGGGCCTGGAGAGCCGCCGCGGGTGGAGCTTTTGGACTCCCACCCAAATTGTGGGGATACTTCATTCAAGTCGTGAGCCGGGGAGCTAACAGTCCCCGTACAGATCCGGCGGCCTGAGGTCGGTGCCCGGCACCCCTGTCCCTGAGCTGATTGCGGCTTTGATCGCGCGCCGAATCGGCAAGACATCGCTCAGGAGGACCTGAGGACGAAACCCCGTCGCGATTCGAAGTTTCAGTGGATCCGCACACTTGATGGTCGTAGAGGATTTTTACCGCCCTATATAAAAGGAAGAGGCGCGGTATTTATCCTCGCCTTTTTTCCGGTCGTAGACCGTTCGCCGGGTCCGAGGGATTTACTAAATCCCTTTGTGCCACCAGATTTAAGCCTGGTGCGGCACCGCACGCGCGCTGCATCGAGAGCTTCCCGCGGGCGGGAAAACGGAACGAAGGGAACGCTTTGGGACACCGAAGGGGAGCGGGTGTAACGCCCAGGCACACGTGAATCGATAGTCGGGTGTCCGTTTGGGCTTTTGGAGAAGTGCTATCGAGAATCGTATCGCAAGAGCACGGAAAGCGTGTCGAGGTGGTACGATTCGGGTAGAAGTCTCACGGGATCCGATTCAGGATCCGCCGTACCCCCAGGAGATTCCCCTCAAGAGTGGTCCTCGCGCCGCTCGAAATATACCGGTTTCACGGTTTACCTGATTTCACTCTGTAATACCCGCTATTTCACTTTGTACTACCCGCTCGCTTTGGTGTCTGACGCCAGGGCGAGGTCAAGAGTTTTTAGATGAATATCGAGCATTGGCCCCTGACAAAGCTGAAGCCTTACTGCCGCAATCTCCGCGAGAATGATCATGCGGTCGCGAAGATGGTGGAGTCCATCAACACATACGGTTTTAAAATTCCCGTTCTCGCGCTTGGCAATGGCGAGGTTATTGACGGGCACCTCCGCATCAAGGGAGCGCAGCAAGCCGGAATGGAAGAGGTTCCGGTAGTCCTCTGCGATGGATGGAGTGAGGCGAAAGTCAAAGCATTCCGTCTCCTCGTGAATCGCTCGGCCACCTGGGCGGACTTCGATCCTGAGCTGGTCGGACTCGAACTCCAGGATCTCAAGGCCCTCGACTTCGACCTGAGTCTCACCGGCTTTGACCCGCACGAAATCGACGAATTTCTGTTTGGCGATTTGGCAGGCGAAAAAGAAGAGGAGGCGCCGGCAGTACAGGAGGATGGCGTTACGCGCGCCGGCGATCTCTGGATTCTGGGCTCTCACCGTGTACTATGCGGCGATGCCACTTCAGCCGCCGGCGTCGAGCGTCTGTTCGGTTCAGCTTCGCCGGCGCTCATGGTGACGGACCCGCCGTACGGAGTCGCATACGATCCGGGCTGGCGCGACCGCGCCGGCCTGGGGAAGCCACGGCAATCAGGTGCGGTGGCGAACGACGACAGGGTTGACTGGACTGCAGCGTACCGGTTATTTCCGGGCGATGTGGCGTACGTGTGGCACGCCGGCGTGCATGGATCGGAGGTGGCGTCGGGACTGGAAGCAGCCGGCTTTCGGATTCGCGCCCAGATTGTCTGGGCCAAGCAGCATTTCGCATTAAGTCGCGGCGACTATCACTGGCAGCACGAACCGTGCTGGTATGCGGTTCGCGAGGGAAAACCTTCGGCATGGTCGGGCGATAGAACCCAATCGACCTTATGGGAGGTGGCGAACCTGAACCCATTCGGGGGTTCATCCGAGAAAGCGACAGGTCATGGCACCCAGAAACCACTGGAGCTGATGCGCCGGCCGATGCTTAATAATTCGGTTCGAGGGGCGATTGTCTACGACCCCTTTCTGGGTTCCGGCACGACGCTCATCGCGGCCGAGACAACGGACCGCAGCTGCTACGGTCTCGATATCGATCCTCGATATGTGGATGTTGTGATCCGTCGATGGCAGGAATGCACGGGGAAATCAGCCGTGCTCGAATCGGAGGACCGGAGCTTCGATGAGGTAGCCGGCGATCGGACAGACGTTGGGGAGGGGCTCGACTAATGCCACGACCCAAACTTCAACCTACCGACGAAAACCGAAAATTGGTCCGGATGTTGGCGGCGTGCGGCGTCGATCAGGAACAGATCGCTGCCAGAATCGGGATTCGGTCCACCAAGACGTTGCGCAAGTACTACCGCGAGGAACTGGACCGTGGGGCGGTCGACGCCAACGCAATGGTGGGCCAGGCACTTTTTAAGATGGCGACGTCCGGTAACCATCCGGCAGCATCGATCTTCTGGATGAAATCCCGTGCCGGATGGAAGGATCATGCCGGAATTGAGCGATCTGCTGTTGCGCCGTCCCCCTTCATTGTGGCCTCCGACAAAGGGACATCGTTATGAGCATGATCAAGCTCAAACCCCCGCAATGGACGGTCTTCAACGACGATGCGCGCTTCCGGGTTCTGGTGGCGGGTCGGCGATTCGGGAAAACGTATCTGGCATTAGTTGAGCTTTGCCGGGCGGCCTGGTCTCCAGGCCGCCTGGCCTGGTCTCCAGGCCGCCTGGCCTGGTACGTAGCTCCCACCTGCAAGCAGGCCAAGCGCATTGCCTGGAACCCGCTCAAGGAAATGACCCGTCCGTACTGGAGATCGCAGCCCAATGAAACCGATTTGAGGATAGACCTTACGGCGGGCGGATCGATCTGCCTGCGCGGCGCCGATAATTATGACTCGCTGCGCGGCGCAGGACTCGATTTCATGATCCTCGATGAGTTTGCGTCGTTCGCGCGCCTGGTGTGGCCCGAGGTATTACGGCCCATGCTGGCCGACCGGCAGGGGCGGGCTCTCTTCATCGGGACGCCACGCGGCCACGACCATTTCCATGACCTCCACGAAACCGCACGTAATCAGGAGAACTGGTCCGTTTTTCAGTACACAACCGAGCAGGGCGGGAACGTGGCCGCCAGGGAGTTGGAGAGCGCGGCCCGCGAGATGGACGAGCGTACCTTCCGCCAGGAATTCAAAGCCAGCTTCGAGAACCAGACAACAGGGCTGGTTTACTACGCATACGACCGCGCCGCGAATATCCGAAAAGAAGAGTTTAACCCTCAGTTGCCACTGTTCTGGTCGCTCGACTTCAACGTCAACCCCATGTGCTCGGTAATTGGTCAACGAGACGGAGACCGGGTTCGGGTGTTGGACGAGATCGTTCTCGCCGACTCCAATACTCCGGCGGCCTGCGAGGAGTTTCTCAGGCGCACGTTCGGCTGGAAGTCATACCATAACGGCGCTGTTCAGCTGGATATTTACGGCGATGCCACGGGAAATGGGCGCGCGTCCTCGGCATCGAGGACGGACTGGCAGATCGTAAAAGAATTTTTCACCAGCAAAGGCTATGCATTTGTGAGGCAGTTCCACGTTCCTAAAGCAAATCCGGCGGTGAAAGACCGGGTCAATTGTATGAACGGGGTGCTGCGCAATACGGTCGGCGACCGTCGTCTCAGCGTGGATCCGCGTTGTCAGCAGCTGATTCTCGACTTTGAGAGAGTGCACTGGAAGACCGATGCCAGCGGGAACTCGCTCGGTGACCTGGACAAATCCGATCCGGCGCGCACGCACGTCAGCGATGCTTTGGGATATATGATTGCGCACGAGTTCGGTATGCAATCGAAGGGCGGATACATGCCTGGAATACTGCGGTAGCTTGTACGCGAGTAGTTCGTACGCGAGTAGTTCGTACGCAATAGGAACCATCCGATCAAAATGCCTGAAGGCGCGAGGGGCTGTCCTGTCTCGCGGGCTGCCCGAACTGCGCGCCCTTATCATCTCATCGCGGGCGACGATTTGAAGTGGCTTCGGCTGAAACGTCAGAAGAGTCTGGCATCTGAAGCACTTCCGTCGGCTGGCGTTTGATCTCGCGCGATTCGGTGCGGCAGGTGAGTTCGAATCGCCTGCCGTCGACATCCAGCATCACACGGCCGCTGGTTGCATCCGCCGGATTTGTCTCGACGGATGGATCAGCAGCGATCGATGCGGTGGTCTGGGAAACGTCCGAAGAAGAGCCCGGCATCTGAAGCACTTCCGCCGGGCCACGTTTGATCTCCCGTGATTCGACGCAGTACGTGATCTCGTATCGCATGCCGCCGACGTTCATGGTCACACAGCCCGTGTGGGCATCGTCGGGCGGATTCGGGCGCGGGGTTAAGGGGTGGGCATCAGGCATGTGGGTCAGTG
>JBEKTF010000267.1:0-6081 GCA_049516355.1 Bryobacteraceae bacterium | reverse complement strand
AAGAAGATTGGTTTGTTTCTTTGTGGCGCGCTTGCGATGGCAGCCTTGCCTACCGGCGCCAACTACATTAGTTCAGACCATATCCAGGACGTCTCAAAAACGCTTCCCGCGAAGATGGGTAAAGTGAAGGTCGCGAACGCAGCGTTGGGCAGTTGGGGAAATCATTCGATGTCAGTAGTGCACCGGGAAGGCAACGGCGAAGCTGAGTTTCACGAAACTCAGTCCGACATTATTATCATTCGCGGCGGCGAAGCGTCGATTATCATCGGCGGAACTATCCCCGACGGCAAGAAAACGGCCGCGAACGAAATCCGTGGTATGAAGATCGAGGGCGGCGAGAAAGAGCCGCTGCACGCCGGCGATGTTTTGCACATCCCGATAAAGACACCACACCAGATGCTGCTCGAACCGGGGCAGAAGCTGGATTACCTGGCAATAAAAGTAGACGCGAAATAGACGTCGCCGCCTCATAAATCGATGCGATACGCGCTATTGCTATCGCTCGGTCTTTTGTTCACTTCGAGACTCGGCGCGCAGGACCCTTTCGAGATCCACGTCTACGAATATGAGCCCATGCCGATGGGAGAGTACTCTCTCGAAGCTCACTTGAACACGATCACGCAGGGGACGTCCGCGAGAGAAGGGCCCCTGCTCCCAACCGATGGGCAGACGCATCTCACGCTCGAACCGACTGTGGGACTGTCGCCGGACTTCGCGATCGGGTTCATGTTCCTGAACGCATGGGAGCCGGGTTATTCACCTCAATTCGCGGGTTGGCGGGTACTGCCGCATGTTTACCTGCCGGAGTCCTGGAACCTGCCGGTGCGTATTGGATTCGTATCCGAGTTTTCTTTTCAGAAGACTCGCTATGAGGAAAATTCGCGCAGGGTTGAACTACGGCCGATACTGGATCGCGAATTCGAGCATTGGCAGGTTGTGTTCAACCCGGTTTTCGAGCGGGCCCTGCACGGCCCTGGAACCGCCCATGGCTGGAACTTCGAGCCCGCGCTACTGTTGCGATGGAAACGCAAGGTATTTTCGCCGTCGGTCGAATATTACGGCGAAATCGAAAGCATCTCCGCGCACCCTTACTTCCAACCCGAGGTGCATCAGCTATTCCTGGGAGGCGACTGGGAAGCCAGTCCCAAATTCAGCGTGAATATGGGCCTGGGATTCGACCTCGGCGACCGCGGCCCGGGAGTCATTCTCAAGAGCCGATTCGAATGGCACTGGGGCCGCAAGACAAAGCATCCCTGACAGAACCGCATCCTTCACTCGTCAACAGGCATCGTTCCCACTTTGTGCAGGCTGCCCCGCCGCAAGGCGCGGGTCTTCATCATCACGAAGAAGACGGGGACAAGGATCAAAACGTGAATGGTGGACGTAATCATGCCGCCAACAATCGGGGCCGCAATCGGTTTCATCACGTCCGCGCCGACGCCGGATTCGCGCAGAATCGGAATCAGGCTCGCGAGCACGGCGGCCACGGTCATGAGCTTTGGCCGCAGGCGGTGTACGGCGCCTTCGATCGCTGCATCCCGGATGTCGCTGGACGTGAGTGGCTCTCCCGCAGCGAGTTTCTTTTCCAGCGCCTCGTGCAGGTAAACCACCATCACCACTCCGGTCTCGACGGCGATCCCGAACAGTGCGATATAACCCACCCAGACCGCGACACTGAAGTTGTAACCCAGCCACCACTGCAGCAGCAGGCCGCCGGTCATTGCGTAAACCGTGGGAAGAATCAGCACCACTGCTTCCGCCACGGAGTGGAAGACCATATAGAGCAGCAGGAAGATCACGGCGAACACGACTGGCAGGATGATTTTGAGCCGTTCTTTGGCGCGCAGTTCGAACTCATACTCGCCGGACCACTTCAGGCTGTACCCGGCCGGCATCACAAGTTTTTCATGAAGAAGGCGGTCGGCGCGCTCCACGAATCCGCCGTAGTCCTGTGTGCTGAGATCGAGATAGACATAGCCAGTGAGCGCGCCGCCTTCGTCACGAATCATCGTCGGGCCTTTGGCAAAGGAGATTTTCGCGAGCTCTCCGAGAGGGACTTGCGGGCCGGCCGGAGTGGCAACCAGAACCTGGCCGAGCTTGTCGAGACTGTCCCGGAAGTCGGGTGCGTAGCGGACCGAGATGGGATACCGTTCCCTGCCTTCGACGTTTTCCGCGACATTGTCTCCGCCGATGCCAGAAGTGATCGTCCGCTGCACATCGCCGACAGTCAGGCCGTAACGCGCGGCCTCGGCGCGATTGACCTCGATGTTAATGTAAAATCCCTCCGCCACACGCTCCGCAAACCCCGACCGCATCTCGGGCAGCGCGCTCAGGATCTGCTGCACCTTCCCGCCAAGCTGCTCGATACCGTCGAGACTCGTGCCCTGAATCTTGATCCCCACAGGAGTCTTGATTCCAGTGAGTTCCATATCGAGCCGGTTCTCGATTGGCATCGTCCAGGTATTCGTGAGGCCGGGAATCTGCAGCTTCGCGTCCATTTCCGCAACGAGCTTCTCGTAGGTCATGCCGTGCGGCCACTCGCTACGCGGCTTGAGCATCACGGTGGTGTCGTACATATCGAGCGGCGCGTTATCCGTCGCGCTTTCCGAGCGTCCGATCGATCCGAACACACTCGCTACTTCGGGGAACGACCGCAGCACGCGATCCTGTTCCTGCAGCAACTGCGTGCCCTGCCCGATCGAGATACCCGGCAGCGCAGTCGGCATGTAGAGCGCGGCTCCTTCAAACAAAGGCGGCATGAACTGGCTCCCCAGCTTAAACGCAAGAGGCAGGGTGACGCACAGGAAGATCAGGTTGAGCAGCACGGTGATTTTCGGAAACCGCAGGCAGAGTTTCAGCACCGGCAGGTAGATCGCCTGCGTCACGCGTGAAATCGGGTTGGCGGACTCCGGCCGCAGACGGCCCCGGATAAACATCAGCATCAGGGGAGGCACGAGCGTAATGGACAGGAGCGACGAAAAACCCACCGCCAGGGTTTTGGTCCACGCGAGCGGCCGGAACATGCGCCCCTCCTGTGCTTCCAGCAGGAAGACAGGCAGGAACGAAACAACAATAATCAGGAGCGAATAGAACAGCGCCGGCGCAACCTGCTTGGCCGCATCCAGCAGGATTCTTTTTCTCTCGCGGCCCGAAATTAGTTCCTGTCCGGAGCGAGCCTGCTGCGCTTCCGATAACTGCCGGTAACCGTTTTCCACCATGACAATGGCCGCGTCCACCAGGACCCCGATAGCCAGCGCGAGTCCGCCCAGAGACATGATGTTTGAGCTGACGTGAAGGTAGTACATCGGAATAAACGAAGCGACCACGGCAATCGGCAGCGTCAGGATCGGGATGAACGCCGAGCGAAGGTGAAACAGAAAAACTGTGATGATCAGGCTGACGATGATGGCCTCTTCGATCAGATCGCGCTTGAGCGTTTCGATGGACGCATCGATCAGCCCCGAGCGATCGTAGCCGGAGACGATTTCAACTCCGGGCGGCAGAGATGCCGAAATGGCCGCGAGTTTCTTCTTCACGCCCGCGATGACGTTCAGTGCGTTAAGACCATATCGCATCACCACGATTCCCCCGACCACTTCACCTTCACCGTTCCATTCGGCCACGCCTTGCCTGATATCGGGTCCAAACGATACCGAGCCGAGATCTTTTACCAGGACAGGTGTTCCATTCTTGCTGGCTACCGGAACGGTTTCGAGGTCCGAAAGCGAATGCAGATATCCCAGGCCGCGGATCATGTATTCCGCGCCGCCGAGTTCCATCAATCTGCCGCCCACCTCGTTCGTGCTGTCCCGGACTTTATCCATCACAGTCGAAAGCGGGATGTTGTACGCACGAAGTTTCTCCGGGTCCACGCGAACCTGGTACTGCTTCACAAAGCCGCCGAGACTGGCTACTTCAGCCACTCCTGGAACAGCCTCCAGCTGATAACGGAGAAACCAGTCCTGCAGACTGCGGAGGTCGGCAAGGCTGTAGCGATGATTGTGATCGACGATGGCGTATTCATAGACCCAACCCGCGCCGGTCGCGTCGGGACCTATCGTGGGATAGACGCCCGTGGGAAGGCGTCCCGCAATCTGCTGCAGGTATTCGAGCACGCGGGAGCGCGCCCAGTAAAGATCGGTTCCATCTTCGAAAACCACGAAGACATACGAGTCGCCGAACATGGTTTGCGCGCGAACGTCTTTAACGTTGGGCGCGGCGAGGAGTGTGGTGACGATCGGATAGGTGACCTGGTCTTCGATGATGTTCGGCGGCTCGCCATTCCAGGCGGTATGGATGACTACCTGGACATCCGAGATGTCCGGCAACGCATCCAATGGAACGCGTCGCAGGGCCCACATGCCCGCGAGCATCAGGAACAATGTGCCTGTGAAGACCAGAAAACGGTTCCGCGCACACCAGTCGATCCAGCGCGAGATCACTGCGTGCCGCCTTCGGCCATCACGGAGAGGTGTTTCTGCGCGATGGTTTGACCATTCTTCGTGGCGAGCACCGTGACTTGCCACGTTCCGCCCATCTTGATATTGCCCGGCCCCTCATAGAGTCCGCCGCTTTTGTCGCTCAACGTAAAGACATCGCGCATGGCTGCCATGCCCATGGCCGGCATGGCGGGCATGAGGAAGGTCACCGTAACCTGTGCGCCACTGACCGGCGAGCCGTCGGAGCCAGTGAGTTTAACGCGAAAGGTATTAGTTCCCGTATATGGCGTGGGAGGGATTGAGGAGTAATCGATATTTGCCTGGCCTTGAGGCGTGGCGACTCCGGTCGCTGGTCCTACTCCGGGTGGAGGGGGCGCAAACGAACCGAGCGCGGCCTGAAGCTGGCTCTCGGAATCAATCAGGAAATTCGCCGAAGTCACGATCTGCTCTCCGGCTTTGAGTCCCTTGAGTACGACGAACTGATCGCCCGCGCGCGCTCCGGTCTCGACCTCTCTCGGCTCGAAGGAGCCGCCGCCACGATCCACAAAGGCGATCTGGCGCGTACCCGATTGAAAGAGCGCCGTCGCCGGAATCGCCAACTGCCGTCCCATCGGCAGGGCGAGCCGGACATTTACGAACATCCCGAGCGAAAGCTTCCGGTCCCCGTTGGGAATTTCGAGGCGAACGCGGGCAGTTCGCGTTGTCTGATCGAGTTGGGGCGAAATGAAACTAACATGACCGCCAAAGGTGCGGCCAGGCCAGGAATCGACGGTGACCTGGGCCGTGTCCCCCACCTTCACTCGCCCGAGATCGTTCTGGAAGACCTGCGCGTAGACCCATACGCTATAGAGATCAGCGACCGAATATAGCTTTGTGCCTGGCTGGACGTACATGTTGGGCAGCGCGTTACGCTCGGTGACGTATCCGGAGACAGGCGAGTCGATTTCGATTTCACGTTTGACCTTGCCGGTCTCTTCGAGCTCCTGAATCTCGCGCTCCGGAATTCCCCACTGTCTGAGCCGCTCCAGCGATGAATTCAGAAGCGACGCCGAACCGGAGGCCACTCCAGGCACCGAGCTTTGGGCGAGGAGATCCCGGTTCTGCCGCGCCATCAGATACTCGTTTTCCGTGGTAACCAGGTCCGGACTATAGATCGCCAGAAGCGGCTGGCCCTCGCGCACCTGCTGAAACGTGGAATCGACATAGACTTTCCGAACCCAGCCGCTGAAGCGCACTTCAACGTTCGCGAGCCGCGTTTCGTCGGCCTCGACGTTCCCGGTAGTCAGGATCTCGTCGTTGAGTTGCTTGTACTCCACCTTCTCCGTCTTCACTCCGATGCTCTGCGTTCGCTCGGGAGTCAGTGTTACGGGCACGAGCTTTGCTTCAGCAGACGGCGGTTCACCGCCTGCGGGCGGCGCGCTGGCCGGGTTCTCAGCCGGTTGCGTGCTGGCAGCCGCAGCCATGCCGGCCATCGAATCGCGCTGATGAAGCCGGAGCCAGAGAAACCCCACAGCCGCCACCAGCACCACGGTACTGAATAAACTAACGAAAAAGGCCACACGGTAACGTTGCATCATTGATCCTCAATTCCCGCTCTTCAGTTAAGTGATACGCCGATAAGTTGTTCGATGCGGGAGAGCGC
>JBEKTF010000266.1:0-6226 GCA_049516355.1 Bryobacteraceae bacterium | reverse complement strand
ACTTCAGCGTGAGTTGATAATTCCCATTTGTAACCGGAATGTTATAGCTGAAATCGCCGTAATAACCCTGCCGTGCATAGCGATAAAGCGTAGGATCGGGAGTGCTGGAAACGGCGTAGCCGGTGTAAAGCTGCACGCCCCCGGTAGAGTACTGGTCACCTTGCCATACCGTTGAATCCGAGGCCGTGTAGCTACCGGCGACGCCGCAGCGGATTCTTATAGTCTGCGCCGAGCCCACCGACGCCCATGCCAGCAAAAGCGAGGCGATCATTACCGCACCGCTGCGCAAAGTCGAAAGCATCAAATTGAAATATCCCCGGACGGCCTCCTTACATGGCCCTGATGAATGCGTTGTGTGGCGTCGCGAAGTGCACCATTTCGCCCGCGTCAATGTCATTTATGGCTGTCCGGCAGAGCCGACGGTATCCGTGACCCCGGTGAACCCCGGCCCGCCCGCAGCGACGTAGCCATTGCTTGCGCCCTGGGCACTCGCGGTAACCCAGAACGAGTAGAGACTTCCATTCGTCAGGTTGAAGCGCAATTTCACGTTCTGCCCGGCAAGCGATCCAATGCTCGCTCCGTTCCACGTCACTTCCTGCATCGTTTTATTGACGCTGAGAGGCACACAGTTAGCCGCGGCGAAACCGGGAATCACGTTGCCGTTTGCATCCAGAACGTCGACCGTCAATTGCCCTGAAGGATCGTTCACATTGACGAACAGGTGGCTTCCGGAGAAGTTCAGGGGATGAGTTACGAGTGTGCCCGGCGTGGATCCGGCGTCCATCGAGTAAAACCCGTCCCGGCGCAGGGTAGCGAGTCCGGTGGAAAATGTCCCGTTGTTCGGTTTCTGCAGAGAGCGGCCGGAGAAGTAGAACCACAATTCGTCGCCGACGACCAAAAATCCTCCGCCAACTGATTGTGTGTTGTATGCATTCCAGGTATTTGCCATGTCGCTCGCTGGAATAAACGCACCACCGGCGTTTGGACCCGAGCCGCGCGTCGGCCGAAACCAACTGAAGCCATCGCGGCTGAATCCCACGCCCAATTCCACCAGAATGGGCCCTGGCAGGTTGTAATTGCTGTAACCGATCCCCGGATAAAACCAGCTGAAGAGTCCGACCATCACGCTTTCGTAAGCGACGGCATCCAGATTGTACAGCTCGGGAGGCTGGCCACCCGGGTTGTTCAGATAATAGGGCGGGTCATGATCGTCGGCACCAGTCCAGAAGGTGTAAGCCGGAGTGGCCGGCGTCCAGGTGGTGAGATTCGAACTTTCCGAATAGAAGCGAGCGCGAGTGTCCTGTGCGTCGCGCAGAGGGGTTGCCGCGAATCCCGTCGAGCTGCGATCGCTATTGACCCAAACCTTCCGGAACGGATTCCAGAACACGGTCGTACGATCCGACAACGTGATGATCCCGTAGTTGTTGGGTCCGGTCCAATGAATCCCATCCGCCGAGAAATAGACGTAAACTAATCCCGCACCCACATCCACCCCGAAGGATTTGTAGCGCCGCGCCGGATTCGTCTCCTGCTGATCCAGCCAGATTGTGTCACCACCCGTCACCACTTCATTGGTATTCGGGACCAGCACATCGGGATAAGTAGGCAGCGTCCAGTTCATGCCGTCCGTCGAATAGGTATACCGGTAGTCGTTGGTGACCCCGTTGTAGTACCACAGCTTGTAAAGATTGGACGCCGGATCGAACCACGCTCCGGCGCTGATGGGGCTTCCGGGAATCGGCAGGGGATTCGGATACATCGTCGGCTGATGCTGCGTTCGTTGGAGGGTGGTCTGTTCAATCAGGAAATCGTCGACAAAAAGCTGGCGTCCAACATCGATCGGCAGAACTCGTGGACCGTTGCTGATGTAATATGGAGTGCGCATCGCCTGGGTCGGCGTCGTTGGAGGCGGGAAATTCACCGGCATCGAGATACCGTTGTAGAGTATCTGGCCGCCTGAAACCGTCGTCACGTTGCCGCCGTAGATTTGGGCGATTTCCGTGGTGCTTAGCGCGCGTGTGTAAATTCGCACGTCATCCATGGACCCCGTGAACAGGTTCGCGCGACTGACGGGTCCCGCGATCCCCACACCCGAGCCGATGGCGCCTCCGAACGTCGTCAAATAATAGATCGAGCTCAGCCCGCCGTCCACATACAGGCTGATGTCCTGGCCAAGGCGCATAACGGCCGCGACATGGTGCCAGTTTCCGTCATTGATCTTGTTAGCGCCGTCCAAAGCGTCCTGGTTGGCGACGCCGCTCACATTGTCGCCGCCGATATGCACTCCCACATAGCCCGCCGCGGTCGTCTCGAAGATATAGCCGTCCTCGCTGCCCGAAGAGTTGTATTTGGAAAGAATCGTCTCGTTCCTGCTGGTGTTGGTGGTCTTGATCCATGCCGCCAGCGTCAGGTCGCCGGTCATGGCGGGCCGGGGATCGGGTTGGGTCACGAGGTAACTGGTGCTGCCGTCGAACGTGAGGGCCTGGCCGCTGACTCCAGGGCCTTGCACCGGGTTGCCGACGATAGAAGCGTTGAGTCCGTTTCCCGACGTATCAAGTGCGGTATTGCCGGTGATCGTACCTGCGTCAAAGGTCCATTCCGCAAGCGGTCCCTGGGTGCCCTGAACCCCGAGGAGCATGGTAACTCCGATAGTTGCCGGAGAACCTAAGGCCCCCGGAGCAGTCACGGTCACCGTGTCCGTGTAGGACCCGGCGGGCAACCCGGCCGTCAAAACACTTATGGCGAGCGATCCCGCCGTTGTCCCAGAACTCGAGGACAGCGAAACCCACGGCTGGGTTTTGGCGGCCGTCCAGTTCAGTGTGCCCCCGCCCGTGTTCGTAATCGAAATGTTTTGCGCTACCGGGTTGGTTCCCCCGGCAGTTCCGAAGAAGGTCAGCGCGTTCTCAGAGACAACGAGCCCCGGCGGAAGCGATTGCTGATACGCGCTACCCAGGAAGATGCCGTTCACAACCGCGTTGGGGCCTGAGATCGGGGTGACGCGGATCACAACATGCCCCATCATGCTCCACACAAGATATTGACCGGTCTGAAAACTACTCATGGTGCGTGTATCGAGGACGCTCCCGGTAGTGCTGTCCAAAACATCGATGCGCTGGACGCGGCCCGAACCGTCGTAATCGCTCGCGTACAACTCGATCTGGTGGGCGTTCCCGTCGGTCAGATTCACATCGAGAGCGAATGCGCTCGGCGAATACCACACCGCCGCCACCCGGTTGGATCCAGTCACTGGCTGAAGCGCGTTAGGCTGGCTTGTGGCCCCGTACCATTGGAAGGTAGACGCTCCATTCACCGCCAGTTGCATCCAGGTGGGCAGCTGTGGCGTGGCAGCAACGAAGTCATAACCATCCGCGCCGTAAGCGGTCTCCCAGTTTCCCTCGGTGGTTGTGTCCAGCTTGATGAACGAAACCGAGCTGGGGCCGCCGACATTCAGCGTAACGGTCACTGTGGCAGGAGAACCGGTGACCCCCGCGGCGGTAATGGTGACTGTATCGCTGTAAGTTCCCACCGCGAGGCTGGACGTATTCGCTGCGATCGACAAGCTAGCGGGCGCATTTCCCGAGGTCGCCGATAAAGTCAACCAGGATTGCGTCTTGCCTGCGGTCCAGCTCAGCGTGCCTCCGCCGGTGTTTGAGATGGTTACCGATTGCGACGCGGGGTTCGCGCCTCCCGCCGATGCCGCCAACGTCAGCGAACCAGTCGAGAGGGACAAAACCGGCGAGGCCGGGGGTGGCGGAGGCGCTTGCTGCGGAGCCCCGCCGAAGAAAATTCCGTTCACCACTCCGTTCGGACCGCCCGTGGGAGTGACGCGAATCACGACGTGCCCGGTAAGGGTCCACGCCAGATACTGGCCGTTCAAGAATCCGCTGAGATTGCGGGTGTCGAGCACCGTCCCCGGCCCGCTGTCCAGTACATCGACGCGCTCCGCACGCCCGGAGTTGTCGTAGTCCATCGCGTAGATTGCCACTTCATGAGGGTTCCCGTCCGTGAGATTTACATCGAGGCTGAACTGGCTCGACGAATACCACACGCCTGCCACGCGGGTGGTTCCAGTGACGGGTTGCAAGGCTCTGGGATCGCTGGTTGCTCCGTACCATTGGAACGTTGCCGCTCCGTTCACCGTGAGCTGCGCGTACGCCGGAAGCGCCGGCGTGCCTCCCACAAAGCTGGATCCATCGCCGCCGTAGACGCTCTTCCAATTCCCCTGAGTGGTGGTATCCAGCTTTAGAAAAGAGGCCGAAGCAGAACTGGTAAGGTTCAACGTAACCGCGACGGTGGCGGGAGAGCCGGTGGCCCCGGAAGCCGTGATGGTCACCGTATCCGTCCAGGTACCCGACGCGAGTCCCGATGTATTCGCTCCGATAGACAGGATGGCCGGCGCCGTTCCCGAGGCCGCCGACAATGTCAGCCAGGATTGTGTCTTGCCGGCAGTCCAGCTCAGCGTGCCTCCGCCCGTGTTCGAGATCGTCACCGGCAGCGACACAGGATTGCTGCCTCCGGCGACTCCGGAAAACGTCAGGGTGCCAGTCGACAGGGACAACACCGGTGACGCGTTACTCAGATTCAGCGTCACACTAACCGTCGCGGGCGAGCCCCCAGCTCCTGAAGCACTGATGGTCACCGTATCCGTCCAGGTACCCGCGGCGAGCCCCGATGTGTTCACCCCGATCGACAAACTGGCGGGTGCGGTTCCGGAGGACGCTGACAAAGTCAGCCACGGTTGCGTCTTGCCGGCGGTCCAGCTCAGCGTGCCTCCACCCGTGTTCGAGATCGTCACCGGCTGGGAGGCGGGATTGCTCCCGCCGGCCGTTGCCGAAAACGTCAGGGACCCCGTCGATAGGGACAATACTGGCGAGGCTGGTGGTTGAGTCTGCGATTGTGGCGGGCCGCCGAAAAAGATTCCGCTCACGACGCCGTTCGTTCCCGACAGCGGGGTAACGCGAATTACGACGTTCCCGCCCAGGTTCCATACCAGATACTGCCCTGGCTGAAAATTATTGATCGTCTCCGTATCCAGCACCGCATTGGTAGCGCCGTCCAGAATATCAACGCGTTCGGCGCGGCTCCCGCGATCGTAGTCCAGCGCATAGACCGCGACTTGATGCGTTCCGCCTGTGAGATTCAGGTTGAAGCTGAATGAGCTCGACGAGTACCAGGTCGCCGCAATCCGGTTACCGCCGCTTACCTGCTGCAAGGCCCGTATATCGCTGGTCGAGGCCGCCCATGTGTAAGTAGCCGCGCCGTTAACGGTAAACTGCGCATACGCAGGCAACGACGGCGCCGCTCCCAGGAAATCGTATCCGTCTCCGCCGTAGGCGTTCTGCCAGTTTCCCTGTGTGGTTGAGTCCAGCTTCACGAACGCCGCCGAATTCGCTGGCGCCGGGGGACCCACATTGAGGGTGATTCCTACGCTGACAGGTGAACCTGCGACTCCCGGATCGCTGATCGTCACGGTGTCCGTATACTTCCCCTGCGCAAGGCCGCTCGTCGAGACGCCAATCGAAAGACTTGCCGGCGCCGTTCCCGAAGTCACCGGCAAAATTACCCAAGGCTGAGTCGCGCTCGCGGTCCAACTCAGCGTGCC
Source organism: Bryobacteraceae bacterium (assembly GCA_049516355.1). GTDB lineage: Bacteria > Acidobacteriota > Terriglobia > Bryobacterales > Bryobacteraceae > BOG-234. Next base: position 624 of record JBEKTF010000266.1, on the reverse strand, counting down.
TCCGCCGGTGTTGGTGATGCTTACGTTCTGCGAGGCCGGATTGGGACCACCGGCGTTGGCCGAAAAGGTGAGGCTCGACGAACCGACGCTCAACACCGGAGGCGGAGGTACTGCGCCCACGACAAACGTGACTGTGACGGTCTGCGTGCCGGCGCTGCCGCCATTTATCGTAATCGTGTCAGTGTAGGTATTTGCGGTGAGACTTCCCACGGCCGCCATAACATTCAACGTCGACGGCGCTGTGCCCGAAGCCGCCGAGAGTGTGAGCCAGGATTGCGTATTCTTTGCCGTCCAGTTGAGCGTCCCTCCCCCGGTATTGCTGATCGTCACCGGCTGCGCTGCCGGGTTGCTGCCTCCCACAGTCGCCGCGAAATTCAGGCTGTTACCCGATAACTGCAATGCCGGCGTCGCCAGTGGTACGATCTGGATCGCATTCACCAGCCCCACGCTGACTGTGCCATGCACGCTTATCTGAATGGATCCGCCGCTTACCGTCACCGGGAACTGCTTATCGATCGCGGTCCAGTATCCGGCTTGCGCCACGATGTCGAAATTTGTCAACACCTGCGTGCCGTTCACGGTCACGTTGAAAACGCGCTGCCCCGGGCTCGAATACTCGATTTC
>JBEKTF010000265.1:0-6515 GCA_049516355.1 Bryobacteraceae bacterium | reverse complement strand
ACCGGTGGGAGCAAGTGAGCGGCGACACTGTGCAGGACGTTCCGGCAATTCCGCCCGTTTTCGCCAACAAATACAACATCTACGTTAACCGGACGTCCAAAGAGATTTCGAAGTCACGAACCGCCCGGCTCCACAAACAGTATTCGGACTCACGACCTTTTGGTTGACAGCCGAGGCAGATATTGGGCTGTTTGGGCGAATTCCGGAGAGTCACACGGCTTACGCTCGTCGGGGGACACATCCCGCGTATGGCGTTGATGCTGCGCAACCTCCGTCGTTTTGAGAGATCGAACTCCGCGGGTGGTGGATCATGCTTGCGAAGATTGACTCCGCGCTCCGGCGGTTATCCAGCGGCGGTCGCCTTGGGTAGCGCCAGCACACCAAGCTGCCGGAACAAGGAGGCATTGTCAGCGTAAACCCGGCTCCGAATCGCCTTGCCGTTCCGTATCTCAACAACGTTGCAGCCCTCCCAGCTAACGCGCTTGTTCGTGGGAGCAATGCCCGCAAAGTTCCCTTTATGGGTGCCTGTCAGGCGCAGCCGGGCGACAACGTGATCCCCACTCGCCAGTATTTGTTGAACTTCGATTCGCAGATCGGGAAACGCGGTGAATAGCATGTCTAACACCTGCCGCGCTCCCTCACGTCCACGAACGGGACCAGGCAAAGTTTCTGACTCTCCCACATAAGAAGCGTCGATTCGACTCAGGTACTGATCGAGATCGCGGGCGTTCAAAGCGGCGATCTGTTTTTCCGCGAGCTGGATGTTTTCCTTTTCGGCCATGGAGGGGTTCCTTTCTGGAATATTGTCCGGCGCTAAGCATACTCCTACGGCAGGCTGACTTCAAGGCTTTCCTCTCCTCGTCGAGTATCGCGGGGCGGCTCTTATGTCTCCGACGGGCGCGCGGCTGGAAGGCGGAAAAGCGTCCATGGAGCGGTTGCCATTTCGAGGTGAACTTCTCACTCGGCGTCTGCAAGGCCAGTCCGCAATAGGCCCATAATTGGCGCTTCGTACGGAACCGATGCGGGGTCTGGATGAGAGCGATCGCCAGCTTCGATCTCAGCGGGAGAGATGCGGGACGGTCCAAGCGCTTATGATCGAACTGGAGGACGCCGGTGAAAGGTGTCGCATGGTTTCGTTTCTACGCGGAGCTCAACGATTTCCTGCCTCAGGACCGCCGGGGAAAGGAGCGGGAACGGCATCTCATCACGGTTCAACCAGTGAAGGATCTGATCGAGAGCTTCGGGATTCCACACACCGAGGTCGATCTGATTCTGATTAATGGCGACTCGGCGGCATTCACCACGCCGGTACGGGGCGGTGACCATGTGAGCGTGTACCCGGTATTCCAGACACTGGATGTCTCGTCCGTGACACAAGTGAGGCCGGCACCTCCGCCCTCGCTTAGATTCGTTTTGGACGTGCACCTCGGACGTCTTGCGGCCTACCTCCGCATGCTCGGTTTCGACGCGATTTACAGTAACAGCGCCTCCGATGCCGATTTGGCAGCCCTCGCTGGGCAGCAACGGGCGATCCTTCTGACGCGGGATCGGTACTTGTTAATGCGGTCTGAGGTCGTCCGGGGTTACTGGGTACGCTCCGCCGATCCAAAGCAGCAGTTGATCGAAATATCCATGAGATTCGATCTGGTTGGCTCTATGCAGCCGTTTACACGGTGTATGAAGTGTAACGGCAATCTGGAACGGGTACCCCGGGAATCGGTGCTGGACCGTTTGCCACTCAAAGTTCGCGAGAAGAGCGATTTTCGTCGGTGCTCCGCCTGCTGGAAGCTCTACTGGGAGGGCACGCACTATGAGCGAATGAAGAAAATCCTGCACTGGCTCGGTTCAAAGGGCGAAACTCCGCAAGCGGTTCAATCAACCTGATCAATGAGTGGTCGCTCGCAGGACTGGCGGCCTGCCTCGGGTCAGGCAGTTTGTGCCGCGTGGAGAGACCGGCGGACGGAATTGGGGTAATATTCCCATGGCCATCTAAAAGTGAGGAAAGGTGAAAATCTCGCAATGATTGATCCTGCTCTGCGACCGGGATATAAGGCGCTCGCGACCGCACGTAAGCTGCCACTAAACGATGAAGCGTGGCTTCCGCTGATGCGGGACTTGCTTCAACTCCCCGCATGGATGTTGCCGGCGGTCCATCGCACCGTGAGGAAAGGAACATGGCGCTATGCGAACGATCCACTCAACTGTGTCAGGGAGAACGCGGAACGCGAGGCAGCACGAATGGGATTGAGCGACAAGCCGCCTGCGGCAAAGCCCGATTGAATGAACATCCCCGATGTCCTGAATTCGCGGCGCGTCAAGCCCGCTATCAGGAGTCGCGCATACAACCTGAAGCCCGGATGACCCGGGGGGCTCAGCGACACACTCAGCATCACGTTCACGGGGCATGTAGACGGCGCGAATAATAAGCCGGCCAGACACCAGCCGTTCTCGTTGTTGTCGCGCGATTGGTACTGCCTGTCATTCCCTCTGACAGCCCGCGCAGCGAGCGTTGGGAAACGTTTATTTGCTGTAATCGAAGGGCTGCCACGTACTGTTCGATTCCGAGTCCACAGCTTGGCTGATGTGAGCGAACATTGACCAGTTGTGTTGGGTTAGCACAACAGTGCCAAGATACTATAAACTGCGGCGGCATTCTGTGGATGCTGCGTGCATTCGGAGCGTGAAGCAAGGGCTCGGCCTGAACCTTTGAGCAGATGAGCAAACAAGCCCCGACATTCGGATCGGAAGCCGCGATTGAATCGATCAGACTTACGCGCCGGTTTGCCGACATGGTGGCGCTGAACGAGCTCACATTATCGGTGCCATATGGCTCGATCTTCGGCCTGCTGGGCCCAAACGGAGCGGGTAAGAGCACGTTGATCAAGATGCTGACGACGCTCCTCCCTCCAAGCAGCGGCACGGCGATCGTGGCAGGATTTGATATTGTGCGGCAGCCTGCGCAGGTCCGGCGCCATATTGGTTATGTCTCGCAAATGTTATCCGCTGATGGCGACCTCACCGGCCACGAGAACCTTCTGATTTCCGCGAAGCTCTACGGATTGCCCCCCGCGGAACGGAACGAGCGAATTGCCCAGGCGCTGAACTTCATGGAACTTGCGGACGCCCAGGACAAAATGGTCCGCCAGTACTCGGGTGGCATGATTCGTCGGCTGGAGATCGCGCAGTCGATGCTTCACCGGCCGCAGGTGCTGTTCCTGGATGAGCCCACGGTGGGATTGGACCCCGCCGCCCGGCACTCCGTCTGGCAGCGAATTCTGCAGTTGCGGAAAGAATTCGGAACTACCGTGCTGATGACCACGCATGACATGGGAGAGGCCGATTCCCTCTGCGATGCGGTCGCATTCCTACACCGGGGAGCACTGCTGGCAAAAGGAACTCCTGCCGAGCTGAAACAAGCGCTCGGGCCTGGGGCAACCCTCGATGACGTATTCGTCCACTACGCTGGTATATCCGTGGCGGAGGAAGGAGAGTTGCGCGATGTTGCCCAAACCCGCCTCACCGCCCGTCGGCTGGAGTAAACCAGCGGTGCCGCTGTTCTTCCAGCAGATGTCTGCAGTGGCTGAATCCGATATTCGCAAGCTCATTCATGATCCGGTCGAGCTCTTGACGAGGATGGTACAGCCGGTCTTATGGTTGACCATCTTTGGTCAGGTTTTTGCGCGGACCAGGGCGATTCCCACCGGTGGCGTACCGTATCTGGATTTCATGGCGCCCGGGATCCTCGCGCAAAGTGTGCTCTTCGGAGCAATCTTCTTCGGAATATCACTCATCTGGGAACGCGACCTGGGAATTGTGCACAAGTTTCTGGTGAGTCCAGTACCACGCACCACTCTGGTTCTCGGACGCGCCGCCTCCTCTGCCATTCGAGCTCTTTGTCAGGCGGTCGTGGTGTATGTTGTCGCGCTGCTGCTGGGTATTCACCTGCGATTCCGTGGGGATGCCCTTCTCGGGGTTGTTTTGACGGTCAGCCTTGGCGCATCGGTTTTCTCGACCTTTTCACTCATTGCCGCCTGCCTGGTGAAATCGCGCGAGCGCTTCATGGGCATCGGCCAAGTCCTGACGATGCCGCTTTTTTTCGCCAGCAACGCTATCTATCCACTCGAAATGATGCCAACGTGGTTGCGTTTTTTATCTCGCGTCAATCCCCTCACGTATCAGGTCGACGCATTGCGAGAGCTCATGATCCGGGGCGGGCACAGCGGATTCGGCTTGGTCTTCGACTTTCTTGTCCAGGGAATGGTCCTGGCGATCCTGGTCGCGATCGCGGCGAAGCTTTATCCGAACATTGTCACCTGAATTGAGGGACATGTGGCATTGCGCTTAAAGGGTGGAGTTTCAGACGCGTTCCTCTGAAGCCCAACACCGGTCAATGCCACGCGCTCGCTTGCAGGTTGAAAACTTCTCTGCGGCCAGCTTGCCCTGAACGCAACGGACGGGTTTCCGGGCTTGGCCCACGTTCAAAACCGCTACCGATATTTGCGGATATCGCTCCGCTTCGGTTATTCAGCTTCCCGATGCGCCGCTCTGGTCAGGGATGTCCAAGCCATTCCAACTGCGGAGGCGCAGGGCCAAGGCAAGCATAAGAATACCGAACACAACCAGATAGATGCCAATCCATGATGCGAGTACGACTGAGCCTGGGCCGGGCGCAACGAACAGAAGAACGCCGAATCCGACGGACGCAATGCCTGTCAGGACGAGAAGCCACTCGTCGGTCACAGAGCGGCGCAGGCGGACGCCGGCCAGGATTTCCAGCACCCCTGTTATCACTGCCCAAGCCCCGATCACGTAGAGCAGGGCGACCAGCGTAACGGCAGGCCGTGCGATCGTTCCGAGTCCTACACCGATACCGGCAATCCCCTCCAGGAGCAATGGCCACCAATGAGCGTGATTCCGTGCGGCGCGAAACGCAACGATAAAGCTCAGTATGCCGTCGATCAGAGCATAGGCCCCGAATAAAACGGTCAATCCGAAAAGTGTCGCTTCGGGCAGTAACCAGGCCAGGACCCCCGCGATAATACCGGCCGCGCCTCGCAAGGCAAGCGCCCACCAGTTCAACGCCAGAACCTTCGCCATGGAAACCACTGTATAACGTGCTGCAAAACGAACAGTATTATAGAGAAGCGGTTGGGAGAACGCTCAGTAAACTCGATCGCGTTGTCACGATTCTGATCATGGTGACGGTTGTCTACGTGCTCGCGGTGGCGATAATAACCGTTACCGCCCAGTCGAGCTGCCTTCAAGAAACCTTCCGCAGGCGCGCTCTCCGCGATCCGTCGTTTCAGGATTGTAATGGGATGGTCCGCCGCCTGCTCCGCTCGGGGACTCACCACCGGGAAACGAGGGCGTTTCGTTCCCGGCTACACCGCCCGTCGCCCTATTGGGTGAGCGACGGGCGGCTCCGCCGGGAACGAAACGCAGGGGTAGATTTTGCCACTTCGTTCTGGCACAACCAGGAAGGGTGGCAAAACATCACAAGGAGACATCCCATGAAGATACACACGATCGGCATTGATTTGGGTAAAACGAGTTTTCACCTGGTGGGGCTGAACGAGCGCGGGGAAGTTGTCGTGCGCAGGTGCTCAACTTCACCGCGAACCGGAAGGTTCATCTGATTGGCATGGAAGCCTGCGGGGGCGCCCATTTTCCGGGTCGGGCACTCGAGGAGCAGGGCCACGAGGTGCGTCTGATTCCTGCCCAGTACGTGAAGCCGTACGTAAAGACCAACAAGAGTGACTCATTGATGCGGAGGCGATAGCCGAAGCTGTGGGCCGGGGCTTGAAATGCGTAAAAGCTGTCTTTTCGCTCTGGTTCAGCCTCTGCCGGAGCAGCTTCAAACCTTCCAGCCGTCGACGCTCCAGAGCTTTGAAATCACGTCTCACTCCACGGGGATTGCCCATAGTGGCTGCATGTTGGCTGCACGGAGCCCTCAATAGATGGACTTTAAATACCCCGTCAATATCGCTGAACGGCTGCTCACTTCACGCGGGAAATCGCGATGCCGTCGATCTCATCCCTGAACAACGGCAAAGCAATCGATTCGAGCCGGGGATGCGCGGCGATCGCGGCGTTGTAGGCTTTCGCTCCCCGTGCGTTGGCGTCTTCCGGATTCTCCTTCATGACGGCCCCGTTGCGGATGATGTTGTCCGCCACAATTACGGTTCCGGGCTGCGATAGCTGCAGAGCCAGATCGAGGTACTTCACGTAGCCGATCTTGTCGGCGTCAATGAAGATGAGATCGAAGGGCGGTTCGCCGGCGTCGATCATTGCACGCATGGAAGCGGCGGCGTCCCCGACCGTGACTTCCGCAATTCCATCGAGTCGGGCGGCCGCGAGATTCTTCCGGGCCGTCGCGGCGTGGATCGGGCTGAATTCGAGCGTAATCAGCCGCCCATTGGCGGGGAGCGCGCGGCCGAGCCAGGTCGTGCTGTAGCCACCGAGCGTGCCAATCTCAAGCACCCGCTGGGCGCCGGCGATGCGAGCCAGCAAATACA
>JBEKTF010000264.1:0-6526 GCA_049516355.1 Bryobacteraceae bacterium | reverse complement strand
GTCCGGGGGAAATGTCGTGAATAGGGGCTGCAACTCCGTTGACGAGAACCTGGACGCTGTCAAGGCTGGTGGGTAAAGGTAGGCTCTGAGCGCTGTCGGACTTTTGCGCGAGATTGATGCCAAACAACGACACAAATTCACCGTTGGAAACACCTGCCGTGAATGGAGCAAAACTGGCCGCATTCACAACCCCGGCGGGATAAATATAGACCGGGAGCCCGCTGGGCGGCGCCGCTGGTGGCGGCGGCTGTTGTATGCCGATATCGATCCCGATGTAAGGCCAGATGAACTGCCCGATACGGATCGCCCCTCCGGCTCCCACCGCATACTGTTCGGAGACGGCCGTGTCCGTATAAGTTGCAGATACGGGTGATGTGAAGCTATCCCCGAATGTATAGTTATATACGCCGTAAAAAAGCGAATCGAGACGCTGATGCGCGTAGATACCGCCTTGGCTCGTCGTGTTGAAAGATCCGTAGTATCCATCGAAATCCACGACAGCCTGGGCGCTCAGTTGCGAGGCATCCTGGTAGAGGCCCGCATTATAGTAGAGGCTCCCGGAAGTCGGAACACCAAAATTCTGCGTCCCCGAGTTCCGTACTCCCACGATCATGTCGAACCCGCCGGTTGGCGAACCGCCGAAAAAGAAGTTGCCATCGGGCGAGAAGTATAACCACTCGGGGTTTGCCGTGCCTCCGCATGAAGTCCCGCTGCCGCAGGGAAAAAAAGTCGCGCTCGGGGACGCGGAGGGAAATGTGACAACGGCCGCACCGTTGCTGAAGAAGTATTTCACGGGCGAGCTGGATTGCGAAATCGGGGTGGCGCCGCCGTTTGCAAAGTATCCCGTCGCGCTCACCGTTCCAAGGCCACCGCTACCGTCCGCATTCACCTGGAAGAATGCGTCTGTCGAATATAGAGCGCTGACAGTGCTGGGAAAGAAACCCGCGACCGAATACGAGCCCTGAAAAGACGCGTTTGTCGGCAGAGGCGAAGGAAGAAGAGCGGCGATGAAGAGGTCGTTGTACGTGCTGGCGGTTTCAGTGCTGCTGCCGGCAAAGACGCCGTTGCTCGAGAGCAGACCGTAAATCTGGTCACCCGAAATGGGATTCTCGATAAACCCGTAGCCGTTCGCGGACATCTTATATGTGCCGTTCACCGCGGAACCCGTAGTGCACAACGTTCCGGCGATGTAGCACGAGAGAGGGTCGGTTCCGCCTACGTACGAATCCGAAACCGTTCCACTGGGGATTGTATAGGTGCCGTCCCCATGGAAGGCGATCTGGCCATACACCGCAACGGCTTCCTCGACGTCTCCGTAAACCCCGCTGCTGTCGGCGCTGGTGTTAATGAGGTAAAGAACGTGGCGGAAATAATATGTCCCGTTGAGCATCCCGTTGCCGCTCGTATCAAAGACCGGCGCCTGCACCTGCCCAAAAAGCGGCCACGCCGCCATACAAAAGAACGCGCCGATTCGCGCCAGTTTTATCATCTGCCTTGAATTGTATATGCCGCCGCCCGGAAAAAAGTTCCTGTATTCAAAGCTTCGACCCGATCGCAAGAATTGTTTCAAAAGCCGGAGTCTGTTTCTGACGGTCCACGATCCAGCTCTCCACCTTCCTGAACCCAGCCTGCTCCAGAAAAGTTCTCAATTCGATTTCCGAAAAACCGAGCCACGTATCGGCATACATTTCCCGCGCCTGCTCGAAGCCGTGGCGCTTCAAATCGAGGATGACAATTCGGCCCTGCGGTTTCAAGAGCCGGTACGCGGCGCATACGGCCTGCTGCGGATGCAACGCGTGATGCAGGCTCTGGCTGAAGAACGCAAGGTCGAGAGTTCCCTCGTCAATAGGAGGAGATTCCAGATCGCCCAGCCTGTACTCCAGGTTCGTGAGGCCGTTTTCTTTTGCCAGCTTCGCGCCGAACTCAACCATCTTCGCGGAATTATCCACCGCGATCACGCGTTCGGCGCGTTGCGCGAGCAGTTGGGAAAATGTACCCTCGCCCGCGCCCAGGTCGCCGATCGTCATGGGAGGCATCAACTGCAGCAGGGTCTCCGCCAAACCCTTCCACGAGCGGCCTGGGACGTACTCCTTGCCGAATTTTCCCGCCAGTTCATCGAAGTAGCCACGCACCTTGTCGCGGCGTTTTTCGAGAACCAGTTGCAGCGCCTTCGTATCGCCGGCGGCTTCCGGGATTTCACTGCCCGCCGCATGGAGCAGATCCACCAGCTGGCGATCTTTCAGCCGGTACAAGCTGTTTTTTCCCTGCTTGCGGTCTTCCACCAAACCCGCTTGCTTCAGCTGTGCGAGGTGAGTCGAAATGCGGCTCTGCCCCGTGGACAGAATCTCCTGGAGTTCGGCCACCGAAAGTTCTTCCCGCTCGAGCAGCAGGAGGAGGCGCACCCGGTTGGTATCCGCCAGTACGCGCAGAGATTTTAGTATTGACGCCAATCCAGCCTCAAGTGATAATATATCAACATATCTGGATTTATTGATATCAGGAGATTCATGAGCATAGCCACTTTACCGACGATAGGGACCGACTTCAAAGTCGCCGACATGAAACTGGCCGATTGGGGCCGCAAAGAGATTATGGTCGCCGAGCAGGAAATGCCCGGCTTGATGTCGATCCGCCGCAAATACGCAAAGACGAAGCCATTGGCCGGCATTCGCATTACCGGTTCGCTTCACATGACGATTCAGACCGCGGTGCTCATCGAGACCCTGGTCGACCTCGGCGCCAGCGTGCGCTTGGCCAGTTGCAACATCTTCTCGACGCAGGACCATGCAGCAGCGGCGATCGCAGCAGCCGGCGTCCCGGTCTTTGCGTGGAAAGGCGAATCGCTCGAAGACTACTGGTGGTGTACCAATCAGGCATTGACCCATCCGCGTGGACTTGGCCCGCAGCTTATCGTGGACGACGGCGGTGATGCCACTCTCTTCATCCACAAAGGGTACGAACTCGAAAAGGGCAGCGACTGGGTCAACACTTCTTCCAGCAACAAGGAAGAGCAGGTCATCAAGGATCTCCTGAAAAAGATTCACGCCTCGGACAAGACCCGCTGGCACCACGTCGTGAAGGAATGGAAAGGCGTTTCGGAAGAGACCACAACTGGAGTCCACCGCTTGTACAAGATGCACGAAGCGGGCACGCTGCTCGTTCCGGCGATCAATGTCAACGATTCGGTGACGAAGTCGAAGTTCGATAACCTGTACGGCTGCCGCGAATCCCTGGCCGATGGAATCAAGCGCGCGACCGACGTGATGGTTGCCGGCAAGGTATGCGTGGTTTGCGGGTACGGCGATGTGGGCAAGGGCAGTGCGCATTCGCTGCGCGGCCTGGGCGCTCGCGTCGTGATCACGGAGATCGATCCGATCAACGCGTTGCAAGCCGCGATGGAAGGCTACGAAGTCACCACGCTCGAAGACACGCTCGGCCGCGGCGATATCTACGTCACGACCACCGGCAACGTGGACGTGATTACGCTCGATCATATGCGGCATATGAAAGATCAGGCCATCGTCTGCAACATCGGTCATTTCGACAGCGAGATTCAGATCGACAAGCTGAATAAGTCGGATGCGAAGAAGATCGAGATCAAGCCGCAGGTGGATATGTACACTTTCCCGGCGGGCAATTCGCTGTTCGTTCTCGCCGAAGGCCGCCTCGTGAACCTCGGCTGCGCGACGGGACACCCGAGTTTCGTGATGTCCAACAGCTTCTCGAACCAGACGCTGGCGCAGCTCGATTTGTGGGCAAACAAAGATAAGTACAAACCCGGTGTCTACGTGCTTCCGAAGAAACTGGACGAAGAGGTCGCCCGGCTGCACCTCGAGAAAATCGGCGTCAAGCTGACGACTCTGACGCCCGCGCAGGCCGAGTATATCGGCGTGCCGGTGGAAGGCCCATACAAGCCGGACCACTACCGTTACTAACCAGGACGCGACTTTCGGCTGTTTGTGATTCATTTCGAACGCATCCGGAAGTCCGCGTGTCTTTTTTGCTTCTCTTGCGCGTAGCACCATAAAAGGTGCTATCAATAGAGACGGCTCCCCATGTTCGACATTACAAAAGACATTCATTCGGTGACGACTTTCCGGCGCAACCCGGGCTTATTCATGAAGCAGCTCAAAAAGAGCAAGCGGCCCATGGTGCTTACTGTCAAAGGCAAAGCGGAAGCGGTCGTGCAGGATGCGGAATCGTATCAAAGACTGCTCGACATAGCCGCCCGCGCTGATGTGCATGAGGCGATCCGGCAGGGCCTCGAAGATGTGGCGCGTGGCCGCACCCGGCCGGCCCGCCAGGCATTCGATGAGATTCGCCGGCAGCATGCTATTCCGCGTTGAACTTACCGATCGCGCCAGACGCGATCTTAGTTCCCTCTACGCGCGGATCAATGCTGCGAAGTCGTCAGCTGCCGCCCGCTGGTTTAATGGGCTTGAGGAATCGGTATATGGCCTCGAACGCCTCCCTCACCGCTGTCCCATTGCGCCCGAAGCGAAAAAAGCCAAGCGATCTCTTCGCCATTTACTCTACGGAAACAGCCCTCACATCTACCGCGCCATCTACGAGATCGACCAGGCGAACGAGAAAGTTTACGTGCTGACCATTCGTCATGGGGCGGTAGATTGCATCAAAGGATCAGCTCAGGCGCGTTTGGATGAGCTGTCATGATCCTATAGAGTCCAGTTCCCGCCAGCCTGCTAACATCGCGTTGGTGTCCGACCTTCCGGTTCATCTCCGCTTCATCCGTCACCTGCTGCGGCGATTGAACTATCACCTGAGTCCCAAGCCCGCGGAATCGATCCTGGATCCGTTCGATGCCATAAAGCTGCGCACCATCGAAGCCGCGCTGCGCGATCTTCCGGCAGAGAGTGACGGCGCCCGCCAATATCTCGAAAAACACATCCCTCGCCTGGCGCGAACTCTCGCGCTCGTACCCCCTCCCGAATCGACCGGCCGTGTACTCGAACTCGGCTGCTACATGCAAATCACGCCGCTGCTCGAACACCTTTGCGGTTACCGGGAAGTGCGCGGGGCGTACTTTGGGCCGCTGGGGAGAACCGACCAGAAAACGGTACATTTCCCCGATCGTGACTTTCATTGCGAGGTCGATCACTTCGATGCCGAGCGCGACCGGTTTCCCTATCCGGATAACCATTTCGATCTGGTGATAGCGGGCGAAATCATCGAGCACATGATCTACGATCCGATGTATCTGCTGCTGGAATCGCAGCGCGTGCTTCGCGATGGCGGTCACCTCCTCGTAACCACGCCCAATATTGCCGGTCTCGCGAGCGTGGCGAAAGCCCTGGAAGGAAAGGACAATCCCCAGATCTATCCCCACTACAAGCGGCCGGATTCCGAGCCCGAGATCGGCCATATGCGGGAATATACGGCCTGGGAAACGGGCGAAGCGGTAAAAGCGGCAGGCTTCGAGATCGAACGGTTGTTCACCACCGTGATCGAGGAGTATGCGGGGCATTGGCCGCTGCTGAAGCTTCTCGAAGAAGAGGGATACAGTACCGAGCATCGGGGTGAACAAACCTGGTGTCTCGCAAAGAAGCGAAGCGGCCTTCCCATCGACCGGTTCCCTTCCTTCATTTACGGGCCCTGACCCCGGACTCAGATGATATCCTCAAATATCGTAATGGCCGAAGGCAGGAAGTCGAGAGTTCTGGTTTTCATCGTTGCCTTCAACGCTGAAAAGACCATCCGCGAAGTAGTCTTCAGAATTCCCCACCGGCTTCTGGACACTTACGAAGTCGATGTCCTGATCATCGACGATTCGTCCCGCGACGCAACTTTTGAGAAGGGACATCTGGTCAGCAAAGATCCCGATCTTCCGTTTCCGATCACCGTTCTCTTCAACCCCAAAAACCAGGGTTACGGCGGTAACCAGAAGCTCGGTTATCACTATGCCCTGCAGCAGGGGTATGACTTCGTCGCACTGATTCACGGCGATGGACAGTACGCGCCCGAATGCCTGCCCGAATTGCTCGAACCACTGCGCAAAGGCGAAGCCGCGGCTGTTTTCGGTTCCCGCATGCTTACGCCGGCGGGCGCGCGTCAGGGTGGGATGCCTCTCTACAAACTGGTGGGCAACCGAATTTTGACCTGGATCGAAAACAAGCTTCTGCGCGCTAATCTGAGCGAGTTCCATTCGGGATACCGGATTTACTCAACCAGGGCCCTTGCGGCAATTCCTTTCGATCGAAATTCAAACGATTTTCATTTTGATACTGAGATTATTATTCAGCTTCTGATCGCCGGCCTTCCCATCAAAGAGCTGCCGATTCCGACCTATTACGGCGATGAGATCTGCTATGTGAACGGAATGAAGTACGCGTTCAACGTAGTGATGGCGGCATTGAGAGCCCGGCTGCAGGAGACAGGCCTTTTTTACGACCGCAAGTTCGATTGCGCGCCGGGGGATTTGCTCCCTTACGTTCCCAAGTTCTCCTTCACCAGCCCACATTCGCTCGCTTTCGAGCGCGTACGCCCCGGCTCTCAGGTGCTCGACATA
>JBEKTF010000263.1:0-10017 GCA_049516355.1 Bryobacteraceae bacterium | reverse complement strand
GGCAGACTTTCGGTGCATGCGGCGAACAAACTCAAAGCAGCCGGAGCGAAGGTAAAGGTCTGTAAACTACTGAAATATGGAGCGGGAGACGAGAATCGAACTCGCAACCAACAGCTTGGAAGGCTGTGACTCTACCATTGAGTTACTCCCGCCCTTTGGCTTTTTCCGATTGTAGCAATTGGCGATTACTGCGGGCTTCCTCCAACGTGGGATCGAGGGTCAGGGCTTCGTCGAATTGCAAGATTGCCTCGCTGTTTTTACCCTCTCGCGCCAGGATTTCTCCCCAGAGATTGTGCAGGCCGGCATCCTTCGGGTAGACGGCGATCACTTGCCGCAAATGCGCCTCCGCTTCCGCCAGGTTCCCCGATTTGATCAGCGCGAATACCAGGTTGTACCGTGCGTTTACGTTGGTGGAATCGAGGCGCAGCGCCAGCTCAAACTGCTCGACTGCTTCGCGCGACCGGCCTGTTCGAGTGAGCGCCGCGCCCAGTTCGTTATGGCCCTGGGATTGTTTGGGATCGATCCGCACGGCCGTTTCAAGCGCCGACAAAGCGCCTTGCGTATCCAGACGCGAAAGCCTGAGTTCGCCTAAATCCAGGTAGGATACGTAATCGTCCGGATATTTTTCCACGCGGTGTTGCATGGCCGCTTCCTCGAGTTCGCGCCGCCGGTCGCCCGGACCACGAGGCAATACCTGCAACCAGAGATGACCCATCTCGTCGGTTGCATTATTGCCCGATTTCACGCGGCGCGGCGGCTGGTTGGGGTTACGCGGATTTGCCGCCGAATTATCGTAGCGATAGCGCATGGAAACAAGCGTCCCTTTGGGTAGAAAAAGCGGCTGCCGGTAACGATAAACGGCCTGCTTGTTCAGGTCCCAATCCAGGATACGAATCAGCCATTGGCGTTTGCCATCGGGCAGCGTGGCATACGCTTCGAGAAGCTTCCCGAGGTAATGGGCGTGAGGATAAACGGCCAGAATATCCACATCCATGGGTAAACGGAAGTCGTCGGATATCAGGAAATCGCGGGCTCCGGCCGGAATGTTCAGGGCTCCATCGTGTTCGAGCTGGAGCAGCACGGGGAAATGCGTGGTCGGCTTATCCGTGAAATAGAGACCGATCGAAGGCTGGACCATTTCCGGCTTACCCGATGGCTGCAGATGCGCGTTGAGAACGAGATCGTTGCCCGGCTCGAGACGCCAGGAAAAACCGTCCGGTTCGGAGTACGGGGTGCTGCCGGGTTTCCAGAAAAGGAAGTGGCCCGGAGGATCGAAAACGTTGGATTTGATATCAAGATCCATGCCGGGGAAGCCGGCCCCCGGCGCTTTTCCCATTTTGCGTCCGGCGTTCGTGCGATCGACGATCAGATTCGCATGATGCACGAGGCGTTTATCGCCGGGACGAATCTCGATGGCGCGAACATAGCGCGTCGCGGAAATAGCCGGGGAAAACACAAAATTCCAGAAAACATCCGTACCATTGGCTGCAAGCGGGAATGGCTGAGACGCCTTGAGAATGAGATCGGGAGGGCCCAGTTGCCAACCTTCTGTGAACTGGGGCGGAGGCGGTGCTTCAGCCGGATTGCCTTCCGGCATGTTGGCGCCAACCCAGTCGCCGATCAGTTTGATTTGCGCGTCGGTGAGACGGTGCTCGTCCTCGAAATCCCCATAGCCAGGTTGGGGCAGCCAGGGCGGCATGTATCGGCTCTTGGTGACAACGGCGATCTGGCGGGCATGTTTCCGAACGTCCTCATAGCCAAGCAGCGAAAAGGGCGCCGATTCGCCGGGCCGGTGGCATGACGCGCAGTTCTGATAAATGATCGGCGCGATGTCATTTGAAAACGTCTGCGCGGCGAGAGGAGTGACCAGCGCCAGCGTCAGAAAGAGCCTTACCATCCGAGTACTCTGATGTGGTTGAAGTTAATGACGTGCCCACCGAGATGTTCGAGTACATTTGCCAGGGGAAGATCGGCTGTCAAAACGAGGCTCTCATCACCCGCAATTTCGCATATCGACGCGTCAGTAAAACCGAGTCGCGTGAAGTATGCATTCCCGACCGAACGTTGAATGGAACAAGTCCGTTCTTCGAATTTCGATACTGAAACGCTGAAATGCAGACGGAACGCCTTCAAAACTTCTCCGTGTAGTTTGCCGGATAGATTGCTGACTTCGGTGAGAATGTGAGGAGTTGTCCGGATGAATCGGAAGCGTTGCAATAGACGAGAAAGCACCTGGAAATCTGCGCGGCTATATTCTTTCGTGTGCGGATATTTCCCGATCAAATCAGGCCGTGTCTGGCCGATGAGGAGCAGAATCAGAAGGTTGGTATCGACGAGAACTCCACCGCTTGCATGTTGCCGGATTAGTTCCTCGATATGCTCGAACATTACGCGGGGACTGGTAAAGGCCGGATCTTCATGGACCGGAATTCTCCGGTTTCCGCATCGATCGTGATTGTTTTATAGGCCCTGTCGCGGCCCGAAATACTGGCAAGCGTAAGTTGAGGTGAGGGGGTGCTGAATGTAATGTGCCACCGGGGACTTGGCCCTTCGGCGAACTCAACTTCTTCGAGAAGGATGCTACCGGGCGCCGACGCAGGCATCAGTTCCTGAAAATATCCCAGCGCCTTTTGAACAGCGGTCTTCACTTCGATCATGATGATTTCATCTCAATCATAGCTGCCTTCGACAAACCAGCGCCCGCCATCGACCTCCTGAAAAAGCCTGTATAACGCGCCCGATTCGAGCGCGATGTCCCATTCATCGCGGTTCCACGCATCCGTGCGCCACCATTCTCCCGACGTACGCCACGGACCTTTCGCCATCACCACGCGTCCGTTCACCGATGGCGACATCACCCGCACCGGCTGGCGATTCACAACGATTACCTGCGCATACCGCGGCGGACGGAAGCGGCGCAAACAGAGCCGCGGGCTCTCGGCAATTGCCACCTGTCTCTCCGCTACTGCCTGGGCTGGCGCAAACGCTCGCATGGAAAAAGCATCCGGGCGATGCGTATCCGCCATTTCCGGCGTCCCCACCTGTCCGTCTCCCACCAGATGGCGCAATCGGGCCACAGTCAATTCCAGCTTCTCCGGCTCAGGCGAGGAGGGCACGAACAATCCATGCTGCGTACGCCGGGGCTTCACCGGTTCGGCCTTCAAATGCACTTTCAGGATGGGCGCAACCGGCGGGCTTCCGCTCAATTCCAGTTGCAGCATTTTGAGGAATGCCTTCGGATCGAGCATGGGCACGGGCAAGCGCAGCAATGCCGAATGCTCCGGCGCATTCTCCAACTTGAGCCGCACCCGGATCTCATTCGTCGCCAGCGACCGCGCACCCAAACGCCCACAAACATCGTTCAACAATCGCGCGAGGATAAACGATAAGGGCTCGATCGATTCCACCGGATGCTCGAGTTCCATTTCATCTTCGAATTCGAGCGGATCGACAATGGGATGCAGCTGCCGGTACCCATCGCCGCGCGCGAGGCGCTGCAGATGCACGCCTTCTTCCCCGAGCCTTGCCGCCACGCCCAATGGCGGCAATCCGGCGAATTCCCCGAACGTGCGAATGCCCCATAAATGCAGCAACTCGGCGATTTCAGGGCTCGCGCGCAACAGATTGACCGGCAGGGGCGAGAGCACTTCGGCTTCCCTGCCCCGCCCGATGACCGTCATGCCGCGTATCCCGAGAGCCGCATGCATGGCGGCATCGGGGTTTGCGGCAATCGCAATCGAAGCAGGCACTCCCACGCGCCGCTCGATCTCATGCACCAGCCGTTCTGGAGGTCCATATAAGGATTCGAGACCCTGGACGTCAAAGATCACCGTGTCCGGCGGGTTCTCTTCTATATGAGGAGAAAATCCGCGTGCGCATTCCACCGCCAGCGGCAGATTTCCCGGTGCATGCAGACACGCGAACATACGCCTTTACCGCAACGCGGAAAATTCCGCCATCTGCGACTTGTAGTGTCTACGGCTCTCCGCCTGAGCCGCTATCCCGCGCAGCAGGTTGCCGATCCAGACCGGCTTCTTTCGCCGCATCTCGATCTGCAGGGCGGAACAGGACCGCGCATTGATCTGGCGCTCGACCGCCACCAGCGCCGCGCCCGTCCGCTCGGCCGCATGACGCAGCCGGAACCAGGAGGCCAGGGAAATGCGCCGGGCAATCGCGTCCGGAGTATCCGCGATATCCAGCACCACAAGACCGAATCCGCCCGCCTGAATCAGCAAATCGGTGGCTTTCAACGCGTGCTGCGCATTGCCCCCGCAATTCACCCAAAGAACGCGACCGAGTTCCACGCCGGCTTCCACAGCCGATGCCGGATCGAACGCACCCTCCGCATCGATCCACGCACAACATTCCCCGCGTTGCGTGGCTTGCCCGAGGAGCGCAAAAACCAATGCCGTGCGGCCGGTCGATTCCGTCCCGCAGATTTCCGTCAGCGTGCCGCGTGGAATGCCTCCTGCCGTCAGCTTGTCGATGGCCGGGATACCGGTCGCAATCTGCTCCCTGTCGGGCCTGCTTCGGACTTGAAACGGGACGTCGAACCGGGCCTGCAATTCGGATCGTAGAAGTAGAACGGCCGCGCCCATATTCGCCTTTTGTTCGCCAGAACTCTACTTTTGCAGATTTCGGGACAATCTGCAACTCGGCGATGCCCGACACGGCGAACGGTATACATTTGCTCAATACTGGAGCCTCCCGGAATGAACATGGTTATGTCACAGGAGCAGTCCTCCGGTGTGTCCGTGAAAAAGGTCGGAACCTCCTTAGTTCGGACAGCGCAAGAAGCTCGAGCGGGACGCCTGCTTTCCGGGAGCGCCTTTGCGCGTGCGTGGCTTTGGGCTGGACTTTTCGTTTTCGTTGGCATGATGGGTTCTCCTCAACTTGTGTTTTCTTAAATACGGAAATTCAGCACAATCCGTACATTACGTACAAACTGTACAAGTTATATACATTGCTTGTAAGGCTAAAATGTACGTGTTATCGTTACAGCTATGAATTTGAATCTTTCGCTGCCGGAGGCTCTGGTGGAGCGGCTTGAGGATTTCTGGCACGAAAACCGGTTCCCTTCCCGGTCTGAAGCTATCCGCTGGCTTCTCCAGGCCGCACTGGACAAGAAGTTAAAGCCGGGGAAGACCGCCTCGAAAGGTGAGTAGCGAAAAAAATGACCGCGAAAGCCTCGCGCCAATTGTCGGCTACCGCATACCACGAAGCTGGACACGCTGTCGCTGCGTGGCGTCTCGGGCTGAAGTTTCGGCATGTCACGATCAAGCCCGACTCGGCAGGAAATTCTCTGGGCCATTTATGGGACGCTGCGCGTCCGAAATGGTTCAGACCGGACATGGATTCAAGCGACCGCGCCCGCCTGCGGGCTCAGCGGCACATCGTCGTGTCTCTTTCCGGGCAGGTTGCCGAGTGGAAATTTCTCGGCCGCGAGCCACGTTACGGAATGTGGTCAGACAATAATCAAGCGGCTGATATGGCATTGCGCTTGTGCGGTTCAGAAGAGACCACGAACGCTTTTCTTCACTATTGCTTTTGTTGGGCGAGAGACCTCGTTGCTGTCCGCTGGAAGGAAGTTGAGGCCGTCGCCAAAGCTCTGCTGAAAACGGAAACCCTCTCGTTTGACGACGTGATCGAGACGATTACGCCTGGCGCCACCGCTTTACGGGCAAGCCTTGAAGCCGCCACAGACAAGAAGCCATCCCTCCACTCCAGAGGCCAGGGAATAATCCCGGAGCACCTCCGACCCGGTTACAGCAAGCTCATGGCTGCCCGCTACGACGGACTCGATACCGAGGGATGGAAGGCGCTCATGAAAGACACGCTGCATTTGCCTCTGTCGATGCTGCCGGCGGTCAAACGCGCCGTGAAACTAGGGGTCTGGCGACACGCCAAAGATCCAGTCAAGTGCGTCACTGAGACCGCAGAACGCGACACGGCGCGAACGGGATCGAGCGGGAAGCCGGCCGTTCCGAAGGGGGAGTGAGAAAAAGTGGATTTGTTACCGCCGCTTCCTGAATGGAGCTCCGTCCGTTTCGCTGACCGACTTCCTGCAGACGTATCCACGGCACTATGACTCAAAGCCTTAATTATTCGGTCCGTCCCGGTTTGCCAATCCAATCTACTAAAAACTGTGCTGGTCTCGGCCCGAGTCGGTACCTCAGTTTCTCGCTTTATGTCGAGCGAGACGGACCCACGCTCAGAGTGTCAAAGGCGGGCCAGTATCCACAAATCGAGCGGGCATTCGAACGTCACCATTTCCCGGAGGTATGTACATCCGTCGTCTGAGACAATGGAACGTGCTTTTGAACGACTTGAAGCGCTCAATCGGGCGAGGGGCAGCGAGCACAAACCCGCTACATTCCCGCTACAGTGGCCAAAATCGAGGCAGCATGAAACGGGCCCTTAGCTCAATGGTTAGAGCAGCAGACTCATAATCTGTTGGTTGTAGGTTCAAATCCTACAGGGCCCACCAATATTTCAATAGCCTGCGATTCAGGCGACTACGAACAGCCGTAACGGCCCGCTAGTCCCGCCAGCGACATGTTGTCGGCAATGGCATCGTGCGGGATCAGCGCATACTTCCATGGTTTGCCGCTATAACTGCTCGCGTAAGCGCTGGCCCTTGCGCACCACGCAACGGCCGCTTCGCGCTTTGCCACTACATCCGCATCGGCCATTTGCCCAGCCGCTTTCGGTTCGAACATGTAGATGCAATCGCCGGCTTCGGCGACGAAATCCGGCTGATATTCCAAGTGGTCGCTGCCCAACCGGTAATAGATCTGGAACTGACCCTTGGCGGGCTTGAACCACTTGGCCTTCTCCCTTTCCAGAATCACCGCGAGCTTCCGTTCGGTATCCGAATGAAACTTCTGCACTGGGTAAAGACAGCTCTCGAAGCCGCCAAACAGATACTTCGCCATGTTGCTCTTGTCGCCTGGTGAAATCCGGTAATCGATCACCGGCTCGCTTGCCTCCGCCGTATAGGCGCTGGGCTTCAGTTCCGTGAAGCCCTTCCGAACCTCCACTTCATATCCCCCCGCTTCTTCCCAGAAATGCGCCTGCATCTGCGCGTGAATGGAACGCGCAATCTCCCGCTGGTGGCACTGAAGAACCCTGCGAGTCTCACCTTCCGTAAGATACTCAAGAAAGTGACGCACGGTCTGTCCCGCCAGATCGTAAAGCAGGTCGGCATTGTCGTCATAGGACACATCGTCGAAATCCACCAAACCGCTGACAACATAGTCCTCCAGCCGCTGCTCCCTGCCGCTGCCCTTGCCGACAGAGAGAATTTCGAGTTGGCCCGTGCGCAGATGCTGTACCCACAATTCCTCGGAAACCGGCGGATATCGCATCGTGAGCTTGAGCATAAACGGCTTGAAGCCGGACTTCACCTCACCCGTCGGTACCACCAGAATTCTGGGAATATCAATCGTTTGCTGCTTCACAAGGACCGTCGTTCTGGCCACGATGGCCGCAATATCCGGCCTTTCGGCGATACCTTCGAGGCCCAACTGCGTTGGCTGGTAGCGTTCCGCAACAGCCTTGACAATCTCTGCTTGCACATCCGGTTTGGTTAGATACGCGGCTCCAGGCACCTGCTCTGGCTGGCTCTCAAGCTTCCTGATCTCGTCATACGCAATCTGCGCTACCTTCTGGTCCTCGGGACTAACGAAGGCCCGTACGGTTCCGCTTCCCGCCACCAGCGTGCTGGCCGTGGTCTGTTCCGGCTGAATCCCCAACTTTGTCGCCAATTGCGATTGCGAAACAACCGTGACCGTCTTCTGTCCAAGTTCGTTGGGATCGATTACAACCGACTGCAGCCGGATCGCCGAATCCGCCTTGTTCGCTTCATCCACAATTTCCTGAAACTTGTCATGCGCGATGATGTTCAGCCGGTCCACGGCAGTGACGCCGGTCCGCTTGCCGTAGGGCAGCCGCAACCCGCGCCCAATAGACTGCTCGATGAGAATCCGCGCATTCGCGGCACGAAGAGGCACGATCGTGTAGAGGTTCGTCACGTCCCACCCTTCCTTCAGCATGTTCACGTGAATCACGATCTCCGTCGGCGATTCCGCGTGTTCCACCTCAAGCAGCCGCGTGATCGTCTCCTCTTCTTCCGCGCCGGTCTTGCTCGAATCCACCTGAATGACTTTTCCCTGGTAATGCCCTTCGAAGAAGCTTCCCGATTGAACCAGATCGAACAGCTGCTTCGCGTGCGTCGTATCCCGCGCAATCACCAGCAGGAACGGTTTGACGATAGCGTTGGCGGTTTCGCGCGCATAGGTCTCCAGCTCCACCTTTACGCTCTCGTGCAGCCGGACGCCATCTTCCAGCTTCATCTGCTCGATCTGCTCGCTCGACATGCCCGCCGGATTGAAATCTTTCCGGGTCACCACGGCAGGTTCTTTAACAAAGCCATCCGCCATCGCCCTGCTGAGCGGGTAGTCCAGAATCACGTTCTTGAACGGCACTGCGCCCCGCGCGGACTCCACAAACGGCGTGGCCGTCAGTTCCAGACCCAGCACTGGCTTCAATTCGTTGATCGCGCGTACACCGGCCGACGCCCTGTAGCGGTGCGACTCATCCATCACCAGCACCAGGTCCGGCAGACCGGCCAGATACTCAAAATAGCTTTCCCCGATGTATTCCGACAGGCGTTTGATCCGCGGTGATTTTCCGCCGCGGACCTCCGAATTGATCTTCGAGATATTGAAGATGTTGACCTTGCAGCGCAGTTGCTCGTCGAACAAGGTTCCGGCCATCGACTCGTAATTGTCACCGGTGATGATGGCCGGGGCATCAGTCGCAAATTCCGAAATTCCCTTAAATACATACTTCGGGGTGTTTGGGGTGAAGTCGGTAATCAGCTTGTTGTAGATCGTCAGGTTCGGCGCGAGCACGAAAAAGTTGTTGATCCCGTGCGCCAGGTGCAGATAGCTGATAAACGCGCCCATCAGCCGCGTCTTTCCGACGCCAGTCGCGAGCGCGAAGCACACTGACGGAAACTCCCGTTCGAAGTCTGTTACAGACGTAAACTCACTGCGAATGGCGGCCAGTGCGGCCCCGATATCCGTTCCCTTCCTGGGCGGCGCGATTTCGGTAATGCGATCCAGGATTTCCAGCGACCGGCGTTGCGGCTGGCGCAGGCTCAAACGGCCGGTGATTGCGCTTACGTGGCGGTTCATTTTCTGGTCCGCCTTCCTGTCCTGATCTTCTCTCCCGGCTTCGCATGCTTCTTCAGCTTCGCCGGACGCCTTGCGGCAACTTGCGGCGCTGTCCGGGCCAGGAGTCGCACCTCACGCCGGATCTCGTTTTGCAGCTCTTCTTCGGTGGGAAGGTGAAGCTGATAGCGGCTCGCAAAGATTTTTCGCGCCTGCTGCTCGCCCAGGGTATATCGCACCACTGCATCGTTCTTGTGCGACGCAAGAATCAGGCCCAGCGTCGGGTTATCGCCCTCGCTGCGCCGGTCCCGGTCGAAGTAGTTCACATAGAACTGCATCTGGCCGAGGTCATTGTGCGTCAACTTGCCCACCTTGAGGTCGATCAGAACGAAGCACTTCAGGATGGTGTGATAGAAAACCAGATCTATATAGAAGTGGTCGCCATCCAGCGTGATCCGTTCCTGTCGTGAGACGAAAGCAAACCCCTTCCCCAGTTCCAGCAGAAAAGCCTGCAGGTTGTCGATCAGCGCTTGTTCCAGCGTGGATTCCACAAGGCGGGGCGATTCGGGCAATCCGAGAAACTCAATCACAACCGGATCTTTGAAAACATCCACGGGAAGGGACACGGTATGCCCTTCCGAGGCCAGCTTCATCAGGCCCTTCTTGTCTCTGCTTCTGGCCAGGCGCTCGAACAGCAAACTGTTGATTTGGCGTTCCAGTTCCCGCGCCGACCAGGCATGGCGCGTCGCCTCAATCTCATAGAAAGCCCGCGCCAGTTTGCGGTCCACGCGCAACAGCGTGCGATAGTGCGTCCATGACAGACCGGGATGGAGCTGCCCTG
>JBEKTF010000262.1:0-6653 GCA_049516355.1 Bryobacteraceae bacterium | reverse complement strand
GTCATCTTGGGCCAATGACGCCTGCTGCAACAGAGGGCAAAGTGCCGGAAGAACCCAGACAAGGAGCGGAACCCCGTGTCCGCTGCGACGAAATTTGAGCAATGTATTCATCCCGGCCTATGTTTTGCGCCCGGCCCGTGAGGCATGTGTAACGCAATCGAGCTCGCTCGCGTCGGCGACCAACGGTACCGGTTCATTGCGATGCATTGGCGATGACGCTGCCGTATCTTGTAGGGTCGAATGAAACTTGGATCAAGGGGCATGTCAATTGCTTTCAAAAAGCCGATACCGATAATAACGACCTGATTCGCTTGCGCGCAATGTATTGAACCAGAAACCTGGCGTGCGGCTCGCGGCGGCGTTCTAATGATCTTACAGACCGGGCGGCAAGCTATGGTCGATATTTAGTTGGTGCCTTCGTGCCCGTATAATAACGTGACTTCGGCTGCAGCGATGTATTGATTGGTGGCGGGCCAGCCTTGAAAAAGGTTCGCTCCGACCCCGTTGGAGAGCCTGTAGTGTTTTCGCAAGCCGAGCCGAGCCTGGGTCTGATTTCAGACGACAGGAGTATGCCATGGCAAAGCGAAAAAGATCCGCCTTCGAGCGGTTGAACGGCGGTCAGATGAACCGGAAGCAGCGCAGGGATCTGGGACGGCGTCTGGCTGGCAACGATCCCGGTCTCACGGTCGTACATTCCGATGCCGGCGGTATTGATGTGGGTAACGAAAGTCACTTCGCGGCCGTACCCCCGGACCGTGACGCGAACCCGGTGAGGCGGGGCGCGAGGGGACGAACAGCTTGGGACCGAACGGCACGGAGAGTGTTCGCGCACACCCGGCGATTGTTATCCTTCGGACGTTCGCCCTTCGGACAATGGATGCGGCCGTGACGGAGGTGCCGAAAAAAATCTTTTCCGGGTTCGGAACTCAGCGGCTATTAGGGGAGAGGGCAGACCTTCGTGATGGTCGGAAGGCCCTGTTGCAGAAGGAGGGACATGGCACGGCCTCTTACGAAAAGAAAAACTGACGGAAGTTCATATGTACGTCCTGATTCCATCGAGGCGGCGATTGACCGGGCGCTCCAGGAAGATCTCGACAACCTCGTCCGTCGCGCCAGAAGTCCGAAGCGGGTTTCACAGGGCTTCATGCCGCTCGAATGTGTCGTGCATCTGATCCGCGAGGGCCGCCGCCGGGGAGACGCGAAAACGAGGGACGCACTCCTTAATGTTTTGTTTGAACGTTGCAAGGCCATTCTTAACGCCAAGATCACGGCGGATGATGTGGAAAACGCTGAGGAGGTACGCGAAGAAATTCTGGGAGACTTCGGCGTACTGTTCGCGGAGGATGAGACCGAGTTCGACCGCTCGAACCGGCTCGATTTTTTTGAATGCCGTTTCAATCGCGCGTTCCTGACATTCCGCACCCCATATATTGAGCGCGAGCGTGAGCGCTCCGAAACCATCCGGCCCATGCCGCAAGAGAAAAGCGATTCGGATAGCCGAACCGACGACGAGATCCTCAGTCACATGGCGGAGGCCTTTCGCACGCCGGCAAACCAGGAAAATTACGTTCTGCAAAATGCCCTGCGGCGGGCTATCGATACGCGTCCGGCTGATGAGCGGAAGGCCGTGGTTCTTCGTTATTTTTATGGGCTTCCGGAAGAATCCGAAAAACCATCTGTGATAAGCGTGGCTTCGGTCTGCGGCGTGACGGGCCGCACGATTCGCTACCGGCTGGAGCGCGCACTCACCAAACTTTCTAAGAAACTCGATAACAAGGGGAGGTTACGACATGATGTTGCACAGCAATCCAGTACCGCTTAACGATGTGCTCTATGAATTCTCGCTCGCTAAGGACATGCCGGACGCGGAGCTGCTTGAGCAGTTCGTCCGACGTTATCCCGCGTACGCGGGTCCGCTTACCGATCTCGCGGTTGGTATCGTTCTGGACAGCACGAGGGATGACGATGATGAGGCCGAAAACGCCGCGCCTGAGCTAAGTCCTGCGGTGTCTCGGGCGATGAGCCGGTTTCAGAACAGACTGTTTGAGGTTCAGCAGAAAGCAGCTGCGGCCGCGTTTCGCGCCGAGGCCGCGGCGGCTTCGGCCGTCAATCCGTTCGCCCGGCTCGGCCGGCAGGAATACCGGGCTTTAGCCGAACGCCTGCACAGTAACACCGTCTTCGTGGGAATGCTGCGGGACCGGCAAATCGACCCAGGCACGATGACCACGGGTTTCAAAAAGAGGGTGGCCGATGAGGTTCAGGTTCCGGTGGAACTGGTTATCGCTCACTTGTCCGGTCAATCGGAAGTGGGTACCGGGCAGTTCTACAAGGCCGAAGAAAAGCCGCAAGGCGGGCCAAAACTCAGTTTCGAGGAAGCTGTTCGGCAATCGGGACTGACGGAGGAGCAGCAAAGCTACCTGTTGAGTTTATAAGCGAGCCGAATTATGGAGCCTTTCGAACAGATCCGGGTATCAGCCGCCCGGCTGCATGCGCAGCTGGTGGTGGAGGGCGCCGATCCCCTCAAGCCCCTGGAAATCGTGGAAGCGGCGGTGCGGGAACTGAAACTTGAACTGGTCTGGCTTCAGAAGGGTCATCCTGCCCTCAAAGGCGCCCGCGCGTTGTTCGACGATCAAGGCGGCGCAGTGCTTTGTGAAGCATCGCCGGACGACGGTGACCGAGCGCAACTCGCCGCTCACGAGATCGGCCACGCAAGCATCCACACCGGATCGTCGTCCTGCGCGGCAAACGACATCGATGCATCACGATCGACGGAAGCGGCTCCCGTTGGCCTCCAGAGAGTGGAAGATTATGGCGCGCGAGAGCGGCGGGAACTTCAGGCCAATGTTTTCGCGCGTGAGATTCTGCTGCCGCGCGCCTTTGCCCGGCGTCTGCACATCGATGATGGGCTGACATCGGAAGTGATCGCGAAACGCACAGGGTTGTCGAAGAATCTTGTGCGCCAGCAACTTTTTGACGCCCTGCTCTTGCCGTCCATCCCGGAAGAGACGGCGCGGTCGGCGGCACGGCCTGCTCGCGAAGACCCGTCACAGGATATTGCCGTAGCGCATCGAGGTACCGCGTTTCAGCTTCAGGCAGGTCCGGGGACCGGGAAGACCCGGACTCTGGAAAAGCGGGTGCGTTCGCTACTGGATGAAGGCGTCGATCCAGCGTCCATTCTGGTTCTGACCTTCTCGAACCGCGCGGCCGGCGAACTTGCCACACGGCTGACGGCGGCAATGCCGGAGGCGGCTCCCCGCATCTGGGTCGGCACCTTCCATGCGTTCGGTCTTGACCTAGTGCGGCGCTATCACAACCTTCTCGGACTTCCCTCAGATCCGGCGCTGTTTGATCGAAGTGACGCGATTGAGGTGCTTGAGGAGATACTGCCGACGCTGCCTCTTATCCATTATCGGAACCTCTGGGACCCGGCGATGGTGCTGCGCGAGATTGTCGCGGCGATTTCGCGGGCGAAGGATGAGATGGCGGGTCCGGAACGCTATCGCGCACTCGCTCAGGCCATGCTGGACCAAGCCAGGGATGAAGGTGAGCGGGCCGACGCCGGAAAGTGCCTCGAAATCGCTCAGGTCTATGAGCTTTATGAACAGGCTATCCGTGAGCGCGGCGCCGTCGATTTCGGCGATCTCATCATGCGGCCGGCGCTTCTTCTGGAGTCCAATCCAAATATCAAGCAGGCCGTGCAGCTTCGTCACCGGCACGTTCTGGTTGACGAGTATCAAGATGTGAACCGTGCCAGCGGCCGGCTGCTGAAGGCGATTGCCGGTAACGGGAAACGGCTTTGGGTTGTCGGTGATGCCCGGCAGTCGATCTATCGTTTTCGAGGGGCATCGTCGAGCAATATGACGGCCTTTCTGCACGAATACGAAGGGGCGGCAGCAAACCAGCTCGGCATCAATTACCGGTCGACGCAACAGATTGTCGATACTGTGTTGACCATCGCACCGCATATGGGCGCATCGAAGGGCATGTTGCCGCTTGCGTTCAGCTCAGATGTTGGGAGCGGTACGAGCAAGCCGGAAATCCGGCGATTCGAGTCGCTTGACGAAGAGGCCGAAGGGGTGGCTGCGAGTATACGTGAGCTCCAAAGCGCCGGCGTGCGTCTTCGCGATCAGGCAGTTCTTTGCCGATCAAACAGGCGCCTGAACGAGATAGCTGAGGCGCTTGAGGCGCGCGGAATAGCCGTGCTGCATCTCGGCAGTTTGTTCGAGCGGGAAGAGGTTCGGGACCTGCTGGCCCTGTTGAGCTTGGCGGTTGACCGCTTCGGTGATGGCCTAACGCGGGTCGGCGCCATGCCTCGATATGGCCTGTCCCTGCAGGACGTATATATCGCCACCCGGCAATTGCGGACAAGTGAGGGCAGGGCGCTCTCATCTTTAGGTGGACTGTCTCAAACACCGGGCTTATCGGAGGAAGGCGCGCGTGGACTGGCGTTATTGGCGAGCGACCTCGAAGGTCTCGCCGTGTCGAGTTCGGCGTGGGAGTTTCTGGCGCATTATCTGCTGGACCGCTCCGCGCTGTTGCGCGAACTGGCGGAACGCGAGTCCGTCGCCGATGTTATGCGCGGCGTCGCTCTTTGGCAGTTCCTGAATTTCGTGCGCGAACGCAGTCCGACAGGCTCTGGTCTGCCGATTCAAAGAACACTCGATCGGGTGCGGCAGCTTGTGTTGCTTGCTGAAGAGCGCGATCTTCGCCAGGTTCCGGCGGGGGCGCTTCATCTTGATGCCCTCCGTCTGATGACCGTGCATGGCAGTAAAGGCCTCGAATTTGAGGCCGTGCACATTCCGGGTCTCACCGTCATGAGCTTTCCCGTATCGAACCGGGGCCAGCGTTGCCCGCCCCCGAAGGGCATGATCGAGGGAGCAGAGGCACTGACGGTGGCGGAAGAGGCGAAGCTATCGCAGGAGCATGAAGAGCAATGTCTGTTCTTTGTCGCATGCTCCCGCGCACGCTCGCATTTGAGGCTCTATCTTTCGCGGCGGCAACCGAATGGCAATAGGCGGGCGGCATCGATGTTTCTAGACTGGATTCCGCACAGGCTGGTGATGGAAGTCGTGTCGCCGGCGACATTGAAGCTGCCGGGCTCCGGCCGGAAAAGCGAGAAGATCTCTGTTTCGTGGCCGGTCCTCTCAGCTGTAACGGACAGCCAGTTTGGTTTGTATGAAAAATGTCCCAGGCGGTTCTTCTATACCCATATTCTGGGCCTGGGAAACGCGAAAAAGCCGACGGCTTTCACCCGCACCCACGATTGCCTCCAGAAACTGATGATCTGGCTATCCGAAGCGCGCGCGGCCGGGCAAACAACCGTCGCTGAGGCCGAAGCGGAATTCGAAAAAATCTGGGCCGAACGGGGACCTGCGAAACACGGATTTGCGGCAGAGTATCGAAGGCTCGCATCACGGTTGATTACCGCGCTGATCAACGCCGGAGCGGGCCGTCACTTTCGCAACGCGGAACCACTCGCGATTGATTTCCCCAATGGCCGTGTGATCGTGAAGCCGAATGAGCTGGCTGAACTGCCCAACGGTACGATCATGCTGCGGCGGGTCACGACGGGGAAGAAACGCAAGGACGAATATGACCGCCTTGACTACACGCTTTACCAGATAGCGGGCGAGACGCATTTCCGCAATGGATTCACGGTGGAGGCCCTTCACCTGACCGATGAATCCATCGATACTGTAGTCATAACAGCGCAAAAGCTCCGGAACCGGCAGGCAACGAGCGATGAGATGTTGCGTGATATCGCCGCAGGCCTGTTCCCCCTGAAAATCGATCAGGTGACCTGCCCCCGCTGTCCGCACTTCTTCGTCTGCGGCGCGGTCTCACAGGGTCCCTTAGTCGTACCCCAAAAATAGATCGTGCCGCCCTTTCCGGGTTAGGACCTCTGGCCGCATTAAGGAGGTAGAGGGAACGAAATCCCTCTGGAGGTTGAAACCCATGAAAAGCATTGACGTTTTTTACCAGGGAGAAGGGGTGCGCGATATCGATCATATCGAGATCGGCAGTGAGCACGACTTCGCCGCGTTGAAGGCGCGCCTTATCGAAAAGCATGCCTTGGCGGCGGACGTGTTCGTCTTCCTGGAAGATGCCGACGATCCGATCGATGAAGTTCTGATCGTCGCCGAGCATGCCGGTCCGGCTGGCGTGAAAGCCCATGTTCACCGCTGCCGTCACATCGAGGCCGCCGTGACCTTTAACAATGAGACGGTGCACCACAAGTTTGGCCCTGGAACGACAGTGGCGAGGGTCAAGCACTGGGCGGCTGTGGACAAGTTCAAGATGACGGAGGCCGAGGCGGGCGAGCATGTCCTCCAGATCGCCGGCACCCATGATCGGCCCGCGCCCGGAACCCATTTGGGCTCGCTGGTGAAGTGTCCGCACTGCCGGATCGAGTTTTATCTGGTGCCGGATCAGCGCGTCAATGGCAACGCGGCCGGAGGAGAGCGGTGACGGCACCTGACGAACGTGCATTCCAGGCGGATGCGGCAAAGCCGCATTTCCGCCTGGCGGAGGCCGAACACCGCTGGCGGCTCATAAGTACTTCGTGGCCGCACACTTTTATAGCAGTGACGGCGAAGGATGGCCGCGAATACGTGCTTCGGTTCAACTGCGCGGGGTATCCACAGAATCCTCCG
>JBEKTF010000261.1:0-6731 GCA_049516355.1 Bryobacteraceae bacterium | reverse complement strand
CGAGTTTTTTGTCGAAAGCAGGCATGAGAGGATGACTGGATTATGGAATCAGGATCTACTCTGCTGGACGGGGCGGGACGTTCTTGGATCGTGATTTTGGGATGCGGTTGCAGCCGGTCGCCACCCAAGCGCGTTGCTATGGGCGCACGGGGAAAGCAGAACCGCTAACGATATTGAATCAGAAGAAATAGCGCCCTTCATTGTGATCCGGCGATAGGGTCAGATTGTGATGCTTTGGCTCGTATTGAGCTGCGTTGTATCGATTTGGGTTGTAATGCGCTCTGCGGTGGCATGCCGTTTGGTGTGTTGGTTCAGGACGACAAGAGCCACAACCGCGATCAGCGGCGGCACGGCGGCAGCCCAGAACACGCGGCGCATCTCCAGATGGGAGGATAGCAGGATGCCACCCACGACCGGGCCAACGATGGAGCCAATCCTCCCGATTCCCAGCGACCAGCCGACTCCGGTAGACCGAATCGAAGTCGCGTAGGATTCGGCGGCCATGGCATTTGAGGCGGTCTGGCCACCCACAACGCAGATGCCGGAGATGAACACCGCGATCCCCTGCAGGACCACGGATGCCCCAAGCATTCCGATCAGGAAAACGCTCAGGCTGGAGCCTACAAATGCAAGGGCCAGCGCCCGGTAAGACTTGTAGTGATCGAAGATCCGGCCCAGCACCAGGTTTCCAAAAGCGCCTCCGATCTGGGACATGGCAGTGATACGGATGGCCCGGCTGAGGTCAAGGCCGGAATCGTGAAGCACGGTGGGAAGCCAACTGTTCAGGAAATAAAGATCCAGCAGGCTCATGAAGAAGACTACCCAGAGCAGCAATGTCATCATAGAGCGGCCTTCCGTGAATAATTGTTTGACCGCGAAGCCCGATTCTTTGTGCTCGTCAACGATGTAAAACGCTCCGGGCAACAACTGGACCGTGGGAGCGAATCTTCGCAGGAGACTCGCCACACGGACGTCCTCTCCGCCTTTCAGCACGAGAAAACGGATCGATTCTGGAAGCCCGATCAACAGCAGCAAGGCGCTCAAGCAGGGCAGCAGGCCGCCGACAACGAAGACGGACTGCCAACCGAAACGGGTAATCAAATCCGCTGCGGCGAAGCCTCCTAACGCGGCGCCGAGCGAAAATCCGCTAAACATCAGCATCACCGCGGTGGCACGCAGATGCTTGGGCATATATTCCGAGGTCAGCGCGATCGCATTGGGCAGCGTTCCCCCGAGCCCGAAGCCAGTGACAAGACGAAGAATCAACATCGAATTAACCGACGCTGACGTGGCTGTCAAGAGAGAAAATACGCCAAACCAGAGAGTGCACAAAACCAGAATTGGTTTGCGTCCGAAGCGATCCGCAAGGGGACCAAATACCAGCGCGCCCAGAAGCATTCCTACCAGTCCCGCCGTAAGGATCGGAGTCAGTGCTCCCTTCCCCAGATGCCATTGCTGAGCCAAAGCGGGTGCCACGAAGCCGATCGACTGCGCATCGAAACCGTCCATCAGGACCGATAAGGCGCAAAGCAATGTGAGCGACAGATGGTGCCGCCCGAATTTCTGACTGTCGATAATCTGCGGTAAATTCAAACTCGTCGCCTGTTGCATCCTGCGCCCTATGACCAGATTTTGGCGATCGTTCGTCTTCCGAACCGATTAGACAAATGGCTGATAAAGATTATCACTTTCGTCACCGCTGGCGACAGCCGGGGTTACCCCTGCCGGGGTTACCCCTCCCGGCATACAGTGCATCCGCGAACGTTTTGTATGCCGCGAGGGCTTTGGACACGTCGGCAAAGTCATCCATGACCGGAGTAGAGCGGCCCGGCTTGGGATCGGTGTTTCCCGACGGGACACGGCCTGATATGCACTCTCCAGAAACTCTCGTTCGCTTCTGTGGGAATGGTGCTCTGTCTGGTATTGGTTTGGGGGTTCTACGGGTCGGGAAAGGCGTGGCGGCTGTCTGTCTGGCGCCGGTTGAATACACCTCGACCCTGCGTGCTCATCGCACGTCTTCTGTGACCGCTCTCCATTGGCGGCGGGCTTAGCTGACTTCGGTGATCGGAATCAGTTTGAATCCTTTCGCCTTTGCTTTGGAGTTCAAACTTGCCAGCTCCATTTCGGTGCGCCTTTGCTCGAATTTCGCCGCGCCTCAATCCACCCAGGCTTCGCCGTGGGTGAGCATGGGGTAGACCAGCACCGCCAGGTAGCGGGCCATGGCCTTGATCGCCGCCGCATGGGAAGGCAGCTGCTTGCGCAGGTGCCGATACCGGCCTCCCAGGTAGCTCTTGCTGTTTTAACAGCGTGGTGGACGCCATGCGCAATGCCATGGCAACGCGGTTTTGCACTTTCCTCCGCCCTGGCCCGACGAATTTTCCTCCGCTGATATCCTTGCTCGGAGTCAGGCCCAGCCACGAAGCAAAGTGGTTCTCCGTCCGGAATCCACTCATGTCGGTGCCGATCTCCGATATGATCGTCTGCGCCGTGATGACATTGATCCCGTCGATCGAGGTCAGATCCACTCCACAAATCCGTTTCAGTTCCGCTTTCAGGTCTACGGTCGGCTCGTTGCGCGTGGCTTTTTTGGTTTTCCGCTCCTTCTTTGCCTTTTGGGCTGTAGCCGCCGGCGCGCCGGCGGGCGGGCTGGGCATATTCAGGGTTCCGGATCTTGCGACAATGCGCCTCTCCCGGCGATGTCCCGGATCATTGCCAGGCATTTTCTCGCCCGATGGATGTTTGACTCAGCAGATGCGGTCGTTAGTTCAGTGCTCATATGAATCCTCTCCTTCGTTTGTGCCGCCATAGAGCTTTTGCCTCACGCTGCGACCTCCGCACGCACCGTCGCGATCTCATCGAAGGGCCGCCCGTCGCCGTCGAGCACTGCCTGCTTGCCCGTGTACTGCTGCCAGCGCCGAACGATCACGTCGCAGTACTTCGGATCGAGTTCCACGCCGTAACAAACGCGCCCGGTTTGCTCTGCGGCTATCAGCGTTGTGCCGCTGCCGAGGAACGGGTCGTAGCAGCTCTCGCCGGGCAGGGTGTGATTAAGAAGTGGCCGGCGCATCAGTTCCATCGGCTTTTGCGTTGGATGATCGAATTTCTCTTCGTCCGACCCGCCCATGATGAATTTCGGCGATGGCGAGTCCCAGACGGTCGAGTTCTCACCAGCTTTGCCATACCACGGCGCATTTTTCTTACGGACGAACCAGCACGGCTCATGCTGGAACCAATACAGCGTTCGCGTGAGGACGGTGCGACCTTTGTTCCAAATCAATTGCTGGTGGTGCAGAAACCCGATCCGCAGCAGGCCCTTGAGGACCTCGCTCGTGAACTTGCTGGCGTGCCACACGTAGCCGACTTGAAGATCGGGCAGGAGAGCAAACGCTTCCGACCAATCGGCACGGGTGTCGCCGGAGATAGTTGTCTCCGTATGGCCTTCGGTCCGATGCTTCATGTAGCTGGCTTCCGCCGGCCCGCAGCCGTTGAGCCCAGCGCGATCGCGCCACTCGCTGTCGAGCTCGATCCCGTAAGGCGGATCGGTAAGCAGCAACAGCGGCTTGGCGTCGCCCAACAGCCGCGCGACCACGTCCGGCTGCGTGCAATCGCCGCAGATGAGGCGATGGTCCCCGAGAACGAAAAGATCGCCCAGCCTCGCGACCGGATACTGCTGGAGTTCCGGAACGGCGTCTTCGTCGGTCAGACCCGGCGCGGCATCCTGCGCCTCGAGCAATCGCTGGAGTTCGATGTCATCGAATCCAACGAGATCGAGAGGGTAATCCTCTTCGTGGAGAATCGCCAGCTCGATGCGAAGCATATCTTCGTCCCACGCTGCGCCAGCGATGGCGAGCTGATTATCCGCAATGACCAAGGCGCGCCGCTGGGCGGGCGAAAGATGACGAAGCACAATTACTGGGACTTCTTTCATGGCGAGCTTCTCGGCGGCGAGCAGGCGTGCGTGTCCCGCGATCACATCGTCATCGGCGCCGACGAGGATTGGATTTGTAAAGCCGAATTCGCGGATAGAAGCCGCGATGTTGGCGACCTGCTCCCGGCTGTGCGTCCGGGGATTGTTGACTCGTGGAATCAGCCGCTCAATGGGCCATTTCTCGACTTGGATGTCAATGTTTAACAGGGCAGGCGAGTGGCTGGTGATCTTGCCTCCAGCGACTTTGGACGAGTGCGCCATCTGATCTCCCTGCCAGCACGAACATCATGCCCTGCAACACGATTTAACTGTTTGGGGATCTTCCGGAGAGTGCGCTTTGCGCTGGTCTTACAAACCGATGCTAAGACTATTTTACGCCCACTGGCGCTTTCAAACAACTCCCTTTAGAACCAGCCGCTGCGATAAGCCACCCACCAACTCAAGACAAAAATTGGAATGGTTGCGCCAAGTGCCCACCATAGCGGCAGAACGAAATCGGCTCCAAAACCCAGGACCGCGAACGTAAGCCAGAACATCTTTCGTTCCATGCGCCAAGTCTACAGCCGTTCGGTGTACGCGGAAGTGGCGGGGGGCGTCGGCCCTGTCAGGCTGGCGAGTATTTGTGATACTGTGCTCTCAAAGGAGTCAGCAATGTTGAATTGGCTGCTTCGTTTGTTCCGGAAGGTTGGCGGCTGGATACATCCCCGACCGACGCCGAAGACTTATCACCCTTCGAACCTCCACGGTCGTCATCGATAGAGCGACATCGGGATGTCCGTGGCGGGCATTGGAGTTCGGGCTCCAGAGCGTCGTACCTTGGAATCGGTATACGATTGTGAACCGGCATGTCCGAGTTCGACGAATACCTGATAGTCGATTGGAGTGCGAACAGTTGCCCCAAGCGTGGGAAGGACAGCATCTGGTATTGCCTACTGTGCCGGCGGAAGGGGCTGCTCGAAACCATCACGCTGGAAAATCAGCCGCCGATTCCGTCAACCATCGCTCTGGCCGCGTGGGGCGCAAGTTGTCTTCGCAGGGACTGACTGGCCACCGCTCGGACAGGTTGCTAAAATCGTCACCGGATGATCCGGCACCGAAGACGCGTAAGACACCCCTTCGCCGCTACACGAGAAGATGACTCCAACAGCACCATGGAATTCAGGGAGGGCTTCAAAATCTTCGCAGCTACGGATGAGCCGGGGAACACAGTTCGTTTCACCTTCGAATCTCGCCCCGGTTTTTTCGTCATTGATCGAAGCACTCTGAACACTTCTACAGTGGCGCACGCGGAAGCCGCCGAGCGGTATCAACGCGAATTCGATGAGATCATGCGCCGCACGGAGCTTCATGCCGAACGCGCCGCACGACTCCATGGTGTCGATAATCTGGAGCAACTCTTCGAGGCAGCAAAGCGCGTCGGCATCGATCAGTCTTCAGTCTGGAAAATTATCGAGCGCGATCCCTCCGACACCAAATCCGGCCTACTTGCTCGGATCGGTGAAATCCGCGAGCGCACTCATTGAGGTCCAATCGTGCCGGTAACTTGGGCGGAATAGGAAGCGCGTTCACGCAGCAAGAACAGCCCGAGCGGTGGGTTTGCATACCGGACACGGAGGAAATAGCAGTGACGTTTCAGATTGGCATGGTCGGAGAAGACGGCGTTCTGCTGGCCAGTGACAGAGCGTACACTCGGTTGGGTTCCGGCACGAGGACCGCATTGTCCAGCCAGAAGCTCATTATCACACCGGCTGAAAATATAGCTTACTGCTGCGCTGGGGACGATTTCACGCAGATGGTTGCAGACGACATATGCCGACTCCCAAAGCCACCCAGCGTCCGCGCAACGAGAGAATTCTTGCTTCTGTCCCTGCCCGGTCCCTATATGAGAGCTACCGAAACCTGGAAGACCGGGGGTTCGATCCTCTTGGCCTATGGAATCGGCGGCCCACTAGGAGCCTGTCCGAGAAATCATTTTATGAGTCATATGTTGTGTGCCTACAAGACTCCTACTACCAGTAATTGTGGTTATGACATGCCGATTTTGAATACTCGGACACGCTCCTAGTGGAAATGTTTCGAATAGTAATGTACGGTAAGGACCTCTGCCCCATTGTGAATCAGGTGGACAACCGGGATTGTCAGGGAGACGGCATCAATCCAGCTGCATTCTTTATCGAACGCTATCTTCCATCAGAGCGATACGTGAAAATGCCACTGGAAAAACTGAAATTGGTAGCGACGCACACGATGCTCATGGCCTCCGAGCTTAACCCGAAAGGGATACACGGTATGGACATCGTTCTATGCCGCCCGGGAAGATCATTCCAAGATGATAGAGAGCGCCGAGGTTGAGGAACTAAAGCCGCCTCGAACAAGCTCGATTCTCAGATTGCCGATTCGCTGGAGATTCCCCGCTCCTGATCTTCAACGCACTTTTCATGCACTACCCCGTGCTGGCTACGATAGCCTCTTGGGGGTACTATTGGGATCAACATTTTGAAAACTGAAGCCACCCCGATAGGCTTTGCTTTCAATGTCTTCCGCTTCGGTTAACAGCGTGGAGAACTGCGGCCCCCTCGAACTCTCCATTCGCGTGTTCGCATCTGCGCCCGTCTTGGGGAGCCGAGGCTTCAGAACCCGAATCGCCCTTTTTGCATATTTTGCATACGGATCTTCTACTTTCCAAAAACGAATTGGCAACGCCTATGATGATGCGGCTCAGTGGGCGTTTGGACTCCATTTGGACTCGGTGATGGCGAGGGCTGCGGGAAAATGGCCGTAAGTGTTTGAAAACTATGGTGGG
>JBEKTF010000260.1:0-8262 GCA_049516355.1 Bryobacteraceae bacterium | reverse complement strand
CACCCTCGAAAATCTATTTACGGGATAGCGGTGAGTTGTTGGTTAAGGAGTGCCCGGACGTCCAGGCCGAGGTGTCCGAAATCTTTGAGCAATCGCCTGAACTTCCGCAACAGTGTCCTTTCGTTGGGTGGGGCCGACCCTTTTTCCTGATATTCCACTTCGCGGTGGAGAATCAGCCAGATGACTTTGGCGATGCGGTGCGCCACGGCCCAGGCGGCACCTTTGCCCTCGATGCGGGGTTTGAGGCGGGCGAACAGACCGGCAAAGAAAGTTTCCCTGGTGTGAATCGCCGCCCACGCAATCTGGCACAGCAAGCGCCGCAGATACCGGTTGCCCTTCGGTGAGCGCTGGCTATAGTTGACCCCGGCCGATTCCTGACTGCCGGGACAGACTCCCACCCAGGAGGCGAAGTGTTCCGCAGTGGCAAATGCAGCCGCTTTCGGACCAATCTCGGCAATCAGCTCCTGTGCCGCATAGAGATCGATACCCGGGATCTTGCTCAATCGATGCAGCACGGTTAAATGCTCTTTCATCGCCTCAGCCAGTGCCTGGTTGATTTCTTCGATCTGCCGCCGTAACAGCCGCACCTGATCCATGTGCTGGCCCAGCAAAAGCCGGTAAACCGGCTCCAGTCGCCCCGCCAGGGCTTCCTTCAACTGTGCTTGTTTCTGGCGCAGCGTTCCGCGCGCTTCCCTGGCCAGCAGTTCCGCATCCGTTACTCCCAGGGCAATGTGTTCCAGCATGGCCCAGCTACTGACGCCGAACAAGTCGCTCACCACCGCCGACAGCTTGATTCCACCTTGTTCCAGCAGCCCTTCCACGTGATTGTGGATCACGCCCGGTTTCCGCTTCATCTGTACGCGCGTTCTGGTGAGCCAGCGCCAGCTCCGCTGTTCGGCTCCGGGAATATAGCTGTCCTCCAGATCGCCCGCCCACCATCGGTCGGCAAGCCGTTGCGCGTCCCGGAAATCCCGTTTGCGCCCTCGCGGCGCCCGCGTCTTCAGTGGGTGGCACAGATGTTGCTCGAAGTGCCCCTCCAATCCGTACCAGACCGAACCGCCAATACTGCGCCGTCGATTCCATTGCCACTTCTCGTACCTGTTGATTCTGCAGCCAGGCGGCCAGATGCTCGATCTCGTCGCCTGTCGTGCCGAACTTCCGCTTCTCGTATTCCGTTTTGCCATCCCGCTCCCGCCGGAGCACCACCGCCAGCATCCTCTTGTGAACATCAATGCCGGCCACACAGCGATATGTCTCCTGGTGATCGCGCGGCGGAGGACCGGTATCGATTCTCAGTCACCCTCACGGGCTCTCCCGGCGCCTTCACCAGGACTCCCACTTGTCTTTCCGGCCCACGGTCCCAGATCAAACACTTTTACGGCTTCGCCATATCCAGTGCGTGCGACAACCTCTATCGCCACTGCGATCAATCCCATTTTCATTTCAGACTTTGCGCGCCTGCGCGCTTTTGCGCGCCTGCGCGCTTAGGAACACTCCTGCGTGCCGCGTCGAGACTCTTCTCGACGCTTTCCCTGCCTCACACAGGTGTCCGCATAAGTGCGGACACGGCACGCTGAGAGC
Organism: Bryobacteraceae bacterium; assembly: GCA_049516355.1. Taxonomy (GTDB): domain Bacteria; phylum Acidobacteriota; class Terriglobia; order Bryobacterales; family Bryobacteraceae; genus BOG-234. Next base: position 6,681 of record JBEKTF010000260.1, on the reverse strand, counting down.
GTACGCCACGGATGCAGTGAGCACTCAGAAGGCAAAGGTGAAACCTGCTCAAAGCGGACCGCCTCAAGGCGGTGGGATTGTACCGGGCGATGGACACTAAAAAATCAGTTTCAATCCGAATTGCATCTGCCGTGAACTCGTAACCGTACTGCTAATCAATCCGGCCGTGGGACTGACCGCGCTGTTCGAAAACACAGTCAGATTGGGCGTGGCGAAGTTGGCCCGGTTCTGTATGTTGAAGCACTCCGCCCGGAACTGCAGATTCATCCTCTCGGATATAGCGATCCTCTTGAACAGCGAAAGATCCACCTCGGCCAGCCCGGGACCGTCATAGACTCCTCTGCCCAGGTTTCCCCACGTGCCCGCAGTCGGCAAAAGGAATGCATTCGGATTGAACCACTGAGTGGGATTGCCGGTAATAACCGATCCCGTAAACGCCGGATTCAACGAAGGCCGATCCGGATTCCTGGTATCGCCGTCTCCGGAGCGGTTCGATCCCACTTGCGGAGTGATCGGGAATCCGCTCAGCATCGTGGCAATTCCATTCAACTGCCAGCCCTCGATGAACCTTTGCGTCAACCCGCGCGAGTTCTTGCCGAAAGGCAATGCATAGCTCGCGGAGATGCTGGATTGCGCCGCAACATTGAGCCCCGAGGGCCCCCAGTCTCTGGGCAGATTGAACCGGTCCATAATCATCTGCGCTTCATTATTGGATTGCGCACCGGTCAACGCCGAATTCATATCGAGGTTCTTCGACCACGTGAAGTTACCGCGAACCTGCAGTCCTTTGGTCAGGCGCCGGATCACATCGATCTGAAGCGCGTTGTAACTCGAGTTGCCTTCCGTATACCAGAAGAAACCCGCTCCCAGATACTGGTTCGGCCGCGTCGATTGAACTGGTATATAGGGTGCTCCTTCAGGTACTGTGCCTCTCGCCGTGCCGTTACCGCCCGATGTGCAACCGGCCGCGCTCTGGCAAATCTGAGAAGGTATGGTGTTCGGGTCGACGCTGACCATCCCGTGATATCCATGCGACCCGACGTAAGCGACGCGAAGTGCCGTGTTTTCGGTCAACTGTTGTTCGATGCGGAAGTTCCACTCCTCAACCGTGGGCGTTTGCGCGTTGGGCTGAACGCCCGATGGAGCGTATGTCGTGCAAGGCGTTGCAACACCGGGACCACAGGATGGTGGAGGCTGCGTTCCGGGCGTTACTGGAAGGAGCGGCAGTAAAGCGCCCGAATAGGAAGCCGAACCGTTGGCCGGGGGCACGGAATTCAGCTGAAAGCTGAGATCGTCGATGAGCGAATAGTAGGTGCCGAATCCCGTGCGAATCGAGGTCTTGCCATTTCCGAACACATCCCAGGCAAGACCCACCCTTGGCCCGAACAGCTTCTTCGCGTTGTTCTGCGTGAAGGCTGAACTCGAGACCACCGGCGTAGTTACAAGAACGCCCGAAGAGTCGGTAACGTAGTTTGCCGCCCTTCCCGATTCTTCGTTCCAGCCGGTGGTGAACTCGTGCCGCAGCCCCACATTCACGGTGAGATTGTGGCGTAACCGGATCGTATCTTCCACGTACCATGCGCCGAACAGGCTTCTCCAGCCTAGTTCATTCGGATCGGGCACTACCTGGAACGTGGTCACTGTGCCTGCCAGGAACGTGGCGAGCGAGGCGAAGGTGGCCACGCCCGTTGTCCGTGAAGCTGCGTTTTCGTTGTCCTGCACGCGCTGAAACCATATCCCGGCGCTGATCTGATGAATCCCTCTGGTGATCTGCACGTCGTCCGAGAAGGTAAACAGATTTCTCCTGTTCCAGACGTTGGCGGCATTGTTCGGACCGGCCGAAGTTAACGCCGCCGGACCGGTTGTCGTGGTTCCACCGCCAATCACGATTCCACCGGGACCCTGGCCGGTTACAAACGAGAGGCTCGGATCAAACGAAGTAAGCGACCTCGGATCCAGACTGTATGCGGCACGGGAAAAACCGGCCCTGAATATGTTGATCATTCGAGGCGACAGAACGTGAGTCTCCTGAATACTGGCCACCTGGTTACGCAGAAGTGAATAAGATGCGAACAAGGGATCGGCTACGGGTATCAGGCTATTGCCATCATCGATCGTGTACGATCCCGAAAGAGAATCGCGATCGCTGATCGCGTAATCCGTTCGCGTCGTCCCGAAATCCTCCCGGATATTTTCATTGGGATGGTTGTACGAATAGGCCGTTCCGCTGGGCAACGGGCTTCCGCTCGGGACTCCGTTTACGATCGGTTGCACAAATACCTCAGGACCGTTGGCAGCCGGCCACATGGACATGTACTTCAACATCGCCATGTTGAGATTGGAAGGTGTGGCGTATGACCCTCCAGCAGTAGTCGGAGGCAACATTCCCTGGCGGACCTGCGCGTCGGGAACAACGGCGACACTGCTGAGATTGAGAGCTTGCCGGAATCCTTCGTAGTTGCCGAAGATGAACAAACGGTTCTTCTTGATCGGCCCGCCCAGCGCGCCTCCGAACTGGTTCCGGCGAAAGGGCGGGGCCGAAGCCGTCTGATCGAAGAAATTCCGCGCATCGAGATCGTTGTTGCGGTGGAACTCGAACACCGTGCCATGGAGCGCATTGGTTCCGGATTGGGTTACCACGCTGACCTGCGCCCCGGACCTCTTCCCGTACTCGGCGGAATAAGTGTCCGTTACCACGTTGAATTCGCGGACCGCATCGATTCCCAGTAATTCGCCACTTACGCCTCCCGGCGTTATGGCGAGCTGGCTCGACCCGGTATATTCGGTGCCATTCAGCAGGAAGATGTTGTCCCCGGGGCGCCGGCCGTCCACCGAGAAAGTGTTTCCGTTGCTTGTACTCGTATTCGCACTTTTGAGGCTATAGTTGATCGCTCCGGGATTCAGCGTGATGAGGTTATCGAAGCTGCGACCGTTGAGGGGCAGGTCCTTGATTTCCCGCTCGCCGACAACGCCCGAAGTCGGAGCAGTGGTGGTATTGACCAGTGGAGTCTCTGCAACGACATCGATCTGCTGCGCGACGTCGCCCACTTCGAGCCGGACATTCGCTACCGCTTCCTGGCCGACTTCCAGATTGATCCCGGTACGAACCACCGCTTTGAAGCCCTGCTTTTCGGCCCGCAATTCCTGCGCCCCCACAGGGAGCGAAAGGATCTTGAAGTTACCGGATTCATCGGTGACTGTGGTGCGGGTCGCGCCTGTTTCGAGGCTCTTCACCGTAATGGCCGCGCCCCTCACGCCCGCGCCCGACGGATCCTCGACGCGTCCGGAAATCGACGCCGACACCTGTGCCCATGCCGGCATTGACATCGCCAGGAGCGTCAGCAATATGAGCCCGCCCCGCTTTTGCAAAAAATCCATTCAGGTATTACATCAGATCCAGTAGAACCGTAACAGGAAGAGTGCGGTCAAGGCGTAGACCGTCCAGCTTACCTGGCGGAACCGGCCGCGGAAGATTTTGATCAGAGTATAGGCGCAGAAGCCGAACGCGAGCCCGTTCGCGATGCTGTAAGTCAGCGGGATTGCCGTCATCGTCAGGAATGCCGGTATCGAAATCTCCGGGTCCGTCCATGCGATCTCCGCTACCGCCGTCATCATCATGCTGCCCACGACGATCAGCGCGGGCGCCGTAGCGGAACTGGGAATCGCTCCCGCGAGCGGCGCGACAAAGAGCGCGATGCCGAACAGTAATCCTGTCACGATTGCAGTCACGCCGGACCTTCCGCCCACCGCCACACCTGCCGTGCTTTCGATATAGCTGACCACGGTCGAAGTACCAGCCATGGAACCGGCTACGGTCGCGATCGCATCGCTGTAAAGAATCCGATTGATCCGCGGGACTCCGGCCGCACCCTCAAATAATCCGGCTTTCTTTCCCACCGCCAGCAGCGTGCCGACATTATCGAAAAGATCCACGAACAGGAAAACGAAGATAATCTCCAGAAACCCGAGTCCCACCGCCCCGCGAATATCCAATTGCATTGCGGTCGAAGTAATATCGCGGAAGTTGTATGGCTGCGGCTGCCAGTGCGTGGTTCCCGTAACGATTGCGAGGCCCCAGCTCGCGACGACGCCGATCAGCATCGCCGACTTGAACCCGGCACCCAGCAACACGGCCATGACAAGCAGGCCGAAGAGCGCGAGGAGCGTGGCCGGGTTATGCAAATCGCCCAGCGCAACCGTAGTGGATGCGTTCGGGACGATAATGCCGGCGTTACGGAAGCCGATCAGCGCGATGAATAATCCAACGCCCGCCGCCACCGCGGAATACAACTCCGCCGGAATCGCCGCGACGATCATTTGCCGTACTCCCACAGCCGTGAGAATCAGGAACGCGATTCCGGAAAGGAAGACAGCGCCGAGAGCCACGCGCCAGTCGACGTGCATTCCCTTGACTACGGAGTATGTGAAGTAAGCGTTCAACCCCATTCCCGGTGCGAGCGCGATCGGATAACGGGCGAATGCTCCCATGAGGATGCTGCCGAGGGCCGCCGCCAGGCACGTCGCGGCCGTCACGCCCGCGATCGGCATACCGGCTTCGTGCAGGATCGACGGGTTCACGAAGATGATGTAAGCCATCGTCATGAAAGTGGTGATCCCGGCAAGAAATTCCGTCTTCCAGGTGGTGCCCAGGATGGCGAATTCGAAGTATTCTTCCGCCCACCTCATGACCGGCATGACGAATGTTAGCGTGCGGCCAGATACTTCAGCAAGGCTCGCAACGCTTGTCCGCGGTGGCTGACGTCGAATTTCTTCGGTCCATCCACCTCGCCGAAAGAGCAAGCAAACGGAGGGTAATAGAAAAGAGGATCGTAACCGAAGCCGCCGGGGCCGCGCGCGGCGAGAAGAATTTCGCCTTCCACTTCGCCGCGGAATGTCTGACGAACCTCTCCGCCTTCGGCAAGCGCGATGACGCAGACGAATCGCGCGCGCCGGTTTGGATTGTTGCCTAACCTCTGGAGCAGCAGTTCGTTGTTTGCCAGGTCCGTTGCGTGCGGGCCCGCATAGCGCGCCGAATAAACGCCGGGAGCGCCCCCGAGCGCGTCCACTTCCAGGCCCGAATCATCGGCGAACAATGGCCCGGGCGCAAACTGGCTGTAGTAAGCCGCTTTGATGCGCGCGTTCTCTTCGAAGGTCGCGCCATTTTCTTCCGGCGGCGTAATCTCTTTGAGTCCGGAGAGAGGTTCGACGTCGATGTCGAGTAACTCACCGGCAAGTTGAAATTCGCGGAGTTTCCCCGGATTTCCCGTCGCGCAATAAATGATCACGTTATTGGTTAACGACGGGCCTCAGGACAGATCGGTCACGGCTTTTTGTATTGCGATCAACTCCGCGATTCCCGCTTTGGCCAGAGAAGTCATGTGGCCCATCTGGTCGTCATTGAAGCTCTTGTGCTCCGCGGTTGCCTGGAACTCCACGAACCGGCCGGCGTCCGTCATCACGACGTTCGCATCCACATCCGCGCGCGAATCCTCTTCATAGCAGAGATCGAGGATGGCCTCGCCGTCGAGTATTCCGACGCTGATTGCCGCCACCGCGCCCGTGAGCGGCGACCGCGAAAGCATCTTGTACCGCAGCATCTGTTTCACCGCCAGTGCGAGCGCGACATAAGCACCCGTGATGGATGCGACGCGCGTTCCCCCATCGGCCTGAAGCACGTCGCAATCGAGGATGATCGACCGCTCGCCCAGTATGCTCAGATCGATCACCGACCGCAGCGACCGGCCGATCAATCGCTGGATCTCATGCGTGCGCCCGCTCGGTCTGCCTTTCGCTACCTCGCGCGCGGTCCTGGTCGCGGTCGCTCGGGGCAGCATCGAATATTCCGCTGTCACCCAGCCTTTACCGGTGCTGCGCAGGAATGAGGGGACGGAAGACTCGACGCTCGCGGCGCAGAGCACTTGCGTGTTCCCGACGGTAATCAGCGCCGAACCCTCCGCTGTCTTCAAATACCCGGTTGCGATTTCCACCGGCCGCAATTCATCCGGTTTCCGGCCATCAGGACGCATTTTTCATCACCTCATAGAGCAGGAACATAGTCAGGATCATCCCCAGAACCAGAAATACGATGCACGGTACGCCGGCTTTCATTTGCGGCGGCGCGTCGGATTTCGGCCTGGCAGCTTTATATTTACCCATTCGTTGTCAAGGTTGTTATCTTACGGAGGTGATTGGGAGACGAGAAACCTTCAGTTTACTATTCGCGATCGTTCTGCTCGCGTCATGTTGGGTAAACTCGTGCGGGGCAAACCATGCGGCACGGCCGGACCTTCCGCAGTCGGTATCCCCCGGATGGAAACTCTCGTCGCTCGATCGCGGGTCCGCGCCGGCCGGCATTCCGCCCGACGGAGCGCCCGAATGCTGGAAGGCGGATTACGCGATGGCATCAGGGCAAGGCTCCGCAGAGGTGTGGATCTGCGGGTACAAAGCGAGTACCAGCGCTTTCGACGCCGTGCAGCGCGCGCGAGCGGAGGCGCAGGCGGTCAAGTTTCAGCAAGGGTCTTATCTGGTGCTGGTGAAGTGGAACGATGCTCCGAAGGCCAGCCTTTCGGCCCTTGTGAGGGCGATTCAGAAGGCCATTCCGTCAAAATAGATCGTCCGCGAAAGGATTGGCAGCGCCACATTCCGGACATCGGAAAATTCGCACACCCGGAAAGCTGGAAC
>JBEKTF010000259.1:0-6809 GCA_049516355.1 Bryobacteraceae bacterium | reverse complement strand
GGAAAGATTCGATATTTCGGGGAACTGCTGGATTGTTGCTGCCCGCGTTGCGTGCTGGACCACGTCATTCTGGCCATGGTCGGCTATCCAACTGGTCGGGAGACCAAAGAAGTTGCTGAGGCTGGCAATTCCGAGGCGATCCGCGAGCTAGCTCGTATCGAGTTCTCTCAGTCCCGTACCGCGCGATTTCATAGGGAGAAGCTGGAGGACGCAAACGAGCTTCCCGACATTGACGGTGATGATGCACTGGACTTCGTGCTCGACACTGACGAAGGTTCAGGTCGTCGCGACGGTGAGCGGTGGAATCTGATCATGCTGGGAGATCGGGTGATTTGGAGGGAGCTTGCATTCTGGGAAGGACACCGCAGATACCCGGAACTGGTTGAACTCTTGCGGAGAAAGTATGGCAGCCGATTCAAACGGCTGAAAGCATCGTGCTTGGCGCGGACATACCTACAGGGCGAAAAGTGGCGTCTACCCTTCGAGATCGAGAGCGTCTGAGAGGCCGAGAAGCCGCTTATCATCCAGTTCCGCAGCGTTGGGCTTTCACTTTGGATTCATTCTGCCAGTCACGCAAAAGTGCAAGACCTTATCTGCGTTGAGATATGCTTCGGTTTGCCCCGTAACAACGATTTAGTGTTTTGAATGGTTTGGCTGCACTCGGGGGAGCCATCGTGAGAAGTTCAACACAAATCGGTGGAGGAGCAATCGGTAAAAACCTAATTCTGGCTGGATTGCTGGTCGCGTTGCTACCCGCCGTGGCGATGGCGCAGAACACCTTCGACGGCACCTGGAAGATTGACCTCAGCACCGCCCAAATGCCGACAAAGCCCTTCGTGTGGCTGCTGCAAAACGGAGTGTACCAGTGCGAGTCGTGCGTTCCTACGATTGAGGTCAAAGCGGATGGCCAGGACCAGCATGTCACTGGACAGCTCTATGACACAATCAGTGTCAAGGTTCTGGATGACAATACCGTTGAGGAAATCGAAAAGAAAAATGGCCAGACCGTCAGCACGGAGAAGTTTACGGTTTCCCATGACGGTAACACCGTCACAGATGAATATCCGAACGGAAGTAAGGGGAACGGCGAGCCAGTCACCACCAAGGTAATCATGACCAGAATTGCGAAAGGCCCGGTGGGGTCGCACGCAGTTTCGGGTTCTTGGCGAACACTGAAGATGGAGAACGTCGCGGACGAATTGCTATTAATTACGTTCAAGGTCCAAGGCGACAGCTTGGAGATGAGCCGACCCATGGGACAATCCTATTCGGCAAAGCTCGACGGAACGGATGCGCTCTACAAAGGCGACCCCCACATAAATGGCGTCTCTGCCAAGCGCATAAGCAAGAACACGATTGAGGAGACGGATAAGCACGATGGGAAAGTGCTGAGCATTACGCGGATGACCGTGGCATCTGACGGAAAAACCATGATTATTATATCCAATGATGTCGTCGCCGGAGAGGCCAGCCGCTATACGGCACAGAAACAATAGCCAGTCGGGAAGAAAGAGACTAGGTCTGTTATGAGGGTCGCTGCAATCTATGATATTCATGCGAACCTGCCCGCACTTGAGGCCGTACTCCAAGATATTCGTCAAGCAGAAGTAGACCAAGTCGTGGTCGGAGGCGATGTGCTTCCGGGCCCGATGCCGCGTGAAACAATCGCGTGTTTGCTGAACCTCGACATTCCGGTGCAGTTCATAGAAGGCAACGGCGACCGCGAGGTGCTTGCGCAGATGGCAGGCACCGAGACGGACTGGTACCGCACCGCGCCAGAACAGTGGCGAGAGCCCGTGCGCTGGACCGCGCAGCAACTGCACTTTGAGCATGAGCGTCTGTTAGCTGGCTGGCCCAAAACCCTCCGCGTCGAGATTCAGGGGTTAGACGAGGTGCTGTTTTGCCATGCTACACCGCGAAGCGACACAGAGGTATTTACTCGTCTTACGTCGGAAGACCGCCTCTTACCAATCTTTGAAGGACTCAACGTATCTGTCGTCGTCTGCGGTCATACCCACATGCAGTTTGACCGAACGGTTGGGAGGATTCGAGTTTTGAATGCCGGCAGTGTGGGAATGCCATTTGGGGAACCGGGTGCCTATTGGCTCTTATTTGGACCCAACACTCAGCTTCGGCGTACGTCCTACGACCTAACGAAAGCTGCTGAGCGCATTCGAGGAACGGCTTATCCACAAGCTCAAGACTTTGCAGCGCGTAACGTCCTGCAACCCCCATCGGAGAAAGAAACACTTGAAGCATTTACTCGGGTCGAACTGAAGTAACAGCGCTTAACAAGTTACCGCCTTTTCGCCGTTTCATCTTTGGGGTCTAGCGACTCAACTTTCTGAGCCGCCTCTGGCCACGCGCCGTCGAGGAAAGTCTGGATTGAGCTGAAGACCTCTTCAGGAGCCTCAATCCAGGGTACATGAGCCGCGTTTTCGACGGTCAAGAGCCGCACGTTCGGCAACATCAACGCCCATTCCCTTCCACCGCCATAAGGTGCGTTCCGATCTCTGATGCCGTGGATGGTCAAGACCGGCGCTGTCACCTTCGCGACCTCTTCCGCCGTGACGTTGAGACTTTGAATCGACGGGAAAATGTTCTCGCTCCAATGGTTCATGAGGTTCAATTCATTGGGAAGATCGCAAAACCCCCAATGGCTGATCTTAGCGGCGTCGGCCGGGCTGGCGACGTAGATCACCCGCGCCAGCGCCCACCACTTCTTACAGAATTCCTTTGGGTCTTCGGATTGACGCTCTTTTTGCAATTGCGTGAGTTTGGTAGAGACTTCGAGGAGCGTCGGGTCAGCGCCCATCAAATACGCGGGGTATTGCTTGCCGAGATTTGGCTGCATAGGTCCGATTTGCACTACGCGGTTGACGTGAGACGGGTACTTCATCGCGTACAAGATCACCATCATGCCCAAATAAGAGTGCCCGATCACATCAACTTGAGTGACGCCGAAATGCTGGCGGACAGCTTCCAGATCATCTACGTCTTGATGGATACCTCTTTTTAGCTTCAGGCTATCGCTGATGTGATCCGAATGGCCGCGATTGCGTAAGTCGTAAAAGATGAGCGTGCGACCGCCAGCGAGATGTTTGAAATCATCGAACAGATAAATCGCGTTAGGGATAATGACCGTTTTCTTGCCCCTCCCCAATTTCTGAAAGAACAGACGAACTCCATCTTCCGTCGTCACAAATCCTTCGCTCGGCAGCATGGCTTTACGCTCCTCTAGCGTCATCTTTTGCCCTCACTACTGAGGCGGAAAACTCATGTAAGGAATAGCAACTTCCTCTCTACAACGAAAGCGGCGTTCTAACCGATTGGAGCGCGTTCAACGCGGTCTATGTGACGTATTTCAAGCAGGGCCGCCTGCCGGTGCGCTCCGCCATCGGCGCGAACGGGCGAGCACTCGGCGCTTTGGTCGGGGTTGAATGCATGGCCTAGGCGGGCACACGGTAGCCTATTGCTGCGCCAGAATCCAGTTCACCAGCATATCGGTATACTCGGGCTCATGCCTCGGCCAGCCGCCTTTGTGCGGCGGATCGACGATCGTGAAGGTGTGATCGGCGTTGGAGTACGTCTTGAGCGTTACATTCTTGTTGCCCCCGGATTTGAGCGCGGCCTGGATCGCGTTTGCGCTTTCGCGCGGCGGCACGCGCTCGTCATGCGCGCCATAGACGAGCAGCACGGGAGCCTTGATCTGCCGCCAATACTCCGCGGGCTTGAAGGCAGCCATCTGCTTCGAAATCAACCAGTAGGAATTGTCCGGTGGCGGCGGAGCGAAATACCATTCGCGGTTCTTGAATTTCGCGGCCATGGCATCGAGCGGCGCGTGGTCCGTGCCGTGATAAGCGACATCGATGAGCGCGTGGACGTAGCTTTGTGCATCGGCGCGCTCGGCGGGCGGGAGCTTCGCCAGGCCGATGAAATTCTCTACACTGTATATTTCGACATCGGCAGGATCGATGCCTCCGGCCGCGGATGCGATGACAAAACGAAGATCGCCACCGCGCACGCCGACCAGTGGTGCAATCGTGCCGCCCTGGCTGTGGCCGTATATGCCGACGCGGGTGGGATCGACTTCGGATTGAGACTGAAGGAGCCGGATTCCCGCCGCGGCATCGTCCGCCAGCGCCTCGAAGGTAGCTTTCTGCCAATCGCCCGTCGATTGGCCGACGCCGCGCTTGTCGTAGATCAACGCAACGATGCCGCCCTCGGCGAATTTCTGCGCGAGATAATGGTTGGCCCAACGCCCTTCGGGTCCCGAACCGTGCAGGAATACAATGGCGGGATGCTTTCCCGGCGTGGTGGGAAGCAGAAGTGTTCCGGCCAACGTCACATCCTTGTCCTGGAATGTCACGTCGCGCGTGCGAATTTGGGTGGCAGGAAGGGCGGTGCGTGCGAGCTCGAAGCTGCCTTTGCCACTCCCATCCGTAAACGTGCCAGACATCGCTTCGCCCGTGATCGCGCCGTCGAATACGGTCGTGCTCTGGTCGCCCTTGATCTGGAAGTGAACTCTGCCGTTCGTGTCGCCCACGTCGCCGAGGGGAATACCGGCCACCTGCAGCACATCGGAATCAAACGCGCCGGAATAGGCATCACCCGTCTTTGCGAACGTCACCGTGACCGGCAGCGCATCGCCATCCTTGGTCCAGGTACCTTTCCAGCCGCCGGCGAGATCGTCGGCTTGAGTAGCTGTCATCGTGATAATGAACGCGGACAGTAAGGCGACAAAAACGAAGACGCGCATGACTTGGCTCCAGCGCTTGCTTGCAACTCTCAGCGTCACGGAGCTGGCCAGACCTGAATGGCCGCCGGTTTTTCAAGTGGGCTGTACAAGAACACTTCGTCGAATGGATGTGGGTTCGTGGATAGCTCGTGGGTCACCAAAGCGCCGATTTCGCGAAAGCCAAACCCCGGAACGTCGTAGGGCGTGTTGTGCAGCACGGCTTCATCGTAGTATGCCAGCAGGTAGAACTCATTGAGCCGTTGCTGTCGCAATTTCAGTTGGTTATCCGGCTTGCCGTACTTAATGATTTTTTTCCGAATGTTGCCGAGTAGCGCATCTCGCATCCAATCAGATGTGTACGCGCCACCGTGCGCTCGGAATGTTATCCACTCAGACCCCAATTCGGAATAGAAGCGCCGCCCTTTCGCGTGGACATGCAGCCCCTCGAGATGCCGCACCAGACTAGGGTAGCCCGCGAAATCTGTGATGAAGAATCCCTGTGGATCATCTCGTTCCGGGTTATTCGACCAATTGGCGTCGAGCTGGCCAATGAATCTATACAGCTCCGACCGAAACATTGCTGCATTTTGTGGGGTGAGATGGATTTTCGCGTAGAGATAGATTATCCCGATGTTCTTCGGCGGCGATTCGAGGGAACTGAGGATCACGAGGCGGTACGACTCTTCCACCTCGTAGCGCGCCTTCGACTCGGCCATCTGCTGTTGGTTCACCCATTGAACCAATTCCACGCCGATTCGTTTTGCGATTGCGTCAAGGCACAGCACATCCGGTGGATCACCACCCCATTGAACACTGATCAACGGCCTTCCCGCAAAATTGGGGTTTGCTAGCCTGAAGGCTTCGAAATTGCCCGCTTCGCCTTTCTGTTTGGTGTTGCCTGCGGCTAGCTGGACTTGTACGCCCGTCGCCATGAACAAATTCTACTCCTGTTTCCGTCACGTCTGGCGGTCACGCACGCCTCCTAACTCCTCCGCATCCTGAGGTATTTATTGACCATTATCTGGTCGTGTGATATCCGAAACGTGTAGAATGATTCCCGCGATGGCCGCGAATCTGACCGACCACTTGTGGACCCCGGAAGAACTTCTTTCCTCAATTGCTCAGTGATATAACCTTGCAATGCCACTTGTTCTCACGCTCCTGCTCATGTTTGCTCACCTACGGGCGAGTCGGGCGCACAATTCCGCTGACGGCAGTGATAGACTGCCAGCGTCTCTCGGGCGAATCCGCCGCCCGGCTGGAACTGATGCTATGCGAGATACGCCCCTCGGTTTGTTCCGCGCACCTAGGAAAAGCCTGATGTTGTGAGCGTGGGAGAAGTCGAAAGGATTGGGATTTGAAAATGGTCTCTAAGCTAGATTACAGCGAAATCGTGAAGCAGGCAGAAGCAGCGGTTGCCTCTATCAAGGATGGCGACTTGAAGACGATTGCGTTCGGGAAAATCCTGGACACTCTCCTTGGACAGGGGGGCAATCCGAAAGAGCAAGACCAAGGTTCTTCCTACAAGCGCGCGGCTAAGCGCAAGCGAACAAAGAGCATCGCAGCTAAGCCAGACAGAAGGAAAGGCGGTCCTAAGGGGTATGTGGAAGAGTTAATTGAAGAGGACTTTTTTAAAACACCTAAAACGCTCGCGGCCATTCGCGCGGAGTTAGGCAACAGAGGGCATCATATCCCGGTGACGTCCTTAAGTCCTCCAATGATGCTTTTGTGCCAAGACCGCCGACTCCGGCGGCAAAAAGCAAAGGATGGCAAGAAGCAAGTTTTCACGTACTCGAACTGGTAGAGAAATGCGCCGGAATAGGAATGGGGCACACACACCAGTCGAACGCCTCCAAAAAATAGTCGATGATGCCGTAGCAGCCGCCCGCACCGCTCGGAGGCATCGCGCCAGCCTAATGGGATTGAATTTTTATGCAGATAAATTGGCAAAGTTGCGGACGGACGCAACAGTCGCTTTTAAGGAGTTGGGCGAGCCTTCTGTAGGTGATATTTCAGCTGTCGCAGAAATGATGGAGGTGACATTTGCTGCCGAGACAGACGTTCGGCGGCG
>JBEKTF010000258.1:0-6887 GCA_049516355.1 Bryobacteraceae bacterium | reverse complement strand
ACAACATCCACCCGCTCCGCGCGTCCCCCGTTGTCCCAATCCAGAGCGTACAGCGCCACCTGATGGGTGTAGCCGTCAGTCAGGTTCACGTCAATACTCATGGTTGAGTAGGTGTACCACGTCGATGCGATTCGATCCGTTGCCGCCGACTTCTGCGGTGCGCGGACATCTGTGGTCGATGAAGTCCACACGTACGAAGAGTTCCCGCTGAAACTCACCTGGGCATAGCCTGGATAGCTGGCCGAATCATTATAGATTGCTTCTCCATCTGCCCCGTAGGCTCCCTTCCACGTCCCCTGCGACGTGGTGTCGCTCGTGACGAAAGCCGCTGTGGCAATCACTGGTCCGCCATTCGCAGCGATTATGGCCGGGTCGCTCGCGTTCGCCGCTGCCGATCCGCCGCCGCTCACGCTCACCTGATTAGTCACCGACGGCGGTGCATTGGCAGCCACGTTCGCCGTCACCGTGATCGGAGGGTAACTCGCGCCCCCGGCCAGAGCATCGGCACGCGTGCAGGTTGTGCCCCCGGGACACGCCCAGCCGGTACCCGACATCGAAATCAGCGTCAATCCGGCGGGAATGACTTCTGTCACCGTTACTGTCCCGCTGGTCGTTGCGGCCCCCGCCCCGTTGCTCACGGTCACAGAATACGTGGCCCCATTGAGCCCTTGTGTGAAATTGCCGCTGTGAGTCTTGGAAATATTCAGATCCACCACCGGGGGGGCGAAGAACAAGCCACTGACCACAGCATTGAGACCACCAGTCAGAGTAATCTTCAAGGTCACGTGCCCCTTCAGGTTCCATACCAGATACTGTCCGCCCGAAAAACCGGAGATTGTCCGTGTATCCAGCACGGCGCTGCTCGAAGCGTCCAGCACATCCACCCGCTCCGCACGTCCCAGGTAGTCCCAATCCAGAGCGTACAGCGCCACCTGATGGGTGTACCCGTCGGTCAGGTTTACATCGATGCTCATGGTCGAGCTCGTGTACCACACCGACGCGATTCGATCCGTCGCCGCGGCTTTCTGCAGAGCCCGGACATCGGTACTGGATGAAGCCCACACGTACGAAGAGCTCCCGCTGAAACTCACCTGGGCGTAGCCGGGGTAGTTAGTCGAATCACTGTTGATCGCTTCTCCATCCGCCCCATAAACTCCCTTCCAGGTCCCCTGCGTCGTCGTGTCGCTCGTGACGAACGCCGCCGTGGCCACGCCGGAGACCAGACTGATGGTTGCTGTCTGCGAGCTGCTGCCGAGGGTCCCGGTTACGGTTGCGCTCTGATTGCTCGCAATCGAACCCGCCGCTGTCGCGCTGAACGTCGCGGTCGTCGCTCCCGCGGTTACCGTCACGGATGCCGGTACCGTGAGCAAAGTGTTGTTGCTCGCCAGCGCCACGCTCGACCCGCCCGTGGGAGCGGTCTGGGTCAGTGTCACCGTGCACGTGCTGACCGCGCTCTGCCCGAGACTGGTGGGACTGCAGGCTACGCCCGAGACCAGCACCGGCGCCAGCAGACTGATGGTCGCGGTCTGCGAACTGCTGCCGAGGGTTGCGGTTACAGTTGCGCTCTGATTGCTCGCAATTGAAGCCGCCGCTGTCGCGCTGAAGGTCGCCGTCGTCGCTCCCGCCGCTACCGTCACCGATGCCGGTACCGTGAGCGAAGTGTTGTTGCTCCCCAGCGTCACGCTCGATCCGCCCGTGGGAGCCGTCTGCGTCAGTGTCACCGTGCACGTGCTGACCGCGCTCTGCCCGAGACTGGTCGGACTGCAGGCTATGCCCGAGACCAGCGCCGGCGCTACCAGACTGATGGTCGCCGTCTGCGAACTGATGCCACCAGAGGCAAAGGAAGCAGCACTTGCGGCGTAAGCACCGTCACTGGGGTTGTTCCACTGTGCGGCGTATGTTCCCGCGACCGAGCTGAGGAGGTGCGCCCAACCATTCCCGTTCGCCGTGGAGTCGCTGGTAAAAGGGTTGCCCGCAAGAATGCCGGTCGCTGTGCCTTGAACGGTTGCAACAGAAATTATCAGCTCTGAAGCCGACGTGATCGCAAGCGAAGGACCGATCGGGATCGTTGTGGCAGGTTGGCTGTTGAGAACAGCCGATTGATCCAGAGGATTGGTGGTATTCACTCCCGAGAATTCCCAGATTACGGCTGTTCCCGCAGTTCCGCTCGGATTCGGGTTTATGGTCACGACCGTGGCTCCGGATTGTGAGTTCCTGGCGTACCACAAATCCGCCATTGAATTCGAACTGGCCTCCAGCGCTCGGGCGTTGCCGGCCTCGGAGTAGTTATTACCCCCGCCACTGGCGTTGTCACTGATGCTGGCGATGGTAGTCCCTCCACCGCCGTTGTTCGACATCCAACCGATAACCAAGAGATTGCCACTCGCCGTGGCTGGGATCGAACAAGTTATCGTGGGAAATACCTGCGGACCACACGCGGTCACATGAACCAGGCTGATCTGACCAAATGTAGATAGGGTCGCGGTTACGGTTGCGCTCTGATTGCTCGCGATCGAAGCCGCCGCCGCCACGCTGAACGTCGCCGTCGTTGCTCCCGCCACTACCGTCACCGATGCCGGCACCGTGAGCAAAGTGTTGTTGCTGGCGAGCGTGACAACGGACCCGCCGGCAGGAGCCGTCTGCGTCAGCGTCACCGTGCACGTGCTGACCGCGCCCGCACTCAATGTCATGAGCGAACACGTGACCGGTGAAAGAGTTGGCACTGTGATCGTCCCCCCAACTGCAGACGCGACCGCCAGGCCATTTCCATTTGAATCAACGCCATTCGGGTTCGATATCTGAATTGAAGCAGCAGTTGTACCTGACGCGACTGTCGCGTTCAGATAGGCAACCACGCCCGATCCAATATTGTTCGCGTTCATCCCTGTCAGGATGCACGTAGCCACACCAGAGCCGGACGAGCAGGAAAGCGTCTTTACGGCCGCAGCCACTGCGGGTCCGGGTGTAATCGAAATCGCTGAAATCTGCGCCGGTGAATAAGAAATCGTCCATTCCAGGCCTGCGGGTGCCGTTCCCGATACCGTCAGAGCAACGCTTAGGGTGGCGGTTCCGCCGGGATTCACCACAGCCGAAGAGATACTGAGATTGCTGGTTTGCGCGATTGATCGGAAACTAAAAAGTAAGAGCAGCCCGGTAAGATGTAAAGATAATCTATAAGTAGACATATTCCCGAGTCGGGCAGAGAGCTACGCGGTCTGCCTGCTGCCATCCTGTCCGCTTGTTTGCAAATAGGTGCTTTGCGCTGAAGAGATTTCTGTGAGACGGGAGTTCCCTGCCGGCAAAGTGTCTCCCTTTTCCGTCGGACTGTATCGCCCAACCGACTGCTTTGGCAGCCGAAGGAATTTTGTCCAAATGGTTTCGCGGGAAGTGGTAGAGTCCCACATGCCCACTACCCAGAAAATGCGTAAGTGCCGCAAAGGCAAAGACAAGGGCTCCGGGACACCAACTGGCATGTGCATGAGGCAATATTGGCCGATTTAGGTGGCTGGTACCAGATTGTCCGTGGTTAGATCCGGCAGCGTATCCGTTAGTCGCACTTCGCTGGCCGGAGAAACAGGTGCATACGAATGGGACTGCGTCGGGGGCCCCCAATCGAGCTAGTCGTTTTGTCCCGACAAATGCTGAATGTGACACTCTTGCGTACTCAGAGATCTATCGGCACACCCTGCCCTGAACTTTAGTTACTAAATTCCGCTTGTTTGCTCGTCATGTAAATTCGATCGCACTCGGCCATGGAGTTTCCGGACAAGACTTAGGGCGATGGCGACCTGATTACGCTGAGAACCCGGCGCAGATCGTCGCGCTCTGAGTTAGCCCCGTAACGGTCCGCCCGGACTACCTGAACAGTTGAGTCGCGCGTCGCTGTTTAAAAGGGTTAGAACGCTCTTCGACAAGCTCAGCGTCACCGAAAGTGGTTTACTTGCACGCAGGCTGTTCAGCGGCAAGCCGCCGAGGGAACTCGTGGTGTTGAGTTGCTGGGTCACCGCCACGAAGCTGACGTCATGCCGGTCGAAAATCTCAATGATCCGCGCTAAGTCGAGCAGGGATCGACTGAGGCGATCGACCTTATAGACCACGATTCAGTCCACGGTCCGCGCCTCGACCGCTGCCATGAGGCGAAGCTCAATAGCCCGGCCCACCCATGCCCTTTTCTACGTTTCGAATGCATTGGCAGGTCCGGCGAAGGCTCGAAAGCAGGGACGTGTGGGCGGACGCCCGCGACTCGTGCGCAGGAGAGATCAGGTCGCCGCGCTTCGGGCCAAAGGCCTGTCAATCTCCGGGATTTCGGAGAAGATGGAGATTCCGCGAACATCGGTGCACCGGATTCTCAAGGAATTGGCGGCGTGACGCTGAACCTGATCAGCCGCCAGGGGCGAACGATTCTTTACGGCCATCAGAGGACCGGGGAAGCCGGCTCGGCCGGTAGTGGTGGGTTTTTCGCGTCTGCAGGCGCTGCCCAATTCCGAATTCCTCCATCACGTCGGCACTCACGAGCGAGACGCGCGTGGTTTCCGGCATCAAGATCGATTGGCAAGTAATCATGTCCGCCGTCGAGAACGTTCCATTAATCGAGCGGCAAGCGCCAATTCCTCAAGTCAACGACGGTGCTTCGCGAGTATCGATGGCACATTCGCCAGAGAATAGGGTGGGCTGTCAAATCGCAGGACTGTGGTCACTTCCCTTTCGCTGAGGCCCATCTTCGTGCGCAGATGATGAACAAACTTGAGCCTGTACTGTTGGTGTGCAGGAAGAAACGTTGTTCCTTGTCTGGTTACAGTCTCGATCCACCCATGACTAACATATTCGTCAATAGAGTCTTCGGAAATTCCCGTTTTCTGGACAACGATCTCTACGCTTTGAAACATAAATACTGTTGCTCGTTAAGGAAGACTGTCAATTGGCCCCGTTCTCTCGAAGGATCGGCTTGCAGTTTCTCTGTAACTTGACGCCCGCTTTGCAACAGTGTCGGGGGAAACCCCCGGCACGCGGAACGCCTGCTCTACCGACTCCGCCTCTGCCGCCCGCCTCGCCACAATTGCATTCGGGAAAAGTCCTCCCAAAACGACGAACGAGACACCGACAGCCAGAATCCACCTCTCGCGCGGTAACGCATCCGCCATTACGGTGAAACCCGTCCTCCGCCTGCCCAGAAAAAGCCGCGCGAACAAACGAAAAACGCTGACAGCGTTCAGCGCCGTGGCGATGGGAAGCAAAAGCCCTGTCAGCGGATGCGACGCCAGGGTTCCATGAATAAGAAGGTCCTGGGAGCAGAAGCTCAGTGTCCCCGGCAAACCGACCAGCGCGAGCCCAAACACAATAAAGAACACTGCCAGTCTGGGCGCGTGCTCGGCAAGCCCGAGATGTCTGCTGGCAGTCAGGTTCTCGCCGAAGCGAACCTCCAGCAGCCGCACAATTCCGAAGAGTCCCATGGTCGATACCGTTACGACAACCCAGTGCACAAGCGCGCCGGTGACTCCTTCCATGGTTCGGCTCTCCAATCCGGCCAATATGCAGGCCGACTGGCTGAGTGCGAGATAAGCGAGCAGGCGTCGAGGCGAATTTTCGGTCAGAGCCCGGATGGCGACGTAGAGTGCTGTGGCCATCGCGAGATACGAAAGCAGGGGGAACAGATCGCGCGCGGTGTTCGGAAACAGCGGCACGATCAGCCGCGCCACCAGCATTGCCCCGAAATGGCCGTTCAGCAGCAGAGCGGTGGGAATCACGGCGCCGCCCTCGGCAGCATCGGCCACCCACGCGTGCGCCGGGCAGATTCCTTTCCGAAAGACGACGGCTGCCACCAGAAGCCCGAAGACAGCCATGCCGCCAGGGCTCCTGTGGATCAAGCCGCCGATTGACATCGTGTCGCCAGACGCCGCAATAAGCGCGATGGCAAGAGCCAGGGCAGCGCTGGAAAGCAACAGTCCCAGCCGCGGGCGCCATGTGCGCGCGCCGAACCACTGTTCACGGAGGAAGGGGACCGCGGACACGATCCATGCGGCGAGGAGTATCCGAAGGTCATCCGTCGAATACGCCAGGAGCGTCGACCCCAGAAGAAAAAGGATTCCGCCGATCGTGCCGGAGCTGCAGTCGCGTCGCGGAAGCACCAACGTCGCCCCCAGCGTCAGGCACGAGTACAGCACCATCAGCGCTTCCTCGAGCGACTCACCCGCCGGCGCGGCTCGCAGCAGGAGCGCGCTCGCCGCCACCGAAATGAGCGCCGCCGCAAAGCCGATGACGCGCGGCTGCCGGCGAGTCACCGTCGCCACAATTGCTCCAAACCAGGGGACCCCGATTGCTATGGCCGTGAGAAGCACCGCGCGTTCCATCAGATACTCTCCTGGCGGACGGCGTTGCACGGGGAAACCGGGGCTTCGCGGCGTTCCCGAGGCCGATGCAAGCCCATGCCGTCAAGGCTCGCGAAAAACCTGGAGAGGCGCATCAGCGGATGAATCACGAAGCGATCCAGGATCGTATCGAGATGACCGCGGTCCAGCGCCCAGCGGTAGAGCCACAACTGCATGCGCTCCGGGAATAACTCCTCCAGCCTTCCGGCCGCCGAGGTTTCGCCGCCGATGGCGGAATGCATCTGGTGATAGTCGTGAAGCATCGATGGCGCGCGCAGAAATTGCAGCGTCCGGACTGTCGCGTGTCCCAGGATGTGCACCACCGCGACCCATTTCCAGCCAAGTCCAATCTCCACGAACACCACACCCACCTGTGTCAGAGATGCGAAAGCCAGTGAGCTTTTGGCGTCGGCGCTGGCCCGGCCTGACAGCGTGCCGTAAATGGCAGTTGCCACGCCAACCGAGACCACCAGGGCGGAGGCCAGGCCGGATTGCGCGAGCATAGGCTGCACCCGGAGCAGA
>JBEKTF010000257.1:0-6985 GCA_049516355.1 Bryobacteraceae bacterium | reverse complement strand
ATGCCGAGCGGCAGACAGCTGGAGGACGGAGTAATAGCGCTCGCTGCGTTCTTCCGAAACAATTCGGCGGCTTCGGGCCGCATGGGCGCTTCCGCGGCTTTGAAGTCCGCCAGGATGTTCCAGAAATATTTGCTGAAGGTGCGGGGGTCGTCTCCCGGTACTACGAAGTAGCTTTCGTTGCCGAGCAAGCTTTCGCCTGGGGGCGCAAGCTCGGTCCGCCAGACTCCGGAAAGGTCGGGCTTGCCATCGGAGGAGCGCGGCGCAGGGGCGGTTAGGTTAGGTTTGCCGTCGCGCATGCGGGGCGTTCCGGGCGTGGGAAAGTTCAACCATTGCGCCTGTGCGCAGGTGGAGACGAGCACGAACAGAACGAACAACCGCTGATATGGCATCATCAAACCTCCAGGCCTCAATGCTAGATTAGCCGCTGAGGGGAAGCAAGAAGTTTGCGAACAGGCTTAAGAAGAAAGGGAGAAGAGATGGCTTCCCGATCTGAATTGTGGACGGAATGCGCGTCACTCAGGACTTCTCGATCCACTGATCGGCGAACGCTGAACCGAATCCTGCACATACCGCGTCATGCTGCACAGCCGACAAACTCGGCCCTGGAAGGAGGAAAAGTATAAAACAATACGACACGAAAATGACGGCAACAAACGAGGGTGATTGGGAGTATCCTCAGGGAGCCGCGAACTATGAGTCCCGGCCAGGACCAAGTTATGTGAAAGAAGGATGACTATGAAAGCTGCTTTTGGAAAATTGTCCCTTATTTACTCCAGCGTTCTTGCGCTGTCGCTTGTCCCCACTACTTTGAGCCTGGCGCAGCAAGCGAATACTCCGCCCGCAGCCTATGCGGTGCGCTTCCAGATTCCTCTGCCGGACAAGGGCGCGTTCGGGCGCTTCCTGGCGCTTTCGCCGGACGGGCACAAGCTGGCATTCAACACCACCGGACCTGAGGGCGGTTTATGGGTGCGCGACCTGGATTCCCTCGATCTGCGCCTGCTGCCCGGCACGCAAAACGTCTTCTCCCTGTTCTGGTCCCCGGACAGCCGGTTTCTCGCGTTTGGAGTGGGGAATCAGCTCAAGAAGGTCGATGTATCGGGCGGTCCTGCGCAGACTCTTTGTGAGCTCCCATCAGGCAACGTCGGATCGGGCGCCTGGAACCGGGACGGTGTAATCATTTTCGGCGGCCCAACCGGTCCTATTCACCGAGTCCCCGCGGAGGGCGGAGTGGCCACGGACGTCACCGCGCTGGACCTCTCGCGCCAGGAGCCAGCTCACACTCTGCCAACCTTTCTCCCAGATGGCCGGCATTTTGTATATTGGCGGAGAAGTCCCGTCGCTGAAAAGCAGGGAATCTTCCTCGGCTCGCTGGATGTCAAGCCATCGGATCAGAGTCTGGAGCTTCTGATAGCAACCACGTTCGGCGGGGTTTGGGCACCTTCCGCAGCAGGCGCCGGCGGGCACCTCTTTTTTCTGCGCGACGGCACCTTGATGGCCCAGCCCTTCGATGCCGGCCGGCTCAAACTGACGGGCGAGCCGGTTCCCGTGGCGGAGCACGTGGGAGCGCTTGCCTATAACGGATTTTTTTCGGTTTCCGCGAATGGGATACTGGCCTATCGCACCGGGCCCCTCAACCCACAGCCGCAGCAGAATACCAACACGCCCATCACCGTGGTGCTGAATTGGGAAGCTGGCCTGAAGAAATAAGGCCGCAAGCCGCTTGAGGTATTGATTCCGTCGGCCCATTATCGAACCTTCTGCCCGATAAGCGACTCGTCCACAATCTGGATTGTGGACGGGATGCGCGTCATCCAGGAGCTATCCGCATATTCATTGTTAAATAACCATGAATCAATCACGTGGCGCGCTCTGTTAAAGAACAACATCAGGTCAGGACTTTTCAGGGCGGAAGGGCGTGACCGGCATCAAGAACGAAGCTTGAAACACCCACAGGCTGAAGCTTGTGCTACCTCCTACTCCTCAGGCCCAAACGCCAGCAGAACGTTTCCGGCCAGAACGCCGTTCCTCCCATAGCCGGAGTTGACGAACAACATCCCTCCCACTACGACTGCGCCGGGACCATTCAATGCCCCGCCGCGGGCATGAACGCCATTCACCGTCTCATAGTCGCGAACGGTATCGAAGTCCCAAAGAATCTTCCCTTCTTCGGCGGAATACGCGCGCAGATGGCCGTCGAGAGAACCGGAAAATACGACCCCGGGAATCGCAGTCACCGCCGCAGCCTGGGCCGGACTGCAGTTCGGTCTCGATCCGCATGCGATAGGCGGAGCATACCAGACTTTCTCGCCGGTGCCGATCCGCAGGGCCGTCAATCCACCGCCCTGCTTCGAATCGAGAGGCGCGGGGCGGGGATCCAAGGGATCCGTGCCGGCGGCGCCGCGCGCGAGATCGGAGGTGGCAGCGTAAACTTTCTGGCCGTCGCTGGCCATGCCCCACTGCACGCCGCCGTTGATTCCTCCCCGCCCTACCCGAACCTGCCACAGGATTTCGCCTTTTTTATCGGGATCCAGCGCATACACCACTCCGGACTTCTGACCCGCCAGCAGCACGTCGCGCCCATTGTCGAGCTTGTCGAGAAGAGCCGACGACCCATAATCGTAGTCTGGGCCCGGGCAGTTGCCCTTCGAACTGCATCCCGAGGTCCAGATGTCGCCGGGCAAAGTCTGCTTCGACCACACGATTCGGCCGGTGTTCAATTCGAGCGCGAGAATCGAATCGCTCATATCGGTGGCCGGGCTGGAGAAGTTATCGCCCGTGGTGACGTACATCACGCCCCGTTTGGGATCGATTGTCGGCGCCGACCAGACGCTGGCGCCGGATGGCCCCCATTGGTCTACCCCGGCTTCATTCTTGCCGGTGATCTTTGGTTTGTCGCGAATCGTGTACGTCTTCCAGACCTGAGTCCCATCCTTGATTCGATAGGCCACCACGCTCCCGCGGAAAGTACAGCACGGATAAGCGGAGCTGATGGGGCGGTTTTCCTCCCAGGAGGACACCGGAATATACACCAGGTCCTTGTAAGCAACCGGAGAAGCGGTCAGCCGGACCGCTTCGTGGAACTCCGGCCTCTTCTTCCATATTTGCCGGCCGGTCTCCGCCTCGAGCGCATAAAACCACCCGGTCTGATCGCCGAACAAGAGCGCATGCTTTTCGCCAAGAGGCACCACGCGGATTGCCGCGCGAACCCCGCCGGTAGCCTGAAACGTCCATTCGACGCATCCGGAATCCACGCGAAGAGCCTGTACCGTGCCCCCTGCGCTGCCGACGAACAGTTGATTGCCCAGAATGGTGGGTGGCGAAAACGCGACGATGTCGCCGTCATAGCCGTACGCCCACTTGAGCTTGAGCCGGGGCACCTGGGCGATGCTCAAGCCGGCCAAGTCCGCAGGCTGGTAGCGCGTGTTGGTGAGCGAAGGGCTCCATCCGTTCCAGACTGCTTTCGCATGATCGTCGATTTTGACGCTGCGATCAGCGCAAAAGGCCGTGGCGGGCGGAGTCGCGTTGCCGCCCGGAAGGCCCAGGAATGCCGCGACCGCGTCGCGCTCGTCGCGACGCATGGGAGAGGCGATGCTGGCCATCAGTCCGAAGTCCAGCGTGCGCGTGATGGTGGTCACGGTCAGTTTCTTCAGCTCTTCGCGCCGTGGAATGCGGGCATCGCCGGAATCGTGGCACGAGGCGCATCGCTGCTGAAATACGGCTTCGCCGGACACGGGTGCGGCGGCAAGCGGCCCGAGCGTGCCTAGAACAGCGATCGCGAGAATTGAGACCGCACTCGCCGCGGAAAGACGCGCCGACAGTCTGGAAGGCATGCGGAATCATTCTACAGCAACGGAAGGACAACGCGGCGAAATGGCGTTCGAGGACAATACAGCCGGCCAAAACCGTGGTGGCGCGGGACAGCGCCCTTTGCGCTTCAGGAGTCCAGATGCCCTCTTCTACGGTTTGGGCGTTGGAGACTGCCGTGTGGATCGCGGGCGAAATGCGCGTCATCCGATCCGGCAGCGTGCTGAAAAGGGCTCTACAAGGCTTGAAACACCCACAGGCTGAAGCCTGTGCCACCTCTTATCAACAAGCTGGCTGCATTGGTGGAACAGGCTTCCGAGGGTGCTGAAGAAATCCCTCACACGACCAGCAGCAGGCGAAAACGCCTACTCCACAACGAAGAATCAATAGCTTACAAGCCAGTGGAGTAGGCCTTTTGGCCTGCGCCTTACTTTTTCAGCAGCCTGTTCCGCCTGTGAAGGCCTTTTTCAGCATCCTGCCAGATCCGCGTCTGAAAGAATCTCACCGCCGCAATCCCGCAACTTCGCGGTTGGCGAAATCCAGCCGCATCGCCAGCGTGCGAATCACCAGTCTGTGAAAGGCGTACGCCAGCGCGGGATCGTCTTGTTCCATTCGTGTCATCGCGTCCAGTGACATCCGGTAAGCGATGGTCGGCTGATCGGCGCGCACCGAGGCGCCGCGCGGCGACGCCCGGTACAGACCCATTTCACCCACGATCGTGTGGCCCACCATGCTTCGAAGGCGCAGTTCCACGCCCTGCGGGGTTCGGTACAGCACCGTCGCCCGGCCTGCAAAGAGCAGATACAGGCTGTCACTGGCTTCGCCCTGCCGGATCAGAAAGTCGCCCGTCTTGTACTCGATCAGTTCGAGGTAGGAAACAAGCCGCGGAAGCATTTCCTCGTCGCCGATTTCAACAGCCAGCCAATCGTCGGCCGACCGGAGGGAGTTTTCGTGCGTAACGACCTCCGCCAGCAGTTTGTCCTCGCACCATTCCAGAGCGCTGTCGGTATCCGGATAGATGAGGATGTTGCTGCTTCCGGTATTGCGGAACAGTCCGCCGGCGCGCAACACGCTCTCCACGTGCGCGGGGACTTCGGTCAGCACCACGACGAAACCCTTGCGATGGGCGATCTGGCGTAACTTGACCAGGCTCATCACGGCCGAAGAATCGATTCCCATCACCTGCCGGAAGTCGAGAATCAGGCTGCGGCACGCGCCGCTTTGCGCGTCCACAACTTCCTTGATCTGCTCCAGCAGCCGATGGGCGCTGCCGAAGAACACGAAACCGTGCAGCCACATGATCTGGATGGTGTGTCCATGCCGCACCAGTTGTTCCTGCTGGTAAACCGGGCGATCGACGCTCCCGCTGTAGATCGCGCGGTTCAAACCCAGCTTCAGCAATCGCCGCCGGCTTGTATTGATTGCGAAGGTGATACAGGCGGCGACGAAGCCCAGCGCCACTCCCGCCACAAAATCCCAAGCCACCGTCACCCCGAAGATTACGACCATCTCGAAGTATTCGGTTCGCTGCATGGCCCGCCAGCCTTTGACCAGCCACTCGGCGAGCATCTCACCGCCCAGTTGCAGCAGCAGCGCGGCCAGTACCGGAATGGGCGCAAAAGCGAATGCCCGCGTGCCGAATGCCAACACGAGAAGGCATGCCGCGCCAGCCACGAGACCGCTCGATCGCCCGCGCGCCCCGGTGCGGTAGTTGAACAGCGTCCGGCTCAGCGAAAGCGTTCCTGTCATTCCACCACCCATTCCGGCAAGAATATTGGCGATGCCGTTCAGGCGCAGTTCGCGGTCCAGTTCCACGTCGAGGTGTGTTTCCAGTTCCACGGCCATTACGCTCATCAGAAGCGTGATCGCGGTAACGGTGATGAGCGCGACGTACCCGCCACTCGCCCACAGGAATGCGCTCAGGTCAACTTTCGGCAGGGAATGAAGCAGCCACGGAGCGGGCAAGACCGCTCCCGCGGAAAGGTCGAGCAGCCACCCCTGCGCGCGCGCCGCACCTAAGGAATATCCCGCGGCATGCAAAGCGACGTGCGTCACGAGCGTTTCGCCCACCAGCAGCGCCGGAAAGGCCACGGGATGGTCGAAGCGCCTGGCCAGGACCATGCCGATGGCAAACACGAGCATGGTCGCGAATTGCATGAAGTGCTGTCCCCGCGCCAACTGCCCCAGCAACTCGGGCCATGTGCCGGTGCCGGCCGCGAGGCGGATGCCGCCGGATGCCAGCATCCAACCCGACGCGGCCATGAATCCGGCGATTACCGGATAAGGCACGAACCGGATCCATCGGCCGGCCTTCATGACTCCGAGCAGGTAAAGCGCCACGCCCGTAATCATGGTTCCGGCTATCAGTGCGAATAGCACGGTAACCGTGGCATCGGCGGCATGTCCGCGACGCGCGAGGTCCGCAGCCATTACCGCGGCGAATGGGGCGAGCACCGCGACCGGCTTGGAATCCGGTCCGGCGATCGCGAAAGGGAGCGCGCTGAAAATGGCAAACAGGATCGCCAGAATGCCGGCGCCGACTAATCCGAAACCGATGCCGACGGGCAGGCCCGGCTTCAATGGTCCGGAAAAAATCAACGCCGCATAGCTCAGCGTCGACGTGATGATCAGGATCGGCGTTAACAGTCCTGAAACAAAGTCTTTGGTTGTCATTGCCGTTCCGGTGTGAATATCTTGTATAGCATCGCTTAGGGCGTAATGCCTGGCGATCGCAACATCTTTCCCGATATTTCCCCTGAGAGCCGGATATGAATGAGAGGACCACAAAACGCCTCTATTTACTATTTACATTTCACAAGAGCGGCGCTTTCCGCCAGCGGGTGAGGCGATGGGGACGGATGGTCGGCTACTCTGCCCCAATCCGATCGTGGACGGAATGCGCGTCTTTCAGTCCCTATCCGCGATTTTCTGCGGAAGACACTCCGGGATGCTAGTGTCAGACCCGGTGAATCCGTAAACCCGTCGGCATTTCACGGTACCGATGCTGCCCGGCTTCAGAGGCGCGCGCGATGTTTCACCAGTGATTGCAGAACAGATCGGTGATTCGACTGCGCGAGTTGGTGACCTGTTTCCGAAACAGGCGACGGCAACTATTTCTGTGTTTGCTCCTTAGTCGCCGAAGCCTCCTCGGCCCGGGCTCCCGCCAGGATACCGACAAGGC
>JBEKTF010000256.1:0-7040 GCA_049516355.1 Bryobacteraceae bacterium | reverse complement strand
ACCGGGGCCGCACCAATAACGGGAGCGCCTGCCGCCCATTGTTTCTGCATTCACCGCACATTGCATCGAGGAGTATACGGCTTAGCGACCAGATACGTCATGGGTACGATCCGGTTCTCGATTGGAAAGTAACACGCGCTGTTTGGAATCAGAGGCGATGGCAAGCTGTTGGTGGCTGCAAGTTATTGGTTCAAAGGAAAATAGGCGATCTCAAAAATATTTTTGTTCGCTGTGAATCCCGCGGAGCGATGTTTCCGCAGCGGGTTTGCCCTCGCAGGCGAGCCTCAGGGCGATTTCTGTCCGGCCAGACCTTACACAGCCAGTTTGCCGTGGTACATCATCTCTTTGGCGTCGAATTTAGCCATCATCGTCAGTTGTTCCGTATCCAGCTTGAAGACAATATCCCGGTCGCTCGCGGTCAGCTGCAGATAATCTTTTGAAAATCCGAAAAGGATCGAGCCAATGCGCGTTCGACGGGCGATCCCTGCCTCAGCCGGATCTTTACCCCTGACCTGCAGCGTCGCACCGTTCTGCACGCGATCGAGCGTGTCATCGGGCGTCGTCTGACCTCCGGGACCCTTCCGGGCAAACGCAATCGGAAGATTCGTTACGCTCACAACATAGTGACCCTCAAAATCGGCCGCAAGAGGCGCCCTCAGCGCATCGAGAATCGGTTGCGCACTCTCCCAGCGCACGATAATCCTTTCGGAGGCAGCCGGGCGACGCCTGCCCCTGTCACCGGAAGGCCCGGTGGGATCGTCGGCATGCTTGAAGTTCGGCACGGCTTCCCTGGCCCAGGGAGATTTCGACGTCAGAATGACGATCTCTTCTTCAGTCCATGTGGATGGGTCTTTCGCATTCCAGAACTCGGTGGCAGCCAATATCCGAGACGCGTGCGTGAACGCCGCTCCGGATCCCAGCGCACCAATCAGGAAACGGCGTCGGCCGAACTCACCGGCCAGAGAATCAAAGCTGCGACGGAAAGCCATACGTATATGGTAAACACTGGTTTGGCGCGCGAACGCAACGCGACGCTCACTTCGATTTCCGCAATTACCCACTGCCGATGTTCCCCATCCTTTGACATGACTTCCTTACGGTGGCCTGCTCATGGGAAGCCACTTATGAAGAGATTAAGTTTGCTGCTATCCGCGGTGTTCGTTGTTGTCATTCCCGTGCTCGCGCACCACTCCTTTTCGGCGGAGTTCGATGATGATGACCGAACCCTCGGCAGCTTCCCGGATCAGTTCCGACGTGTGAATGTGGAGATCCCGGACCGAAGCCTTCCTCATGTGCTACGTTGTAGCACTTGTGGGGCCGTCCGGATTTCGGGAACTTCGAGAATGCGGGTACCCTGCGGGGGGTTGTCGACGGCTTGAGCGAGGGCGTTCAGCATCTGCGGCAAGGTGACGAGCCCCAGGCGCAGGGCCGTGGCGCGGCTTGAGGGCCTGGCTTCGGCGATCTTGTAGAACGGGATCAGAAGCCAGGGCCACCGATGGCCAGGACCCAGGACCTACCAGGGCCGCAGGATGGTGGAGTTGAGCCCGCTTTCCGCGATGGCCCGCTCGCACTGGACGCGGGCTTCGATATAGCTTTTCATCACCGGGGCGGGATGAGCAACGCTGACGTAAACAAAGTGCGAAACAGCGGCGGCGCGGGCAACCTTCACCGCTTCCAGACCGGATTTGAGATCGATCTCGATGAATTGGCGAGCTTTGGCGGGACTTGGATGGGAAACGCCGACCAGTTGGATAAACGTATCCGAGCCGTTGAGCAGGTGACGATAGGACGCACCATCGAGCGCGTCGCCAATTGCGACCTCGCAACCTCCGGGCAATTTGTGGCGCGATTGTTCGCGGGCGAGAGCTGTGACGCGATGGCCGCGGCTCAACAGGAGCGGGATCAGGCGGCTGCCGACGTAGCCGGTGCCGCCGGTAATGAAAACATGACGCTGTTGCGGCATAGTTTGCCCGCTCCGATTACCGCAGCCATCGACGGCCCGGGTCGTGGAGACGACTCTCAGCGGCCGGCGGCAGCCCCGGCGCGGTTGGCTTCGACAAAAGCGCCGGAATTGATGACGTTGATGTAGCGTGCAATCCTGCCGTCGCGGAATTTAAAGTAATGCGCCACGGGCGTATCCACGCGAATGCCCGTAGCTTTGACGGTCGCCTGGTAGCGGCCGAACGCGGCGACAGCGCCGTTGGTTGAATCAGAGCCGGTGGAGAAAAACTCGGTCATTTCCAGTTTTGGATCGGCGTGCTCCGCGGCAATGCCCGCGAAGAAACCGGCGGCCTCCTGCGGCGAGTGCCGGATGCCGGACCAGGAAAGCTCCCTGGGTGCCTCAAACTCCCAGCTGACGTCACCTGTCAGACTGGCGAGGATTGTGGCTATGTCGCCGCGTCCAAACGCAGCGTATATGTCTTTGATTTTGTCGATCAGATCGGACATACTGTCCTCCTTCAATGCACTATACGGCATCAAAGGATTGGATTGACGGGAAGAGCGAAATCCGGCCTTCCGAACCAAATCAATTTGGACGTGTAAATTGAGGAAATCCCGGACCGTTGGCACTTGCAATGGCCCGGGAGAATTTACTCGGGATCCGTCAGGGTAACTCGCAGCCTGGGTGGCCACAATTACAGGAGATTTCCAGCGTATCCTTCGCGTCCTCGCAAGAGGTACTGCAATAGTTGCTGCCTTGCCGAGCGGGGCAGATACATGCCGGGTGCGCGCACTTCTTCACTTCGTCAGCCATAGAGCCTCCAGCGGACACGATAGCACTTCGCGGACCAAACGCCGAGTTATTTTCGGGCGATCATCACGCGCGAGGGGTAGAAGCCCTGCTGCACCTTGCGGTCGTGCTCTATGTCGAAGTCGAAGTCCCGGATTGCCTCCGGAATCGCGCTTTCGACCTGACGGCCCCAAAAGGCGGGAGCGAGCCCACCGGCCACGCGATAAAGGACGTTGAATGCGGGAACGTTCTGGCCGATCAGCACCAGGGCAAGGCGTCCGTTCGGGCGCAACACGCGATGAATCTCGCCGAGGGCGCGCAGGATGTCTTCGGCACCCATCAGTTCCAGCAGGTAACAACAGACAACAGCATCGAACGCACCGTCGCGGAATGGCATATTGCAGGCATCGACCGCCTGGCAATGGGCGCGCGCGCGGGGCAGACGGCGGCGGGCGAGGCGTTGCGTGCGGGCGGCCATGTTGGGCGAAAGATCGAACCCGCAGGTCATCCCGGTGGAGTTGATCCGAGCCAGGCGGCGGAACATTTCGCCGGAGCCGGTGGCGACTTCGAGAACCCGCATACCGTCGGCTATACCCGCCAGCGACAGAGCTACTTTGTGCGCTTTTTCATGGAACAGGAGGGTCGAAAGCGGATAAACGCCCGCGAGAAGGTCGTAGACGCGACGGGTAGGTCCCGGCAGGCCGCGGAACCCGTTCCGCCCGAGTTTCGATCTCTCTTCGAGAGCGGAGGGAGCGATGAGAGTCGACATGCGGAGAGGCATCAGGAAACCGCCGCCAGCCGGGTCTGGGTCTCCGGCACTTCGATCTGTATACGCGTGCCGCGCCCGGGTTGGCTATCGATCAACATGCGGTAATCCTGGTTGTAAAGTACCTTTAGCCGCTCTTTGACATTCGTCACGCCGATACCCTTGTTAAAAACGCGGGCGAGCTCCGCTTCAGGGATGCCGACGCCGTCGTCCTCGACTTCGATCGACAACCTGCCATTACCGTGCGAGGTGCGAAGCGTTACCGTGCCGCCGTCGATTTTGCTCGCGATGCCGTGCTTGATGGAGTTCTCAATTAAAGGCTGCAGAAGCATGCTCGGGACAAGCATATCCAATGTCGCCGGATCGATGTATTTCATTACGCGTAATTTATCGCCGAATCGCACGAGTTCGATGGAAAGGTAATCTTCGATGAATGCCAGTTCGTCCCGCAGGGGCGCGAAATGCTCCTGGTTGCGCAAGCGTCCTCTCATAATACGCGAAAGCCGCATCACCATGGCGCGGGCCTGCTCCGGATTGACCCGGATCAGAGTGGAAACCGAGTTCAGGGTATTGAAGAGAAAGTGCGGATTGATCTGGCTGGCGAGGGCTTCGAGGCGAGCCTGAATCAGCAGCCGTTTTTGCTCCTCGAGCTTAACCTCGTTGCGGGTATTATTCCAGACCTTTAGAGGGATCGTGATGCAGAAGTACGTCGAAGCATAAACGGCTACGAGCAGAAGCGGCGGATCGCCCCAGCGGGCTATGGTGAACAGTTTTCCATGGAAGATACTGCCGATCGCCTGGCGCAGAAATTCGGTAGCCACCACGGCGAAACCGAAGAAGAGACGGAACAATGCGCTACGCAGTTCGCGACGATGCTGCAGGACGCGGTAAACATTGGCGTCGGGGAATGCCGACAGGCGCCAGATATCCTCCCTCTCGGATGCCGAGTCGCGCAGCATGCCGCCGGCGAGACCGGCGATTGCGAGAAAGGGAAGCGACGCCAGTTCCGGATGGAACATGGAGGGAATCGCGATCATCATGCCGGCGAGCCATCCGCAGATATAGCCGCCTGTGATACCGGCGAGGAGACTGCCTTCGAGAGAGAGATCGAGCGCGGCGTAGGAATCGTGGGTAATGACCCGAACCAGAACTCCCGGCGCGAAGATGGCCGCGAACCAGAGCGCCATGCGCGCGCGCTGGGCGAGGGTGCGCTCTTCACGCAGAAGCATGCGCTTGACCGCGTCGCTGCGCACGCCAAAGCCGGCGATCGAGGCAGCGACGCCGATCTTGACCAGCAAGGTGATGAGGTGTTGTTCCACTGTGGCTTTGGCCGATTAAACTTCTGTCCGGCTACATCCCGTCAGCATTCGCCATCCAGCGCTCATTATAATGGAGTTAGCATGGTGAAGTTAACCGGACCCCCCATTTCATGAACAATCCCACAGGTTTCGTGTTGTCGCAGGCCGCGCAGGCGCACTTTCCGACCGAGTATGGGTTGTTCCGGATTTACGGTTTTGAAGGCCGTGCGGGAGACCGGATCGAGGAGGCGGTGGTTCTGGAAATGGGGGACGTGCATAGCGGCGCGCCGCCGTTGCTGCGTATCCATTCGCAATGCCTGACGGGCGACGTTTTCCATAGCCTGCGGTGCGATTGCCGGGCTCAGCTCGAGATCGCCCTGCGGGCGGTTTCAGCCGAGGGCCGGGGATTGATTATTTACGAGCTCCAGGAAGGCCGGGGTATCGGGCTGATGAACAAGCTGCGGGCGTATGAATTGCAGGACCGGGGCGCCGATACCGTGGAAGCCAACGAGCAGCTGGGGTTCGAGAGCGATCTGCGCAACTACTCACTGCCGGGCGCGATCCTGCGGCATCTGGGGATTCCGGGCGTGCGGCTGATGTCGAACAATCCGGACAAGGTCAAGGCGCTGGAGGAGGCGGGGATCGGGGTCGTGGAGCGAGTGCCCTGTATTGCGGCGGCACACGAATCCCGGCGGGGGTATCTGGAGACGAAGCGCGAGAAGATGGGCCACCTGTTAAAAGAGGTTTGACGCTGGGCGACGAGGCGGTACGGCCGCGTAGCGCGGGTGGCCTACTAAACCCGGGGCGCATGCCCGCCGATATTAATGCATGATCGAACGGAGGCTTGAGGGCCGGTTCTTGTGCGCGGATCTGGTAAAAGTGGATTGGCAGGCGGGGGAGAGCGCATTCGGGACGGCGGAAGCGGTGCTGGAAGACATTTCCACGCTGGGCGCCTGTGTGCAGGTGGAGGAGCGGATTCCGCTCGGAGCTACGATTTCGATATCGGCCAACTCCGGCCCGGCCGATTCCACACCAAACGACCCCAGGCTGGACGGTTTCAGGGAACCAGCGCGGTTTTCCGGTCATGTTTCGTACTGCGCGTATCGGGATTATGGATACTTCGTGGGGGTTAGATTCTCCGACGAGACGAGATGGTCGAGCGGGGTTTTCGAGCCTCAGCACTTGACCAATCTGGCGTCGTTATCGGAGACGGACGATTCGGCGCCGGTCGAGGAGTTGTCTCCGCGGGTCTTGTGAACGAAGCGCCGCGACCGTGAACGAAGCTCTGTGAACAAAGTCTGTGAACAAAGAGTGACGCTGCGGTTGCGCTGGCGTGACCGGAATGCTATAGTTCAGAGGCTGGAGCAAGCGCGGGATTTTTTCCGGGACTGAAGCCAAAAAGGCGATTCCGGTTGCAAATGCCGGGTTGGCATGCTAGATTAGTAGCTGCGGTAAAAAGAGTCTGGGCTGCGGACATGGCTTGCCAAAGCCGAGTTCGGAGTGGTATAAGTTGTAAAGACTCTTGTAAGGTAGGTAACAAGCTGTTGAGGTAGAGCCGGGGAAGTCCCCGAGCGTTCAGCCTGCGGTGGTAACAACCTTCCTGGTGGTTCTTTCAAGAATTGAAATTTTCACGGTCTGATTGGGGTGTAAAAAGCCCTTGCGCGTAAAGGCGAGTCAGATCAGCAAGTTTCGAGGCCTGTCGGTATCTTTTGCGTCTTTGAGGCAGGGGATGGCCGATACAGATCTTTGACAATCTAATTGGATGCACTAATTTATTTCGTCAGCGCGCGAAGGGCGCAAGCCCGTTTCGCGCGTTCAAAAATGAACTTTGGGTTCAACCGGAGCGATCATTCTCACAAACTAAAATGAGAGTTTGATCCCGGCTCAGAATCAACGCTGGCGGCGCGCCTAACACATGCAAGTCGAACGAGAAAGTGGAGCAATCCATGAGTAAAGTGGCGTACGGGTGAGTAACACGTGGATAACCTGCCCCTTTGTGGGGAATACCGTTGGGAAACCGACGACAATACCGCATAAGCTCGAGAGAGGAAAGCAGCAATGCGCAGAGGGAGGGGTCCGCGGCCGATTAGCTAGTTGGTAGGGTAATGGCCTACCAAGGCTGTGATCGGTAGCCGGCCTGAGAGGGCACACGGCCACACTGGCACTGAAACACGGGCCAGACTCCTACGGGAGGCAGCAGTGGGGAATCTTGCACAATGGGGGAAACCCTGATGCAGCGACGCCG
>JBEKTF010000255.1:0-7124 GCA_049516355.1 Bryobacteraceae bacterium | reverse complement strand
TGGAACCCGGCGCTTGGGTGTCCGCCACAAGGGGGCAATTCGCGGAGATCAGAACCAGCCCGAGTACGAGGGTTATGTGCCTCACCGTAACGTCACCTCGAAGCGAACGTTCGTATTGATCGATCCGGCGGAAGCCGAAACGGGCACTCTTACCGCGAGCGTATGTGGCGTCGTACTACCGCAAAAGACGAGAGGGCTGATCGTCGCGGGTGCTGTGGATAGCGTGACTTCATCCAAAGAAATCACGTAGCGTGGGTCGGGCTGTTGGAGAACCGCGGCGATTGAGGCCCGGCGGCCCGAATCGGCCGGCGGACAGTCCAGACGCAGACCAACACTGGTCGTGATGGTGAAAGAGTTCCCGTCCTTGGCGTGTCTCAAGCCGGATTGTTGATTTTGAGGGACCCAGGAAATATGACCGAGGGCCACAGAGCCGAAGCCTGTTCCCGCAGTCGGTACGAATGCTCCCGTGGGAGCGGCGACAACCTCGACCACTGGTGTGATCGGGGCGCCTGGCGTGGGCGAAATCGGAGTTTGTGACCATCCGAGTACAGTTTTTCCGCCTAAGACCAGGACAATCTGAAGAGTTATTGCGATCTGCTGTCTCATAAACTCTCTCTATGTCCAATGAGCGCTGAGTGTCCAATGAGCGCTGAAGTGACCGGACCGGACTGGCCCGGTGATGGCCGGACCAGTCGAACATTATTGCGATTGGTTCAGTTCGCCGTGGCGACGAAGTTAATTGCGTTGCTGATCGTGCCCGCAACGTTCGTGAACGGGATCGAGATGAGTAGCGTATGGGAATGGGCGGCGTCATAAGTGCCCGTGGTCGTAACCGAGATCGGTGAAC
Source organism: Bryobacteraceae bacterium (assembly GCA_049516355.1). GTDB lineage: Bacteria > Acidobacteriota > Terriglobia > Bryobacterales > Bryobacteraceae > BOG-234. Next base: position 6,277 of record JBEKTF010000255.1, on the reverse strand, counting down.
CGTTGGTGACCGTGGTGCCGTCGATCTTCCAGGTGTTCGTCGTGTCGGCGGAATTCAAAGCCGCGGTAAGGGTGTAGCTTGCGCTGGAGGTGTTAGCCTCCATCACGAGCACGTCAAACGGAGTGGCGACACTGAATGCGGTGGCGGCTGTTCCGGCGCCGTTCACAACCTGAGTAACACCAGTCGGCGGAGTATATCCGTAGGCCGCGATGTGGCCCAGCGCCATTGTCGCCGTGGAGGTACCGGCGCCGGAGGAAAGCGCGAGACCGCTGGCATCCGAGGCAAACGTGAGACTGATGGACGGATCGATTGTAGCTGTCACGCTCATGCCCCCGGAACTTGTTGTCTGAGCGCTGAGGTTTGAGACAGTCGTCATGACGGCCACGCCCATGAGCGTGGAAAGTAGAAGTTTTTTCATGGATCTCCTTTGTGGATTTTTGCAGCCTCTAACGGATGGTCCCGAGCGATAATACTTTCCGGTGACAACCGTGGTAAAGCGCGGTATGGTACGCATTTCACTAGAACATAACAGTCCCCCAACGTTTAGTTAAGTCGTCTTTGGTTAACTGGTAATGTACTTTTTGGTTAGTTATGCGCCGAAACCATACGGGTTCTATAAGGATGGAAATCCGATATGCGCGCAGAAGGTATCGCGTCCGGAGGGCCTCGTGTGCTGAACAAGCGCCACCCGCGGTTTGTGCTTTAATCAGCAGTATGCGTGGCCATACTCGGATTGGAATAGTTTTTCTTGCAGCTTGCTTGTGTGCGCAAGCCCAGTGGTTGAACCAGCCGATTGCGGGAGCTCCACGCACGCCCGACGGCAAAGTGAACATGACCGGCCCCGTGCATCGCGTGAACGGCAAACCGGACCTTTCGGGAATCTGGCAGGTGATGGCGGAGCCCCGCGGGCCTGGCCTGTTTGGATTGGGCGAATCCCCGAATTCGAAGTATTTTCGGGACGTCCTGGCCGATTTCAAGCCCGGCGAGGAGCCGCTTCAACCGGCGGCCGCGGAAATCTTCCGCCGGAACAGCCAGGCGGGCGGAGCCGCCAGTCCCAGCCTGCACTGTCTCCCCGATGGGGTGCCCCACGCCGATCTCTTGCCGGAGCCCTTCAAGATCGTTCAGACTCCCGGCGTAATTCTGGTGCTGTACGAAGTGGAGACCACCTTCCGCCAGATCTTCACCGACGGGCGTAAGCAGCTTACCGATCCGACGCCGTCCTGGAACGGGTATTCAGTCGGCAAATGGGAAGGGGACACCTTGGTGGTCGACACCGTGGGATTTAACAATCTCAGCTGGCTGGACGCACGTGGCCACGGGCACAGCGAGGACATGCGTGTCGAGGAGCGCTTCCACCGGCGCGATTTCGGCCATCTCGAGGTCGCCCTGACGATCACCGATCCGAAGACCTTCACCAGGCCGATCTCGATCAACGTGGTCGAGGAACTTCTTCCGGATACCGATTTGCTCGAGCACTACTGCCTGGAAGACGAAAAAGACGCCGCGCACCAACCGGGCAAAGCGGCCAGATAATGAGCCCCATTAGGAACTGTCACATAATTCATTGATTCTAAGCGAGTAGTTACGGAAATATGAGGGAAATCCGCCAAACCGGATGCCATCGCTGGGTTGCCCCGCGCGACTCTGATGGTCGACGGCAGTAGTTGTACCATGCGACATGAAGCTCAAGTTCCGCACGAATATTTTCTGGTTACTTACTTGAATCCATTGATGAAGCGCGTCAGGAGGCGAATATAAATTCTGATTGATTGTGAGACTCTGGCGTTCGATGTGCGAAGTATCCTATCCGGTTCCGGGTCTCAAGTCCATGCTCACGGCACAAGGATAGTGCCTCAGTCCGTCCGTTGTTAACTGAAACCGTTTGTTCGCGCTCGAGGCCGTTGCCAGTTTCTCCATGAATCAGATCGCGGATCGAACGGTCCGTTTCCCCGACCCGTGAGTCAGGACCGGTTTTGTATTTCGCTCGATGCCAACGAAGATCCCCAAAGCAGAAGCCGAAATCCTGACGACAGCCCACCATTCCAGGCGGCAGGCGGCTAAGGGCGCGCCTTCTCGATCGACTCTTTGAGAATTTCGGCCACACGCGCTACATGCGGTTCCGAAATGATTCCCAAATGTTCGCTGCCGGGAATTTCGTGACTCTCCAGGTTGGCGGCGAATTCCACCCATCCGTGCCTTTTGAGGTCGAAGCCCGTGAATCCGCAGGTGGAGCGCACTTGGGTTATGCGGCCCGGATACGGTCCCGGCAGATAGTTGCGGAGAGCGATCCCGTTCGCCTCCTCCACGGCCCGTACCGCGTGGGAAAGAATTTCATCGGGGTCGAACCTCATTACCAGGCGGCGCAGCTTGTCTCCGTTTTGTCCAGGTAAAATCGAGAGCATAACGCCACTGCCGACGTGGAGACAGACGCGACATCTCCTGATCCGCGATCGTCTGCTCTGCGCTCCGCCGGCGATCTGCCGCATTCAGCTGACTGAAATCGTGCACGACGGCTTCGAGCGGTGTTGGAGGCAGAATGGAAGCCCGCAATACGCCATCGGCGATCGAACAGACCGTTCTCAACGCTTCATGCCGCGCCGCGATCGCGCTCAGACTATGATTCAAAGCGCGCAAGTCCAGCGGACCGGTGAGCCGATACAGGACGGGAGTCAGATATGCGGTCGGCTCGGTGCCGTAAGCGCAAAGGAACCAGATGCGCTCCTGCGCGAACGAAAGCACCGGATCCTCCGTTCGCGGCGCCGGTGTAATCGCTAGCTGCTCTGCTTCGGGCACCCGCGCCGGACTGTCGAGATGGCCGCGATCGCAGCGGAGGTTTTCAACTGAAAGACGCGGATCGGCGAAGGTCAATTCCATGAGTGGTCCGTATGCGGGCGGCGAGTTGCGTGGCGAGGATCGAGTCGCCGCCGAGATCGAAAAAGTCGTCTTCGGCGGTGGCCGAAGATATGTGTAGAACTTCGCGAAACAAGTCCAACAGCCACGATTGTGTTTCCGTGGCCTTCCCGGCAGGGGGTTCCGATGCAATTCCGGCAGGTCCCGCCGAAGTAAGGCCCAGTTCCTCCGCGAGCCCGATTCTCCGGGGTTTGCCGGTGGGGCTCTTGGGAATATCCGCAAGAAAGACGATCCGCCGCGGCACTTTGAAATCCGCCAGCCGTTGCGCTGCAAAATCGGCCAGCTCCATCTCAGTCGCGGTCGATCCGCCGCGCAGAACGATGGCCGACCCGACTTCTTCGCCGAGGCGTGCGTCCGGTATCGCGAAAGCGACCGCCTGCTCGACCGCGGAGTGCTTGAGGAGGACTTCCTCCACTTCACGGGGTGAAATCTTCTCGCCGCCGCGGTTGATGATCTCCTTGGTGCCGCCCGTGAGAAAGAGGTATCCAGTCTCGTCCATGCGGCCCAGATCGCCCGTCCGGAACCAACCGTCGATGAAAGCGGAAGTATTGGCGTCGGGGTTGCCGTAACCGCGCATGACATTCGGGCCGCGGATGACCACGTCTCCCACTTTGCCCCTTGGCAGAAGAACGCCCTGTCCATCCATAATTGCGATTTCGGGACCGGCGGGGACGCCTACGGATCCGGGCTTACGCTCACCGGGGGGCAGAGGGTTGCTGGCCATCTGGTGAGAGGCTTCCGTCATCCCGTACGACTCGATCACCGGGGCGTGGAATGTCCTCTCCACCTCCGCCAACACACTCGGAGGACGCGGCGCGGACGACGAACGCAAGAACCGCAAGGGACGCCGCGCGATGATCTCCCGGTTCGCCGCGGCCCGGGCGAGAATCGCCTGGTGCATCGTCGGAACCATCGTGAACCACGTCGGCTCCATCTCGTCCAGCCATTCGAAGAACCAGGGCGCGAAAAAGCCCGGTGTGCACACGATACTCGCCCCGGCGGCCATCGATGAGAGCATGGCGCCGGCCAATCCGTGAATGTGAAACAGCGGCATGACGTTGAGGCATCGATCGGAAGCCTCCAGCCCGCAGTGCGTTTCTGATGTTTGCCGCGTTTGTTACTGGGGAGATCCGCAAACCGGCAAGCTGATTCTAAGGAAAAGGGTACCCAAGCCGTCAGACTTGTGGCAAATCGGACCCGAGCAGCAGGCACCTGAAATACGTGACCAAGGGCGCGCAAGTTGTGGAGCTACTCCACTCCGAACGCCAGCAACACGTTCCCAGGCAACCCGGCGCCGGCGCCGAGACCTGGATACCCCGAGCCCGCGAACACCATCCCGCCCGCCACAGTAGGCCCGGCCGCGACCATCGATCCGCCCTTCGCCGCGACGCCGTTCACCGTCTTGTACTCCTGCACCATGTTGTATTCCCACAGCACGCGTCCGCCGTCCGTCGCCAGCACCCGCAATACCCCATCCCATCCGCCCGCGAAAACCGCGCCCGGAATCGCGGAAACCGACCCTTCGTTCCCGGGAAGCTTGCTCACCGCCGGAGCCGGATCGATCTTCGTGAACCACCGGCGCTCGCCGTTGTCCAACTGCAGCGCCACGATCCCTCCGGTGTGCAGTCCAAAATACGCGTTCTTTTCATCGGCCGCGCCGCCCCACACGATCTGACCGGAAGCCGGCGCAAGGCCGCTCGAGGTTGGCGCTTTCCAAACCACCGCGCCTTTATTGTCCGGATCGTGCGCCCATACCATGCCGCTCTTTTGTCCCGCTACCAGAACACGCTTGCCGTTCGGCAGTTCTTTGAGGATCGGTGGGGCGCCGAAGTCGTGATCCGGCCCCATGTCCTTCGGGCAATTCTCCGGACGCTTCGCCGGGTCCTCCGGACACCCTACCAGCCACGCATCGCCCTCCAGGTCCTGCACCTGCCAGAGCACTTTGCCCGTGGCCAGGTCGAGGGCCATCAGCCCATCGGAGGATTTCGCCGCCGGTGACGTGTATGCGTCGCCCGTGCCGATGTACAGAGCCTTGCGCTTCGGATCGATCGTTGGAGAGTTCCATACGCCCGATCCCGAAGGTCCCCACAACTCCGTGCCTATGGAATTCTTCCTCACGACCTTTGGCTTCTCCGGAATCGTATAAGTCTTCCAGATCTGCTTGCCTGTCGATGTGTCCAGCGCCACTACACTGCCACGGAACGTGCAGCACGGGTAATGCGGCTCGGCTGCCGAGCCCTCGTCGGCTGAGGCCACTGGTACGTACAGCCGGTTCTCATAAACCTTGGGCGCTGCCGTCAGCCGCGCCAAAGGATGATCCTCCACCTGGACCATCCACATCTTTGCTCCCGTGCGGGCATTCACCGCGTAAACATTGCCCTTCAGGTCGCCGAAGAAAGCGGCGTACTCGCCGCCCTTCACCTGCGCGACGTTCACTGCTGTCCGTACTGCCCCCTCGGCGAGATACGACCAGTACACACACCCGGTGCCCGCATTCAGCGAATACACATATCCGCTATCCGCCGTGACGAACACCCGTCCCGCCACCACGGTAGGCTGCCCGTACACGTGAGTTGCTCCCGGCAGTCCGAACGACCACTTCAGCTTGAGCCGAGGCACGTCAACCGCCGCGATACCCGCGTTTGCCGACGATTGAAAGCGCGTATTGGTTCCGTCAGTGCTCCACCCGTTCCACGAGGGGCTCGCGCTGATGTCGCCCAACGGCGGATTGTCCGCGCAGCGATTGGGCATGCGCGCCGCGTCGCCCGCTTCCGCCGCCCCCAGCTTGCGCAATCCGCCAAGAAATTCAGCGAGCCTGCGTTTCTGGGGATCGGTAAGACTCTGCGCCCGATCCTTCATCGAGCCCGTTGTCATCGACGCGTAAATTGCCTCCGTCGTCAGCTTGTTGATCGCCTTGCGGTCCGGCGCCTTGGCCGAGAGGGCCGCGGGCCCAACCTCGTGACACGAAGCGCAATTCTGATCGAACAGCGCGTCCGTTCGCTGCGCCGAAGCAACTCCCGCCAGCAATCCAAATGACACCAGAAGCCCAGTACGTATCACGTCGGTTCCTCCTCAGAAGCGCGAAGGGCGCTGTCTCGCGCCACCACCAATATTATTAAAGAACTTTTCGCAGCGTTGGTGGCGCGAACGCGACCCGTTTTGCGCGTGGTCCTCAAAAAGCCAGATTTCAGGAAACTGTGATTGTAACGCGTATTCGCTTTTCAGGTGGGGCGGGTCCCCATAAGCGCTAGGAGCCTGTCCGAGAAATAGATTTTTCCTGGCGCTCTGAAACGGAACGAACCCATAATGGTTTATGGGCAAGGGCTACCGTTCCTACGAACCGGATCAGGATTATCTGCTTCCGCCG
>JBEKTF010000254.1:0-7124 GCA_049516355.1 Bryobacteraceae bacterium | reverse complement strand
AGTTTTTCAGCGTGCTTGTTGGCCATATGTCACTTGTCGGGCCTCGACCACCGCTCCCATACGAGGTTGCCGCCTACGAAATTTGGCACCGTCGCCGCCTTCTTGCTGTGAAGCCTGGAATTACGGGCTTTTGGCAAGTAGAAGGACGTAGCCGGGTCAAGTTTGACGAAATGGTCAGGATGGATATCGAGTATGCCAGAACATGGTCTCTCTGGATGGACATAAAGATCCTTTTAAGGACTCCCCGTGCCGTGATAGGTGGGAATGGGGCTTGCTGAGTTTCATTTTAAGTCCGGTTGAGCTGGTTTTGACAGAAAGGGCCTTCGGGCAACTGCACGGTTTTCGGAACTAAGATCTATAGAAAATCCAGGATTTAGAACAGGTGAGGTCATGGCTTCCTCGCGAAGGAAGTTTCCACGTACTTTCAAATTAAGTGCTTTAAAACGCTTGGAAACTGGCGATTCTGTGGCCGAGGTAGCCCGATTTCATAAGATTGATGCCAACGTCTTGAGGCGCTGGCGGCGCGACTATGAAATGGCACCCGAGTCAGCCTTTCCCGGCCCGGGCCGCCGCCCAAAGGAAACAGGTATAGCTGAGTTGCGGCGCCGGATCGAACGACACGCTCAGGAGATTGACTATTTGAACCAGCGCATCCAGAGTACGGAAGCACGACGGACACCTCAGGCCAACATGAGCGCGCCGACGGGCGGAAATGAGCAGCACGGATAAGTTTCCCGGCGGCGGGCAGCGTTAGCTGGCGCAGCTCCGGTTGTTCTTGTTAGTCACCGCTCGCGGCTTTTTTTAGCGATCGCTCCGAGAGTGACGCCGGGCTATCGTCAATACCCAGTTTTTTCATCTTATAGAGCAGGGATTTATAATCGATCTTCAAAATGACCGCAGCGTGCTTACGGTTCCAGCGGGTGGAATCAAGTGCAGCCAGGATGGCATCGGTTTCCGCCTGCCGGTTGACCTTCGTGACCTGTTCAAGGATCGGCACCTCGTGCCGCCTGTCGATGTTGACAGCCTGACTGTCTGCGGGCCGAATCGACGCGGGTGGTTTGCGGCTCATGCGCGCGTGAAGGTCGCGGGCTAGCGCGTCGGGATCCGGAAAAATCACCAGCTTCCGCATGTAGTTTTCAAGCTCGCGCACGTTCCCCGGCCAGTTGTAGACCATCATGGCATGTCTGAGGTCCGTGCTGATTACGGGAAGCGGACAACTCTGATCGGCGTGTTTCCGGATCAGAAACTCTCCGAGTGGAATAATGTCTTCGGTTCGCTCGCGAAGCGGTGGTACTTGAAGAACGATCACATTAAGTCGATAGTAAAGGTCTTCTCTGAACGCGTGCTCGTAAATGGCCCTTTCTAGGTCTCGGTGGGTTGCCGCAATGATTCGTACGTTCACCTTGACGGTTTCTTTGCCACCGATCCGCCGGAACTCCTGATCCTGAAGCACCTGCAGTAACTTAGCCTGAAGCCGAATATCCATGTCGCCGATCTCATCGAGCAGAATAGTGCCCCCGTCGGCGAGTTCGAAGATGCCTGCTTTCTTGTCAAATGCTCCGGTGAAGGCGCCACGTTCGTAGCCAAAGAGCTCGCTCTCCACCAGTTCCGATGGAAGAGCGGCGCAGTTAAGTTTCAAAAATGGCTTATTGGCACGTGCCGACTGCGCGTGCAGTTTCCGGGCCAGTACTTCCTTCCCACTGCCTGTTTCCCCTTGAATGAGAACGGGCGCACCGGACAACCCGATTCTGCCCACCCCCGACTCAATTTCCTTAATCAACGGATTGGCGCTCCTGAAAGTCCAGGGCGATCCGCCGTTTCGCTGAAGCGATTTGCATGCGGTGTTACTGGCCTCAAACGCACTAGCCAGAACGCTATTCAGCTCTTCCTGAACAATGGGTTTGCAGAGAAAATCCGTTGCGCCGTGCTTCAGTGCGGTGACGATGTCCCGTGTTGACCACAAGCCGGCGACTATAATCACTGGCAGCTTGGCATCCATGGCCCGGATTTCCCGCAAGATATCAAGGCTGCCTCGATTCGACATCACTACACCGAGTAATACAGCAGATAGCTCAACTTCGGAGTTTTGAAGAAGAGAGAGTGCCGCATCGGTGTCCCGAACTGACTGAACAGGATAGCCGAAAGACTTGATCGCCATCTCGATGCATTGGCCGGCCTCTGCATCCCCTTCGCAAACCAGGACTTTTTTACGACTATCCATCAGATGCTTCCCACGGAGCCGAACTGGCCCAACGTATTCCTACCCGCAAAGCACGGCGATAGTCCCCGGACTTAATTTATGCTTAATTTGCAAAGTAGGGTCTTAGGATAGCGCACTACTGGATGAAGTTGGTAAATTCTGAAATCAATTATCAAGATTATAAGTACTAGTTAAGCGGTACTGGTAATCGAAAACCGCATCCTGATGCTACTCGGATCGGAAATTCCGGGTACGTGCGGATAGGAAATTCACGATGCAAGCGGAGTGCATACGTGTTTGGTACTAGTACTTGGTTTGACCGCTTCATCGGTCTCGTCTAGAGTTGGCGCGCGGCCCGCGCTGATCGCGAGTATTGATTCCCGGGTCACCGTTCGAGGCGATGGAATCGACCTGATGTAAACCGGGGCTTATGATCCAAAGTAACACCCTCACCGGACGCAGCCAGTTGTTAGGGTCACCACGGCCGTTGAGGACGCGGCACCGCTGAATGTCCAGGCGGCAGCACTGAGGGTTCGTCGAACCGAAGTCGACATTGTGTCCACGCTTAGCGGATGACTCTTGCGCGGTCGGGATGACCTGAGTAGATCGTACGTCCGTTGTGCTGGAGCAGGGGCCCTCCCAATTCCATTGCCGCTGCACTTCCTTCCTCCGGCCGCATCCTGGCCCGTCGACACTGGGTAGCAGAAGAATAATCCGAACCCCGCTACGTACTTCGCGAACGTCGTTATCGTGCCGGGTTCCGGCACGGTGATGACGCCGATCAAGCCGGAGAGAATGCTGGCAGTCAGGATAATTGACGGATCGAATTTATAGCCGAGGAGGAGCAGATGCAAGAGATTTCTTGGGAGATCTAACGATAGTGCCGCCGAGTGAGTACTGACTGCCCTGCCATTTCCCGATTACCATCCAAAGACTCTTGTAACAGGGTGCGCGGGGTTCACGTCTACCAGTGGACACGGCGGTGCAGACTGCAGAGACGATCACGAGAACCAGTACAGGTGGCGCCTGAAGAGCATGACCTGAGCAGGGAGCCGGGTGTGCGCCTGACAACTCATGGAGTTCTCGGTTTCATTTGTCTCATTCTGCTATGCGGCGTTCTATACGCGGGCTTGCATCCCTTCCATGCTCCTGCGAACCAGGTGGCTTGGGTTGCAAACGCTGACGCAGTTCGCTTTGGGGATTATGGAACGATCCTTAGTTCGGGATCCTTTCCGCCTCCCGCCTTCGGTGGAGCCGAGCGTAGTATCGAGATTTGGGCGCAACCGGGCCTGGTCGAAGACAGTAACACCCTGGTTGCCTTCTACGCTCCGGCCAGGCTCCGTCAACTCTCGCTCACTCAGGCGGAAAGCGATCTGGAAATCCGCATTCAGTCTTCTTCTGCCTGGCGGAGCGCTAAGACCGAGAGAATAAACATCGCCGACGCTTTCCGCGACGGTAAGAGCGCGTTTTGGACAGTGACCTTCGGCCAGTCCGGCACAGCGATCTATCGGGATGGCGCACTTGTCAGAAGATCCTCCCTCAAGCTGTCGAGTAGTGAGTTCAGCGGCCAGTTGGTAGTGGGCAATTCACCGATTTTCTCCGATAGCTGGTCAGGCGTCCTGCGGGGGCTCGCAATCTATGATATCGCTCTGGACGGGGCGCAAGTTGGGCGCCATTATGCAAGTTGGACAAAAGGGGAAGCGCCTGCCCTCACTCCGGATGATGCCTGCATCGCCCTTTATCTCTTCAACGAGCATGCCGGCCGTGTCGTTCACAACAGGGTTCGTTCGGAGAACAATCTTTACATTCCCCCAAAATACCTGGTCCTCCGGCAGACGGTGCTGGACCCGGTTTGGCGGGCATTTAACTGGTCCCGCGGATTTTGGAAAGATGCCTTCATAAATGTCGCCGGATTTATCCCATTTGGATATTTTTTTTGCGCTTATTTTGCGGCCAGGGGACTAGGTTTGCCTGCGCTTCGTGCCTCAGCCCTTGGCGCCGCTGTCAGCGTTTCCATCGAACTTACTCAAGCGTCCCTGCCGACTCGCGATTCCAGCATGTCGGATTTGATCAACAATATTCTTGGATCTGTTTTGGGAGCTTCTGTATATCGCGGAGTAGTTAGACAAGCATTCGATCGGGTGATGTCCAGGATCGTAGGCGCAGTGAACGTATTTCGAAAGGCAAGACTAAACTGACTGGCACCCGCTGGTTCCGGGCTTGTACTCTTCTCCAGAAAGTCGAAGACCGGTCGTCTCCATCGGGGATCTCGATCTATTTACTTAAGCCACCTTTGCACCACTCGAAAGCCTGCCAGCTGAAGATATGCTGTGAGGGGCTATTGTTTTCGGGAGCGGACGGACCCACTCTCGATCTATTTCAACCGAAACCGATCGCTGGAGCAGCGGTACCGAAACGAACAAACGGTACTTTTTCTTGATATCCAGCGCGACGCCCTCAAGACCTTTAAGCGGTCCGATTTCGATCACCACTCTGGAACCGACGGCCAACTGCGGCCAGGGCTGCAAATGAAGACCCGAGCGGATCACCGTTTGGATCGCGTCGATCTCCAGGTCTGAGATTGCGACTGGAATCTTGCCGGTGCCGACAATCGAGATAATACCGGGGGTCGTCAAGATCGGAAGTCGGTCCTGGACATCAAAGCGGCAGAACAAATATCCGGGGAAGAGAGGGAGCTCAAGGTCCTTTGGGCGGTCAGACCATCTCCGCCTGGAGTGGTAAAGCGGCAAGTATTCGTCGTAGCCCTTACCCGAAAGAGCTGCTGATACTGCTCGCTCGAACCTCGACCGAACGCGAATTGCGTACCAGGGGTGGATTGTCTGCGCTGGTTTCATGTCTGTGACAGACGACCTCGCTAGACACTATACCGTATGCCACATTAATCATTTAGGAACCGACGCGAGCAAAGTACTAGTACTTTTTCAAATATTTGCCATAATTGTGCCACCTGCAGTCAGAAGGGTGCATGCGAATCCTCCAGCCTTCGTTGGGCGGGAAATCTACACTGGAGCCAGATAATCGGGATACAGGGTATCTCCGGGCCATTAGTGCTGATCGCCGCTCTGATGGCCGCGATTGGGGTGAACGCGATGATCTGGTTCTGCCGCTCCGGCGTGACGAAGACCCACTTCCCGGACGGGTGAAAATCCAAATGGCGGACCTGATAACCGAAGCCTGCCCCCGGAGCGATCGAAAACCGGTTCGCCAGCACTCCGTTCTTGTACGTGAAAATCTTCAGCGCGCCCCGGATCTTCGACCTTCGCAAGGCGTTGGCCCGTTACCGCGAGTCGCCAGAATGACGATTTGGCCTGAAGGATTCCACGCGCACCTGATGCGCGTAGATTTCGATGGTCCAGCGGTGCCGCGGATGGTACCTGCGTGCCGAGGGGTTCTGTCCGGCAGGGGTCCACCCACCGTTAACCAGCTCGAATCGTTGGAGGCGGCGAGCACTTGAGTACCGTGAGTACCCTCCATGCCGGTGACGAAGAGGCGCCCAGCGCGGCGCTCGCAAAGGTTCCGCATTTCGCCATGACCGACTCCTCATCCCGATATCCCAATAGCCCATCTGACTGCTGCCCTTCGATAACAAACGGTTACGCCCAAAAAAGTTCGCGTTAGAACATTCTTTATCGATAACCTTGATTTAACTGTGTGAGGCGAACTACACTTTGGCGTTGGGGGATGATGTGAGCCGTTCGACCTTAGGTGGTCTCCGCGATCAGTTCAGACCTCTCCAAAGGGGACTAAGCAGATATGGTCCAACAAAGTACGCTTTATTGGTCCATAAGTATCTTATCAAGAGATCTTTTTGCTTTCGCTTTTGCAGGAGCCCTTTTTTCTTCGTACTCCTCGTGATTTCTTTCCATTGTCTTGCCCTCGGCCAAACGATTGGTCTTTCCGTAGGATCGGCCACTGTCGCGGCAGGTGGTTCGACCTTGCTGAATCTTTCCTTGACGGAGTCTGGGGGTGCGCAGCCGGCTGGGCTCGAGTGGGCACTAGGATATTCCCCGGCAAACGTTTCAAGCATTACGGTAACTGCAGGCGCCGCCGCCACCAGCGCCGGGAAAACGATCGCCTGCTCGACTGGGACCGGCGGTCTGACGTGTCTGCTTTACGGAGTCAACTCGGCGCCGATCTCCAACGGCGTGGTTGCTCAAATCGCGGTGAATCTTTCGCCCACTACCACGTCCACTTCGACAGCCATCCAGATCGGCGGAACGGTGGCCGTGAGCTCAGCGGGGAGCGCCATCCCGACAAGCGGTTCAGGGGGCGTCGTCTCGATCCTGCGGCCAGCGATAGGCTTGGGCTCGTCCTCCTTAACGTTCAATGGAGCATCGGGATCGGCTGTTGCGGCGCAAAGCTTGGCGTTGACCAACAGTGGCGCGGCGAGCACAACCTTGAACTGGAAGGCGATTTCGAATCAGAGCTGGTTATCGGTGTCTCTGGCCAGTGGCCAGTATAGTACTGGGGTAACCGGCAACGTGGGAGTCTCGGTTTCCACTTCGGGATTGGCTCCCGGAACCTATCAGGGAATCTTGACTTTTTCCGATCCCAGCGCGTTGAATAGTCCGCAAACTGTGACGGTGACGCTGACGCTGACTCCCCCACCAGTTGTGACGCTCTCGACAACGAGCGCCAGCTTTTCCGGCACGACGGGCGCTGCAAATCCAGCCGGACAGAGCGTGAACATCAGCAACACGGGTGGTGGAACGCTGAACTGGACAGCGAGCAAAACGCAATCGTGGCTGACGCTGTCGGCTGGCTCAGGCACAGCGCCATCGAGCCTGGGTCTCTCGGTTTCGACTGCGGGGCTATCCTCGGGAACTTATACCGACACAGTCGCAGTCAGCGCGTCTGGCGCCTCCGGATCGCCGCAGATGGTGAGCGTGACGCTCAAAGTGTC
>JBEKTF010000253.1:0-7151 GCA_049516355.1 Bryobacteraceae bacterium | reverse complement strand
TTTCCCGGACGGGACCGGGGCCGCACCAATAACGGGAGCGCCTGCCGCCCATTGTTTCTGCATTCACCGCACATTGCCTCGAGGAGTATACGGCTTAGCGACCAGATACGTCATGGGTACGACCTGGTTCTCGATTGGAAAGTAACACTGGGTTTTGAAATCGCTGGTTTTATCGAGCTTGAATTTGTCTTGTAAGTTATTGAATAAGATCGGCGAAAACTTATTTTCTTTCACTGTGATCGTGAATCGGACTATGCGGGACCAGTCAGGGATCGCAAGGTTCAACCCGCCGCGGGACAGTGTTTCTGTCTACAATGAGGTTGAAGTTATATGCCCGGCCTGGATCGAATCACGCGAAACGCTGCAGTCATGGGGGGTAAACCCTGCGTGCGCGGTATGCGCGTAACCGTCGGAATGATCGTGGGGTTGGTGGCCTCGGGCCACGCATTCAGCGAGATTTTGACTGCGTATCCGTATCTTGAGGACGAGGACATCCGTCAGGCATTGGCATATACCGCGTGGCGCGTCGACGAAATCGAAGTGCCACTGCCGGCCGCATGAAATTCCCGATCGATATGAACCTGAGCCCGCTGTGGGTTTCCTTCCTGGCTGGCCATGGGTTCGAGGCAATCCACTGGTCAACAGTTGGTCGACCAGGGGCGGCTGATTCGGAGATCGTCGATTTCGCCGCAGCCAATGGCTGGATCGTTTTCACGCACGACCTGGATTTTGGTATGACGTTCTGCCGGCCGCCATCGGCGACATCGCGCTCCGCGCCATTCGGACGGCTGGACCGTGCCTCGAAGCCGCCGCGCTCGTTACCGTAGACTCCGTCCGCCATCGTGTTCGGCTGCTGCCGATCTGAGAAATGAAACACCGGTAAATTGGACCGAGTGAAATCTGTGCTTCGAACCCGCGCAGATCGTTCCGCGATCCAAGCAGACCTCCCGGTGGGACGGCCCACCGGGAGGAAAGCTCGCGAGGAAAAGGGTGCTTGAAGCTGGAACGCGCACCAGTTCAAGGGACGATGGAAAAGTTCGCCGCGTACCCGCTTGGAGCACTTACGTAAATCATCACCCCGATCTGCTGGCCAATCGCGGGCGAATTCGTAGGTAACGTGAGGCTGACGGGGAAGGTGGCAACATTACCCGGGCCCGGGCTGGGGATGTCAAACGCCGCTACCTGGCCGAACCCGGCGCCCATTGTGAGATATAACCTGGTCGCCCCGTTCGGAAGAGTTGGCCAGCCCGCAACCGGCGTCGTACCATCCGGTTGTTTGAGCGGTAAACCTGTCGTCAGGTTCAGCGTATAAGTTTTGCCGCCAATCCATTTCTCCGAGGTAAGTTGACGAATGATGCCCGACCCCGCATAAACCGTGGGGGCGTCAGCCATGGTGGCGAAGGGGGGTGTACTGTACTGTGCGGTGGTCGGAGCATACGATTCGAACCCGGGGGTTGGACTCCCGCCGCAAACCCAACTCGTTGGACAGGTTCCGGCACTTCCGGAGAACCCTGGGTTCTGGAGGTAGCTATAAATGTTGGTGATGGCTTCGGGCTTGAACAGGTCCGACAAATCGGTTGCGTTGCAAGCATCGAGAAGGCAGGGACCCACGTTGAAGATCTCCTGCATCGTCAGCAAATCGGACGAGTGCGTGTAGTGAATGTTGTTCGAGTAGGCGTTCCCTTTCGCGTCGGGCGAGATGATGATTTCGGGAAGGGTGAAGCTGGCGGTGTCGCCGCCTTCCGACTCGTCAAACCAGATGACGATCGCACCATCGTTTTGATAAGCCTGCGATGCCATGATCTGGGGGACAATGATACTGAGGAAATGATCGCCCAGCGCGATCGCCTCCTGGTCGGTGTTGGCGGGGTAGGTCACACCGTTGTAGGTGAAGGGGGTCGAGAGCGACGAATGCATCTCGTTGTACTGGTCGGCCGTAATCCAGTTGTACTGGGCCACGGTATTGTTC
This sequence comes from Bryobacteraceae bacterium, assembly GCA_049516355.1. Classification (GTDB taxonomy): domain Bacteria; phylum Acidobacteriota; class Terriglobia; order Bryobacterales; family Bryobacteraceae; genus BOG-234. The sequence continues at coordinate 5,182 of JBEKTF010000253.1, read as the reverse complement.
GCCAGATCGGTCGCCAGCTGCTGAAGCGGAACGTAATGTGACGTCAGCGGGTTCGACGGCGTCGTGTTGTCCCCGCCGTTTGTCGTGGTAAAGAACACCATGGGATTGTGCTTCGCGGCATAGTTGTATTGGTTGCTTCCGTTATAGGCATTGGTGTATGTCGCGGAAGTGCCCGAGAAGCTTGACAGGGGAACGGTCCATTGGCTCTGCGGCGCGACGGTGCTGGTCAGGCTGTTGGCGCCCGGTTGGTTGACCGTGCCAGCCGTCGGCACAAGATCGATGTCCTCCTGGTAGGATCGCCACGTCTTACCGGACATCTGCAGGAAATTGCTCAGGGTCTGGGTCGTTGTGTGGTTGTTGTTCGGGAACGGGTCGTTGTCATTGAATATACCCAGATTGGACCCTGCTTCCGCCCAGACGTAGTTCGGCTCGGAAGGGTGAACTCCAGCGGCGACGTTCAGATAATTCATGGCCCAGGATGTTTGCGCCGCGTTCGGATTCCCCGGTGTCATAAGGCTGTTGACGAACGGGGCCGCCGGATTTCCCATAATCTGCATCGGACTTGTCACGGTTCCAGGTTGCGTAAGGTTGTGATTCTCCATCGCAATCACAAATATTGTCTTCACTTGTTGCCCGTAAGCCTGGCATGCAAGCCCGGCGGCGAGTAGGATTGTCGTTCGAAAAGATTTCATGTAGCTCCTTCGGCAGAACTGTAGCAAGCCATTGTTAACTTCCCATGACTTTCATTGTTAAGAATCTATGATTCGCAGGATGCGCCTGGTAACTGTCAAAGATGCACTATCTTCCTGCTGCCGCCGCTGTATCAGCGTTAATTGACATTAACGGAAGCCAGGGCGGGAACGTTCAACAGTGTGCGCGTCTCGACCACTTCGCCGTTGGAATCCAGTTACCCGGAATCCTTCTGGTCGCTGACATGGGAGTAGAACACGGGCTCGTGCTGGAATTTGTAACGCCGGAATCCTCAGACGAAGGGCAGCGGCTATGTCACTACTCTTCCCAGCGGATCCAGGGTAGTTCATGTGGCAAGACAGCGTCTTCGTGGAAGGGCACCACGCGGACCGCAAAGCCGCAGCTGCCACTTTGCCCACACTCCACTTCTCCCTCGTAGAGGTGATCTGTTTCCCCGGATTGACGCAATGCCAGATCCACGTGAGTGCCCTTCCCGATCCGGGAGTCGGCGGTCAGGAGACCGTGCCAGGCCTGCATACGCACGTCGCCGGGAGCGAGGCTGCCCAACGAGACCCGCGCGGTCACCTTCACCTTCGATCCGACCAGGAATTCGCGGCTGCTCCCGTCCACGTCTACGTGAGTGACCTTCACCTCGGACCCATACAGGTCCAGCCGTTTCCGCCAGTCCATCAGGGACCGCACGCGGCTTTTGTCGCCGGCCAAGCGGATGAGCCGGTTGGCGGCCGGGAGGTAAAAGCGTTCGGCATATTCTGCCACCATCCGGTTGGTACTGAAAATCGGCGAAAGCCTCTTCATCGACGCTTTCATTTTGGCCAGCCAGCCGCGCGGAAGCCCCGCGGTGTCGCGATCGTAGAACAGTGGCACCACGTCGTTTTCCAGGATCTTGTATAGCGCCTCGGATTCCACCCGATCCTGATATTCGGGGTCGTTGTACTCCTCGCCGTTGCCGATCGCCCAGCCTACCTCGGGGTCGTAGGCCTCGTCCCACCATCCGTCGAGAATCGACAGGTTCAGCCCGCCGTTGGCGAGCAGTTTCATGCCGCTGGTGCCGCTGGCCTCGTTGGGCCGACGGGGCGTATTCAGCCACACGTCCGCTCCTTGCACCAGGTGGCGCGCCACCGAAATGTCGTAGTCTTCCAGGAAGACAACGCTGCGCCTGACCTGCGGGTCCCGCGCGAAGCGGATGATTTGCCGGATCAGTTCCTTGCCGTCGTTATCGTGAGGGTGCGCCTTGCCGGCGAGCAGGATCTGCACGGGCCGCTCCGGGTCGGTGAGAATGCGTTTCAGGCGATCGATGTCGCGGAGCAACAGAGCGGCGCGCTTGTAGGTCGCGAAGCGGCGCGCGAACCCGATGGTCAGAGCGTCCTGGGAAAGGACACCGCCGGCAACCGTGATCTCGGCGTCGGTACCGCCTCTCTGTCTGACCTGGGAGGTCAGCCGTTCGCGCGCGTATTGGACCAGGCGGTCGCGGCGGATCTCGTGCGCCCGCCACAATTCCTGATCCGGAATGCGGTCCACGCGCTGCCAGGCGGTATCGGCGGGCTTCTCGCCCCATTGCGGGCCGAGGTAGCGGTTGAGGAGGGCGCTCATCTCCGTCGAGATCCACGAGCGCGTGTGTACCCCATTGGTCACCGAGCCGATCGGTACTTCATCGAGAGGATAGCCGGCCCACATGGGTTGCATCATCCGGCGCGTCACAAGCCCGTGTAGTCTGGCGACTCCATTCGTGTATGAGCTGTGATGCGTGGCGAGATACGCCATGTTGAACGGCTCGTCCGAATCCCCGGCCTGCCTTCCGAAATCCAGGAACTGCTCGATGGTGAGACCGAGGCTGCGGGAATATTCGCGGAAGTATTCGTCGACTAAACCGGGATCGAACCGGTCGAAGCCCGCCGCCACCGGCGTATGGGTGGTGAAGACGGTACCCGCGGAAGCCACCTGGCGCGCCTCTTCGTACGAAAAGCCAAGTTCCTCCATGATCATGCGGGTTCGTTCCGGCCCAAGAAAGGCCGAGTGCCCTTCGTTCAGGTGACACACGGTTGGCCGTATACCAAGGGCGTGAAGCGCCCGCATGCCACCGATTCCGAGGACGATCTCCTGCTGCATCCGAAGTTCGCGGTCTCCTCCGTAGAGCGCTCCGGTTACGCGGCGATCGTCGGCGCTGTTCTCCTCAATGTTGGTATCGAGCAGATACAGCGGCACTCTTCCGACCTGAGCTTTCCAGATCTGTGCCGAAAGAGGCCGTCCGGGGAAATCGATGTGCACGATCAGCGGCTTTCCCGGCCCATCTTCCAACGGTTGGATGGGCAGAGTGTGGAAGTCGTTAATCGGATAGGTTTCCTGTTGCCATCCATCGGCATTCAGATACTGATGGAAGTAGCCGCCCTGGTAGAGCAGGCCGACGCCGACGAGAGGCAGCCCGAGGTCGCTGGCCGACTTGAGGTGATCCCCGGCGAGGATGCCGAGGCCGCCCGCGTAATTGGGAATGCACTCGGTCAATCCGAACTCCGCCGAAAAATAGGCGATGCGGATTCCGTTGGCCTCCGGGTGCGCGGTGGCGAACCATCCGCTGCCGGCAAGATACTCGTCCAGATCAGCGGACTCGCGGTCCATCTGCGCGAGGAAGGCCTCATCGTCGCAGAGTTCGGCGAGGCGCTTCTGTTCGATGCGGCCGAGAGCCAGACGGGGATTGTGCCCGGTTTCTTCCCACAGGTCGGGATCGAGAGCGCGGAAGAGTTCGATGGTCGGGTGATGCCAGGACCAGCGCAGGTTCAGGGATAGTTTGTGCAGGCACTGCAGGCGGGGCGGCAAGTGAGGGGTGACACGATACGCGTGAACTCGGGGCATTGCCGGATCTCACCTTCCTGCCCCAGCTTAGCCGCTTCCTCTGTTAATTCGTGGTATCAATTCGGTTACACGAGCAAACGGAACCGGCGGCAAAGACCGCCGGCGTTCCCGGATGCCGTTGCCGGATATTATGGAAATCAATGCCCATGTTTCAGGTTGCGACTCCGCAACGAACTTACTCCGCGGTGGTCGAACGGGGCGTAATCAAGCGACTGGCCGAATTCCTGCCGGAGGGCAGCGGTCTCATTTTCGCGGTTTCGACGCGCGACGTCTGGGAAATCTATGGCGACCAGGTGCGAGAAGCTCTCGGCAGCCGCGGGTGCGAGGTGCTCTTTTTTACGGGTGGCGAGGATAACAAACGCCTTTCGCATATCGAGCAGCTGGCGGAACAGATGCTGGAGCGCGGGGGCGACCGGTCGAGCCTTGTGCTCGCGGTGGGCGGCGGAATCGTGACGGATATGGCGGGATTCCTCGCGGCCATTTTCATGCGGGGCGTGCCGGTAATCCAGGTCCCGACCACGTTGCTCGCGCAGGTCGACGCGGCGGTCGGCGGCAAGACCGGCGTGAATCTGGTCTCGGGCAAGAACCTGATCGGCAGCTTCCACCAGCCGCTCGCGGTGTTGATCGATCCGGCGGTACTGGCTTCCCTGCCCGATCGCGAATACCATGCGGGGTTATATGAAATCATCAAGGCGGGAGTGATCCGGAGCGAACCGCTGTTCCAGTTACTCAAGGAACGGAGCGCGGAAGTGCTGGCGAAATCGCCGGAGGTGGTGGACTGGATTATCGCGGAATCGGTACGGATCAAGGCTGAGGTGGTGTCGTCGGATGAGAGGGAATCGGGCCTGCGGCGCATACTGAATTTCGGACACACCTTCGGACATGCGCTCGAGGCGGAGACGCGTTACACACGATTCCTGCATGGCGAAGCGGTGTCCTGGGGGATGCGGGCGGCAACGCGCCTGGCGGAAACCCTGGAGATGATTTCCCCGGAAGACACCACCGCGATTATCAAGGTCCTGGATGCTTATGGGCCCATTCCGGATTGCAAGGGCGTCAGCCGCGTCGACCTGCAGGTCCGGTTGATGAAGGACAAGAAGACGATCCAGCACCGTATCCATTTCGTCTTGCCGGTGAAGATCGGCGAGGTGGTGGTGCGGTCGGATGTGCCGATCGCGGCGGCGCATAACGCGATTGAACGCGCGCTGACAGAATGCCGGACATGAATACCGTTGAGGAGGAAACGCGGAGAGGAACGGCTTCCGTGGGAACGAGCCCCGAGGGAGCCCGTTCGGAGCAGGAAGCGTCGCGCTGGGTGCGTTCGATGTTTGGCCGTGTGGCGCACCGGTATGACCTCGCAAATCACCTGCTTTCGGCCAACATCGATCGCTATTGGCGCAGCCACACGGTGGCACGGGTCCGCGACGTGCTCAAACGGCCGGGCGCGAGAGTGCTGGATCTGGCCTGCGGCACCGGCGACCTGCTGATTGCGCTCGAGCGGGAAGCGGGGCGGAGACTGATGGGGAGCGATTTCTGCCACCCGATGCTGACAGGCGCGCGCACCAAGCTGGAGCGGGGCCGGCTGAAATCGGTACTGGTGGAATCGGACGCGCTTGCACTGCCC
>JBEKTF010000252.1:0-7167 GCA_049516355.1 Bryobacteraceae bacterium | reverse complement strand
GAGGGGGAACCCCCTCCCAATAGGCTCGAACTCGCCGCCGACTTCGAGTTCACGGTTGCTTCACGCACTGGATCCCCGGCATGCCCTCTCAAAAGAAGCGCCCTCTTATAATGCGTTATCGATGGCGGGTTCTTATTTTAGATTTCCTGGGGATCACTGCGGCCGTCGGAACAGGCCCCAGTAGACCGCTTTCGCCAGGATGTGACCCTGAATCGCTTTCATAACGTTGGCGCGCGTCTCGAAAGCGTCGGCCGATGGTTTCACATCCAGCTTGGTGTCCAGGGCGTAGAGCTCAAACACGTAATGGTGGAACGGACCGTTCGCGCCGGCTCCCGGACCGCGGTACATGGGTCCCGTGGCGCTGATCTGATAGCTTCCGTCGGGCAACTGCGATCCCTTGCGTACGCCTTCGGGCAGGCCGGTCGCGGTCGCCGGAATGTTCCAGAGGACCCAGTGCGCCTGATCGTCAGTAGTCTTGTTGCGGGCGAGATCCAGGTCGTGCATGTTGAGGAAAAAACTCTGCGTGCCAGCGGGCGCGTTGGCCCAGCTCATCGCCGGCGACGTACCCTCGCCGACGGCAACGCCCGGAGCTGCCTGACTGAACTTAACGGGAATCTGGCCGCTGTCGGGAAATCCCGGAATAGTCAACGTCATTGCCGGCGGCGCAGGTGCGGCGCCACCCGCGGGCTGACCTCCGCGGCCTGCATCTTGAGCAGATACCAAGAAAGTCATGGAAACAATGATTGTCGAAAAAAGAAGCAATCGCATGGGTCTATTCAACTTCAAGCTCATTAAAGTCAGGTCCTCCTCGCCTAATCGATCCAGTCCAGTCTACTTGATCGAGGAGCGAATAGCGCCTGGATGACGGGCATTGCGTCCCCATCGGGCTGGGGAAGGGCGTGCAACCGCTGAATCGCCTCCCTGGAGCAACGTCGAGCGACACAGGGAAAATGCCTAGCGATATTCGTTGATATCGTTCCGCTTCGCTTCGTTAGTTCCGGCGCCCTGTTGAAGCCGCATGCCTATTGTTCCCGGCGCAAGGGCCATCTGCAACTCCCGCGCGGCATGGAAATGTTATCCTTCATTTGCTCCAGTGACGCGCTTCGCGCTTTACCTAATATTCAGTGCCCTTGCCACCTCCCCGCTCGCCGCGCAGTCCCCTGCGGCGGAGCCCGGTTTGATGGACCCCATCTTCTCTCAGATTCCTTTTGATCAATGGCTCTCCCGGAGCGACCAGTCGCCCATCCACTGGAATGTGCGGGTGTCCGAGCCGGAACTCTCCCCTCATCAGCGTCTGGCCAGCCGCGTAGATGTTGAGGTGGATGGCGCCGAGCTGGTACGGCGTCGCGGCAAGGGCCAGTTCCTCGTGCTCGTACAGGTGAGTGACGAGAAAGGCCGGGCATGGCAGAGCCATCAGGAGATGGACCTCGAGCACATTGAGGAGGGAATGAAAGCTAGTAATCTGGTCTTCTCTCATCTTTTCTTCGTGCTTCCCGGCGATTACAATATTTCAATCGCGATATTCGCCAGTGCGACGGCAGAACACAGCGTCATCAAGCGCAAACTGCATGTCTCACCGCTGAAGAACGATCCTTTGCCGGGCGCATGGCGCGATCTGCCTGCCGTGGAACTAGTTACTCCAGAGATGCCGCCGGACAGTTGGTTCCTGCCGTCCATGCAAGGAAAGTTGCGGCTGGCGGTGGAAACTCACGAACCGGTTCACGTCGATCTCGTGGTGAATCTGACGCCATCAGAGCGGCTGACAGGTTCTAACCGCGTTCAGAATCGAAACCTGGAGTTGCTCCTGCCGACCACCAAAGTGTTGTCTCAAGTGGACTGGGGGGAGACGACGTTCAGTCTTGCGTGGCTCGACCTTTCCACGCGCCGCGTCATATATCAGCAGGACAATATGCAGGGGCTGGACTGGTCGAAAGCGGCAGGCTCTTTGTCCGAACTCAATCCCGGGATGATTGACGTGAAGTCCCTCGAAAAGCGGAAGTACACCGCGGCATTCTTTCTCGATGAAATCTATCGGAAAATCGGCGCGGCGAAGGGGCCGCCGCCACGAAGAACACCAGTCGTGATTATTCTAAGCAGTTCGGTCCGATTCGAGTCTGGCCAGGAGGTACATCCCATCGCACTCGACGGTATGGCGGACGCACGAGTCTATTACATCCGGTATCAGCCGCCTCCGCAGATTATCTTTGGGCCTCCTTCCGCGCCCACCGGGCGGCAACGCCGGCGACTGCCAGAAGGGGACCTTCCCGTGCGCGTTAATTCGGTTTCGCAGACGGATCAGCTCGAACCTCTGCTCAAGCCGCTTGAGCCCCGCCTATTCGAAGTCTCCACACCGGAACAATTTCGCAAGGCGCTCGCCACCGTACTTACCGAGATTAGGAAGCTATAGCGTTTGCTCCAAATACTGGCATCGTCAAAACGTGAAAACGGCGGCGTGCGGCATCAAGTCACGCAGTAAAGGGAGTGGAAAATTGAATGGAGAATCCGGCAGGAAAGCATAAACACCTACCGATATCTGTCCTTAACACCGCGCTTCCCGCCGGGATCTTCGACCCGGTGTTCCGTTGGTGATGTACTAAGAATTTCATCTGACCGTCGCGACTGCGGCCATGCGATCTGCGAAGATCTTCGCGAAGGTGTAGATGCTCTGCATTGGATTTGCACCGATCGATGTCGGAAAAACACTTCCATCCACCACGTATAAATTCGTCGTTCCCCAGACGCGAAAATCACGCGAAACTACGCTGTTGGCTTCGCTTGATCCCATCTTGTTCGTCGCCTGCATGTGAGCGGAGGTGACGATTGTCTGGTTCGGGACGAAGCGTAGATTCTTTGCAACCGCATCGGCCTGTTTGGGATTGGTGAGGATCACAGGGCTTACTCCATCGCCAAGGATGTCTTCCGTCGTTGGAAGGAACACCTGCTTCGCCCCCGCGAGGAACATGATTCGGACGGCTTCGGCGACGCCACGGCGGAAGCGAATTTTATCCGACTCCGATAGCACGTAGTTGACAATCGGCTCCCCATCTCTATCGAGCGTGACACGGTTCTCAGACGATGGCGTATCGATCAGCATCACACCGAATCCCGCAAGGTGCCGGTACGATCTCACCATGTCAAAGGTATGCATCGGCGGCCCGGGAGACATCAATGCAGCGTAGAGCGGCTGGTCCGACATGGATTCGAGCGCGTAGCCATCGCTAATAAGTTTGTCCGAGACGTAGACCGATGCTTCGGTCCCGGTGAGCGCATCGACCAATTGATCGAAGAGGCCCATGATCGGCATCGAAACGTGGAGGACCACGCCGCGTCCGATCCCATCGTTATGCACGCCGGAGCGAAGGAGTATGGACGGCGAGCCCAGCGCCCCGGCAGAAAGAATCACGTTCCGGGCGTGTATGGTCGCGGTCGTGCCATCGGCCATACGGAATCCGTTGGGGTCCCGGATCACGCCGACACCAGTGATGGGCGCGCGAATCCGGAGTTCCACTCCGGTCGCTCTGCGGTTTTCGTCGAACAGAACGCGGCGTACATCGGCATCGGGGACCATTCCGAGGGGATTCAGAGTGTCGTTCAAAGCGTCCAGCAGGAGCTGGCTCTCTGAGGACCGCTTGTCAGTAACCGGATAGGGCGAATTTCCCGGAGGATACGTATTCAGATCGTACAAGGATGGATGGAGACCGGCCAGCTTGGCGCCATCCCATAATGCCCGGTTGTTGACATTGATCTCGGCCTCTGCAAGAACGCGCGTTCCAACGGCAGACTTCACCCATTCGTATGCATTCCCCAGCTGCTTCTTCGTGAAGTCCGTTTTCCCGATTCGCCCTTCGCGGCGCCACCCGTCAATTTTCGCGAGAATGCTGGGAAGAGTGGGGGCAAAACAAAGGTCCACGTTGACCTGAGAGCCGCCGCCAACCGCCAGTCCATTGCGCACGCGGATTGCTCCGTCCGTTGTAGTTCGAGTATCGATCAGGTCGTCGATCAGCCTGGTCTCCATTGAACCGGGAACGATGAATGAGCCCTTCTCGACCAGGACGACCCGTTTGCCTCCGCGCCGCAGTTCATGCGCGAGAACTGACCCTGCAGGTCCGCTGCCCACGATCAGATAGTCGATCGGCGATCCTACCTGCGTGATTTCCTTTCGGTCGGCATCATAGCGGAGACGTGTCGGAGCCAGTTCCGGGCGGTTGCGTTCGATCCAATCGGAGGCCGCATAGAGGTTGATTTTGACTCCTGTCAACGGCTCCTGAATTGCGCCGTAGGCTTTAACGACATAGAAATTCCGCACGCTCGCCACAAGGCGGCGCGGTTCGTTATCGGGACACCGTTCAAGGAGCAAAAGCGCGCGCGCGCGTAGGGACGAAGTCATATCCGCATAGGCTGTGGCCTGCGCAGCGCGGACGATGGTGTCCATGCCGCACGCGGACCCAAACGCGCCAAGGTTGGTGAAAGGCGCAATCAACTGCCGGAACTGTGGAACCTGGCTCGCGCTTGCCCATATGCCCTCGTCGGCGGTGTTCAGCAGCTGCGATAGTTTTGAATCGCTCTTCAATTCATCGACAGGAAGGAATGAGGCGAACAGCGCGTCGTGGGTCTTTCGGTAAAGGTCTGGCTCAGTCGCCGGCGATTGTCCCCACAGGCTTGTCGTAAGGGCAGCGAATACGATCAGCAGGCGCATGAAGAAAGTGTACCGGCATTTTTGCGAGTACGATAGTGCAATGGCACGAACGAAGACCAGCACAATCCAGAAGATCGCCTTGGGATACGGGTTCCTGTTTCTCGGGGTCTATTCGCTCGATTATGTACCAGGAACGATGGACGCAAACGGCAAAATGTTCGGACTCTTCAGCATGACGCCTCTGGTAGATGCCGGACATCTCGCGTTGGGTGCCCTGGCGGTCATTTGCGCATTGATTTCGAAGAAAGCGGCGCGACTTTACTTCTGGATGCTGGGTGTCGTTTATGGGATAGACGTGGTCACCTACGTCTTCACGCATCTTCAGACGATTAGCCCGATGACGAATCTCCTGGTAAACTTGCCACACACGATTATTTTCATCTCGGCATTCATCATCGCGGCGATGGCTGATAAAGGCGCGAACCGTGCGATTCCCACGGCTGCGTAGATGTCTAAAGTGGTTGCTGAGTGCGGGCGTCGTGGCCGTGTGCCTCTTCGTGGCCGGCGCGGCAGTATTCGTTCTTCATTGCTCGACGGTTCGGGGAAAATTTCAGCCTTCCGCTCACACAAAGGTCGGGAACGGTATCCCTGACTACGCGCGGCCGGAGGACGATACGTTCCTGACCTATGCGGAGTGGTACATCGTCTGGAGCTATCAGGAAAAGGCGACTTGGCAGCAAACGCACTTGCCCTCGGGATTTCCGTATTTCAGCGCCATCGAACAGTACTGGAGCGGCTATTGCTGCTCATACGGGGTGGTGCACGGCAGGTACCCGTTCAATTTCGGAGATCATCTGATGCTGGTCGTAATCGGAACCAGCTTCACGGTGGAATATGGGCTCAAAGGCGCATACGAAAATACGGTCGGTCGGTTTACGGAATGGATTGGCGGGCGTGAGGCGACGGACGAGGATCGATACGCCGCGCGAGTGGCACAGGAGTATGGTGCCTTCGTGCAGGACCGCCCGTTTTACGAATTTCCATTCTTTCCTGCTCTTCGGAAGCTCTGGACGGATACGAAGCTTTTGGGGCCGCACGTGTTGCGCAAGTGGGAGAGAAAGGTCTGGCTTTCGCTCGATTACGGAATCGAGGCCGTCTATTGCGGCCTCATTGAACTGGCCAGTCATGCCGTTTATGGCGTCGAGGAGGATGTCACTTACGCGCTGATCGAAAATACGTCGGATGCCGTCCTGGCCGGGATTCCTGCGGTACGTAGGGTGAAATCGGTCGGAACCGATTCGTTCATTGTCCGGATGCCAAGATACCAGAAATTTACGGAAACCGCCGACCAGTTGTTGCGAGCCCACGCACGGTTTGCGGAGATCGCGGGAAACCGCCAGATTATGGTGACTGCCGTTGTGCCAGGCGACTGGAGCTTTCAACTGCCTGTGGGCGAGTTACTGTTTTCAAGTGTGGTATTGACGGAGACACCTTCAAAACGCGTGGTGCTTCGAATGCCCGTTGCGGATCTTCACATCATCATGGGCGGGCTGCCCGTCGAGCACATTTACGATTACTAAACGTGGGCCTACTGCGGAGACGGACGACATCACGGGAGATCAAATAAATTATGATTGTTCCTCCGAGGCGTCGGCACCGCATTGAACGAGCTATGAGGGTCGTTGCAAGCAAGAACCAAGTTTGCAACGCTGGGAAGGTGTTAACACATCTTGAGCGCGGCCGCAGCAGAACCCGCTACCGATATTTGTGGATATCGTTTCGGGCTGAGTCGGTTTCGGCTCGTTGCTGAGACTACCGCGGCTGTGCACAAATCGTTCAGAAAACGGTCACCGTGGCGCGCACTTCGTGGCCGCTGTCAGCTATGTCAGCGCCAGGTTCACATTCTCAATAGCCTCGTCGATCTCCGCCGTATTCTTGTAACCAACCGTCACGCAATCGACGCCCGCATTATTGAACGCGAACCTCATGGCCGCCTGCCGCTCCTCTCGGGTTGTGAACGCACCTTCTCCCACCAGCTTCATGCTGATCACGCCCATGCCTTCCGTGCGGACCTGCTTCACATGCGTGACCACTTCGCTCACGTTCCCCTGCCCGTTGGTGTTGTAATCCTCCATGTCCATTCTCGTACCCCTGTGGTTCATCCGGATCATGGCGATCTCCAGCCACTTGTTACCCGGACACCGGCGCAACGCCGGCAGCCCGTGCACCGACGCGCCGTACCCCACCACAGCCTTCTTCGACTTCGCTTCCAGTATCCCGTCCTGCCACCGCATGGTGTCTGTCGGCCACGTAGCCGTGTGCTGATAGTGCATCAGCATCACGTCGAAGTAATCGGTATTCGCCAGCCTGCGCAGCTCCTCGATCTTCGCCTGCGGATTCACCCCTTCGCGCGTCGTGACCTTGGACATCAGCCGGTACGTATCGCGAGGAATGCCCTTCAGAGCCGCGCCCAGCATCCTGTGCATCTCGCCGTAAGTTTCGGAGGTCTCGAAGAAGCGAATGCCCCGGTC
>JBEKTF010000251.1:0-7170 GCA_049516355.1 Bryobacteraceae bacterium | reverse complement strand
TCAGGCTCACCTGAACATAATCAGAGTTGCTGATGGTAATACCATAATTGAAGCCTTGGATCAAACCGGGACCTGAAATGCCGATGTGGTTCAGGCGGGGGCTTCCGCCGGAAGTAACGTTAATCCCAGTCCCAGCTCCTGGTGTTCCCGTAATCATGTGACCATTCAAATTCACGGTCACATTGCTCGCGTTGATATCTATTCCATCGCCCGCGCAGGTCAGCAGGTCTGCGGTGACGATGTAGTTACCCGGCACTGAAATAGTGAACGGGCAAGTGCTGATCGGTATAACTGCCCATGCCTGCGCGCTGGCCAGAACGGCGAGGACCCCCGTTAATACGACTCTTCTCATTGTGGTGAACATTTTTATCTCCTTGTAGTCGATATCTTTCATCGTTCCTGGCCTGTTGAATCGATGTCTTGTCTGCAAGATCCGAACGTTCGGGGGAGTGGCAGTCCTGTAAGTACTGCCAACTGAATCGGATTCTCTGTCCAAAACTGAATACATCCGGGAACCAGTGCTGGACAATATACACCCAAATCGCCTCGGGCAGCGGCGGTTTTGAGAAGTTTGTCTGAACTGAAATAATTTGCCGTTGCGCCGGGAGAATCGGGACTGGCAATGATCCCTGTGTGGTCGTGGTGTGATGTCTGGGCGAGTCAATTGGACCAGCAACATTCCAGAGTGCGGAAGCTGCTCAAGACGCCCTCCGATTTCGTGCTACATTCGTTGCGGCACTCGTTTGGGACTCGATTGGGAGAGTCGGGAGCGGATGCTTTCACGATCATGAAACTGATGGGGCATTCTACGGTGACAGTGTCGCAAAGGTACGTTCATCCCTCGCCGGAGGCGGTCGAATTGGCCTATGAACGCATGACCACGCTGAGTTTGCAGCGTGCCGCTACAGTTTCCGCTACACTGATGAATAACGAGCACGCAAGATCGCAATAAGTTGTTTATTTTCAATATGCCCGGGTGGCGAAATCGGCAGACGCAACGGACTTAAAATCCGTTTTCCGGCAACGGGAGTGCGGGTTCAATTCCCGCCCCGGGCACCAATGAGGCAATTCCGTACCATGACGACTCGATTGCTTTTCATACTGGCCCTGTCCGGAGTATTCGCCGAAGTGGTTACCGCGCAGACGAAACCGGCGCGAACGCGCGATGTGGTGGTCCGCGACGGCGTCACCATCGATCTGATTGCGGAAGGGCGCGGGCCGCTGATTGTGCTGCTGCCTTCGCTCGGGCGCGATTCGGAGGAATTCGATCCGGTGGCCGCGCAGATCGCCGCTGCGGGGTTTCGCGTTCTGCGGCCGCAGCCGCGTGGCTTTGGCCGCAGCGCGGGTCCCATGGAAAATCTCACGCTGCACGATTACGCGCGCGACGTGGCTACGGCGATCGAGCACGAGAACGCCGGGCCCGCGATCGTGGCGGGGCATGCGTTTGGGCATTTTGTAGCGAAGATGACGGCGGTGGATTACCCGAAACTGGTGCGGGCCGTGGTTCTGGTCGCGGCGGCGCAGAAGAAGGCGGACCCGGTGGTGCGGAGCTGGCTCAACATCGCGACAGACAACTCACAGCCCGAGAGTAAACGCGTCGAATATCTGCAGAAGGTATTTTTCGCTCCCGGGCACGATCCGAGGATCTGGCTGACGGGGTTTCATCCCACGGTGCAACGGGGTGAGGAGAATGCGCGCGATACTACGGCGCAGAAGGAATACTGGTCCGCCGGAAGCGCGCCGCTGCTGGATATCCAAGCAGAGTACGATCCCTTTCGCCCGCGATCGACCTCCGATGAACTGGTGCAGGAGTTCGGCGCAAAACGCGTTTCGGTAGTCGTGATCCCCAACGCTTCACACGCGCTGCCGTTGGAACAGCCGAAGGCGGTTTCCGACGCCATCGTTTCTTATGCACGGCGCCTACACGCGGCGAGTTAAGGCCGTTCTACTGGGCGGAAAACGCCAGAAGCACGTTGCCCGGCAGGCCGTTCTTGACGCCGATATATCCGGAGTTCACGAAGAGCGTGCCGCCGACAATTGTCGGGCCCGCGGCACCCATCGATCCGCCTTTCGCCGCGACGCCGTTCACAGTGTCGAAATCGCGGACTGTGTTGTACTCCCACAAAACGTGCCCGTCGACCGATGAAAGCGCGCGCAGGACGCCGTCCCATCCTCCCGAGAAAACAGCGCCTGGAATTGCGGTAAGGGGACCATCGTGTCCGACGTGTTTCGCCATGGCGGGGCTGACGGGCAGCGGGTTAAACCACTTGCGCTCGCCGTCTTTGATCTGCACTGCGGCGATCCCGCCGGTGCCCAGACCGAAGTAGGCGTTTTGATCGTCGACGGCGCCACCCCAGATGATTTTGCCGCCGAATTTGGTAGTGTCGTTCACGAGGGCTGTTCTCCATAACACCGCGCCGTTCTTATCCGGATCGTGAGCCCACACGTTGCCACTCTTCTGGCCGACGACCAGCATTCTGCGACCGTCGGGAAGAACCTTGAGAACCGGTGGAGAAGCGAAGTCATGATCGGGACCGAGTTTCTCGGGGCAGTTCCCGGCCGGCTTGTCGGCATCACAGCCGCCCAGCCATGCATCGTTTTCGGTATCCTGCATGACCCATTGAATCTTGCCGGTGGCGAGGTCCATCGACATGACGGCATCGCTGTTTTTGTGGGCGGGCTCGGTATACGCGTCGCCTGTACCTACATAGAGGGCGCGGCGTTTGGGATCGATGGTGGGCGTGCTCCACACGGCGGCCCCTGCCGGACCCCAGCGCTGGCCCGTCGCGGTTTTGATGGCCTGGGGAGCTTCGGGAATCGTGTAGCTCTTCCAGATCTGGCGGCCGGTCGCGGCGTCCAGCGCCACTATGCTGCCGCGAAACGTGCAGCAGGCGTACTGGGGATTGCGGCCCGCGCCCTCCTCCCCGGAAGAAACCGGCACGTACAAGCGTCCCTCATAAAGCTTCGGCGCTCCGGTCAGGCGCGCGGCGGGATGATCTTCCACTTTCACCTTCCAGATCGGTTCGCCGGTTGCGGCATTCACGGCATAGACGTTGGCTTTCAGGTCGCCGAAAAACGCCATGGGGGTTTGATTCACGCGATCGACCGAGATGGCGGTACGGACGCCGGCCTCGGCAGTGAACGCCCAGTGGACGCAACCCGTGGCGGCGTCCAGCGCGTAGACAGAACCAGTATCGACGCCGAGGAAGACGCGTCCGCCAACGACGGTGGGCTGCCCGAAGACAGCTTTAGCGCCGGGAAAACCGAAAGCCCACTTCAGCTTGAGTTGAGGTACTTGAGCGGCGGTGAGCCCGGCTGTTTTTTCCGTCTGGAAACGTGTGTTGGAGGAATCGACGCCCCAGCCGTTCCACGCCGGGCTGCCGGAAAGGTCGCCCAGTCGAGCATTGCCGGGGCAGCGATTCGGCATCTGCTTCGCGTCAGGCGGGGCCGTCGATTGGGCGAGGAGATGGTTCGCCGCGAGCGTGAGCAATAACGATAGAAAGAGCTTCATGATGAAATGACCTCGGGTGCGTGATCCGGACCGATACCTCACTTAGTCTAATCCAGCACGGATTGACACGCACGGTCAGCAGGTTTAGAATCCAAAAGCCCCATGTTAAATCGACCCCCGATAGTAAAGAAGATCTGCGGTGTTCTCCCGTGCTTCGTAATCGCTGCCGGCGTTGCGCAAGTTGCGCAAGCCCAGGAGCGGGGTGCTAAAGGCGCAGCCGAGGTTGTGACGGCCGTGCTGGAGAAGGCGAAGAAAACAGCCGGCACACAGTGGGCTACGGCGGAGCACTTTTTCTGCGAAACGCCGCACGCCAACGCGGCGACGGATCCGAACATCGAGCCCACCAGGATTTTCGATAATGTGTACGCGATCGGTAATCAAGGGACGGTTGCTTATGTGATCAAGACATCCGCCGGCCTGATGATGATCGACGCTTTGAACGCAAATCAGGTGGACACTCTGCTGATGCCTGGATTCCAGAAGCTCGGGCTCGATCCGGCGATGCTCAAGACGGTGATTATTTCTCACGGCCATGCCGACCATTTCGGCGCATCGTTTTATCTGCAGGAACACTTCAACCCGCATATCTATGTCTCGGCGGCGGATTGGGACATGATGTTGAAGCCTCCGGCGGAAGGGCCGGCGCGGGTCACGCCGCCTCGCAAAGACATGATCATTACCGAGGGTCAGCCAATTGTGCTTGGCGACGAGCAGGTGATACCGGTCGCTATTCCGGGGCACACGCCGGGTTCGATGGGATTCATTTTCCCGGTGAAGGACGAGAGGAAAACGCACATGGCGGCGATGTTCGGCGGGACGATTCTGCTGCCGGGGCGCGTTTCCATTGAGGGCTTGCAGTCCTACCAGAGTTCGATTGCCCATTTCAAGCAGGAGACGGACAAGATGAAGGTGGATGTGGAACTGCAGAATCATCCGCTGATGGACGACCTTTCCGGGAAACTGGAAAAGCTCGCAGCACGGAAGAAGGGGGAGCCGAATCCGTTTATCGCCGGAGAGGCGAATTACGGAAAGTTCCTGGACGTGATGTCCCAGTGCATCGATTATCAGATCGCCCTTAAAATTCAGGCGGACAAGTAACAGAACCGGCGGCGCCAAGGCGACCGCCGGCGTTCCCAAATATCAGCTGGTGGTTTTGCCGCGGGCCACGAAATTCAACGACGCCGAGTTCATGCAATACCGCAGACCGGTCGGCTTCGGGCCATCGTCAAACACGTGACCCAGGTGGGCATCGCATCGCACGCAACTGACTTTGGTGCGGTCCATGCCGAAACTGCGATCTGTCACCTCGACCACGTTTTCTTTCGCGATCGGCTGATAGAAACTCGGCCAGCCGGTGCCGGATTCGAATTTCGTCTTCGAATCGAACAACACCGTGTTGCAGCAGATGCAGTGATAGATGCCGTCGGCGTGGTTATAGGCATACTTGCCCGAACCCGGGGCCTCGGTGCCTTCCTTGCGCGTGACATCATACTGCTGCGCCGTAAGTTGCTTGCGCCATTCTTCTTCCGACTTTACGACCTTGCTCACTTCGACGACTCCTGTTTTGTTGCCATTCGCGTCGAACTCGACGACACGAACCTTCGCCGACCGGCCCTGATCGGTGGCCGCCAGCAACGTATACGCGCCAGCTCCGCCCGCGAGGCTCATCAAGAAACTGCGGCGACTGCTCATTTGATCTCCTTGGTATAAAGGTCGGGATACTTTTCCTGGAACCCTTTCAGCAGCGGGATATCCACCGCTGCGATGTAGCCCTGGTTCGGATTGTGATCGAGGAAGTGCTGATGATAGCCCTCGGCGGGGTAGAACGCCGGCAGCGGCACGACCTGCGTCACGATCGGATCCTTGAATACTTTGGCGGCGTTCAGATCGTGGATGTAGGCTTCGGCGACTTTTTTCTGTTCTTCGTCGGAATAGAAGATGGCGGAGCGGTACTGCGTGCCGACGTCGTAATGCTGCCTGTTGAGCGTTGTTGGATCATGCGCCGCGGAGAAATAAACCTTCAGCAGCTCGCCGTAGGTGATCTTCGAGGGATCGTAGGTGATCTTGATGGATTCGGCATGCCCCGTGTCGCCCTCGCTGACGAGGTCGTATTTGGCTGTCGCCGCCTTGCCGCCGGCGTACCCGACCACCGTGTTCGTCACGCCTTTCATGTGCTCGTAGATGCCCTGCATCCCCCAGAAACAACCACCGGCGAGTACGATCGATGCCGTGCCCTGGGCGGGAGTGTTCACTTTGGGCGGGTCGGGGAAGCTGGCCGCTGTCGCCAGCGTCAATCCACCGGCCACCATTATCGCTGCAGTGCTCAATATTCCTTTTCGCATTTGACCTCTCAGTTCCACATACCTCAATTCCACATACTATGATACGCGCAATTCCGGCGAATGGATCGGGCGCGGCCCGGAGCATCGGTTGACTATGCCGCGCTGCCGAGAGATAAAAGATGGGGAGAGTCTGGATGAAAATCGCTGCTTTGTTCGTTGTTCTGTTGTCCGCGGGCCAGATGTATGGCCAGTCGAATCCTTATCACGCGCTCGATCAGTGGGCGCAGCTCCCGGCCGGAAGAACGCTGGGATCAACCAGCGCAGTCGATATCGATCGACGCACCGGCAATATCTGGGTCGCCGATCGATGTGGCGCCAACTCATGCGCCGGAAGCACGGCGAATCCGATCTTCGAATTCGATCCCTCCGGGAAGCTGCTGAAGAACTTCGGCGCGGGAATGTTCATACTGCCCCACGGCATTTTCGTGGACAAGGAAGGCAACGTCTGGATCGTCGACGAAGTTGCCAAAGACGGAAAAGGCAACGACGTTGTGAAGTTGAGCCCCGACGGGCAGGTATTGATGACGCTCGGAAGGCCGGGCCTGGTCGGGTCCAGTCTCAATTTGTTTAACAGCCCTTCGGACGTTGTGGTTGCGCCGAACGGGGACATCTTCGTCGCCGACGGGCACGGTGGAGATACAAACGCCCGCATCATGAAGTTTGCCAGCGACGGAAAGTTGATCAAGGTCTGGGGACATAAGGGGTCGGGTCCCGGTGAGTTCAACACTCCCCACGCGCTCGCCTTCGATTCCAAGGGACGGCTGTTCGTGGGCGACCGTTCGAATAACCGAATCCAGATCTTCGACCAGGATGGAAAGTTTATCGAGGAATGGAAGCAATTCGGCGCCCCGAGCGGGATTTTCATCGACGCGAAGGACAACATTTATGTGACGGACTCGCAGTCGAATAACAAGACCAATCCCGGTTTCAAGCGGGGCATTCGCGTCGGCAGCGCGAAAGACGGCAAAGTAACGGCGTTCATTCCGGATACGCAGCCGAATCCGGACAGTGACGAGAAGTATGCCAACAACAGCGGGACCGTTATCTCGAATACCAGCGGGGCGGAAGGCGTTGTGGCGGATGCCAAGGGGAAT
Organism: Bryobacteraceae bacterium; assembly: GCA_049516355.1. Lineage (GTDB taxonomy): Bacteria > Acidobacteriota > Terriglobia > Bryobacterales > Bryobacteraceae > BOG-234. Next base: position 223 of record JBEKTF010000251.1, on the reverse strand, counting down.
ATTTACGGAGCGGAAGTCGGCCCTCAAAAGCTGACGAAATACGTTCTCGCACAGAAGTAACGGCTGAAAAAAGAACCGGCGGCGAAGACCGCCGGCGTTCCCTAGGAGCGTGTCGGGAATAGATTGAACGATTCCGGGTCGAGCGGAAAGATTACTTGATCTCAGACAGGGGCTTTTCTATCCTGGGTCTGTGAGCAAGAACTTCCGGACATGCGATCTGGAT
>JBEKTF010000250.1:0-7171 GCA_049516355.1 Bryobacteraceae bacterium | reverse complement strand
CTGGACGTTTGCAGGAAGCTTCCCATCACGCGGGACGCGGCGGAGGGACTGCACGCGGTTGCAAAGCGAACAGGCCACGCTATATCCAGCCCGCTCAAAGTAGTCGACGACGAATACTGAGCCACAATGCCCGCGCAAGCGTCCGCCAAAATACCTAGCGATATTTGCGGATATCATGCTGATAGCCACCAATCTGAAGGGGAGTTGGCTGGTGGCCCGGGCCATCATTCCTCTGATGATCAAGCAACGCTCCGGCGTGATCCTCAACAATTGAGTGGGGGCTTGATCGCAAGGATCGGAATGCGTCATTCTGGCCGGAGAGAGAATAGGCCATGGCCCAGTCACACTTCAATGCCTCCCGCCGCAGGTTCCTTACAGCGCTGGCCGCCGGCGCCACACTCCACCGCCAGCGTTTTCTTAACGCCGCCGAAACCGACCCCCGCCTTGCCCGGGTGCTCGCCAACACCATCTCGATCGACATGCACAGCCACGTGGGCATCCCCTTCGGGAAGCCGAACGCGCCGCTGCCGCAGTTCGATCTGCCGGGGGAGATGAAACGGACCGGTTTCTCCGCTGTCATCCAGACATATGAAGTAGACAGCGTGCCCGCCGCGCCGGGTGAGGACTACAAGCACAATCTCGAAGCGCTCGCCTTCGAAGACCGCCTGCTCTCGGCCAGCCACGTGAGCCGAGCCCTGACCCTTAAGGATCTCGAAACGGGGCACGCGCAGGGCCAGCCGCGCATCATTCAGTCCGCCGAGGGCGCGCAGTTTCTGGAGGGCCGCATCGAACGTGTCGAGGAGGTGTACAAGCGAGGTCTGCGCAATCTGCAGTTGGTGCACGAGCGCGACGACAAGGTCAAACCCCTCGGCGACATTTACACGAAACCGGCCCACCTGAGCGGTCTGACCGATTTCGGCGCTGAGGTCATCCGGGCGTGCAACCGGCTCGGCATCGTTGTGGACCTTACACACATGAGCTATGAGGGCGTGAAAGGAGCGCTGAAGATTTCGACTCAGCCCATGATCTTCTCCCACACCGGTCCGCTGCCAGGACCCGGTGAACCGAACAAGATCCCGAATATGACGCCGCGCCTTTTGAGCAAAGAAGAGATGCGCGACATCGCGGCCGCGGGCGGCATCATTGGCGTCTGGAACCGTGGAGCTGACACGGCGAAGGAATATGTCGAGCAGATCAGGCGCGTGGTTGACGCCGCAGGCATCGACCACGCCGGAATCGGCACCGATACAGACCTCGAACCGAATGTGCAGCGCACTTATACCAATGCGATCTGGAAGGGCGAAACACGCGGGTTTTTCCCCGCCGTCGCGGAGGAGATGCTGAAGGCGGGATTCACGCCCGAGGAGACCGCGAAGATCGGCGGTGGGAATTTCTGCCGGTTGTTCGGAAAGGTCACGGAAGCCGGCGCGCGCCGGTAATCCGGCTGAGCTGCAAACGCAGCAGAGGAGTGACACAGTTCCAGGGGAAGCCGACACGCGGGAAGAAACGGCTAGCGATATTTACCTATATCGCTCTCTTCAATGGCTTGTCGTCAAGCCGAAGTCTTACGCCACAAGGCTCGTTGTTGGTTCAAAGACGCAGCCCGTAACGCTCGATTCAGCGGCGGCCGGAGCGACGGCGACCGGGGGAGAAGCTTCTGGTGAAAGTGCGCGCCGGAGCGTTGCCGACCGGCTGACTGGAACCGATTGAAGGAATCGTCATGAAGTTTGCAGTGTCGCTGACGAGGCCGATCGGTCGCGGCAGCGACGGCAGTTCGCGGTATTGCACCTTAACACCGAGTACGCGCTCAATGTTGCGCACATCGGAGCGTTCCAGCGGAACCGCGAAGGTCCATGAGGCGCCGCGGGCACCGGCGCGGCCCGTGCGGCCGACGCGGTGAATGAAGCCTTCCGGCTCCTGCGGCAAATCGTAATTCACGACGTGCGCGATGTCGTCGACGTGAATGCCGCGGGCGGCCACGTCGGTGGCGACAAGTACGCGGTAGGCGCCGTCCTTGAAACCCTGAAGAGCCTCGTTGCGTTCGCGCTGCGAGCGGTCGCCGTGGATGCAGGCCACTTTGTATTTCTCTCGCTCCAGAAATTTAGCGAGCCTGTCGGCGCCCTCTTTGGTGCCTGCGAAGACGAGGAAAGATCCTTTCTCGTGTTTCAGCAGATGAACCAGGAGATCGAACTTGGAACGTTCCTCGATCTCGTAGCAGAAGAGATCAACCTGGTCGGCCGGTTTCGTGGCGATTCCAACCGCGATTCGCACCGGTTCGTGAACGTAGGTATCGACGAGGTGGGCGACGGAACGCTCGATGGTTGCCGAGAACAACATCGTCTGGCGCTTGGCCGGCAGTTCTTTCAGGATAGCTCGCAGGGAGGGCAGGAAGCCCATGTCCAGCATGCGGTCGGCTTCGTCAAGAACGACCGCGTTTGTTCCGGAAAAATCGATCAAACGTCGTTCCAGATAGTCGCATAGACGGCCGGGGGTAGCGATCACCACTTCGGCTCCGGCCTTGATGTCGCGCAACTGCTTGGCTTCGCTTAAACCGCCCACCACAACGGCGGTGCGGATGCGCATGCCTTCGGCGAGTTGCTTGAATGCTACGTCGATCTGGATGGCGAGTTCTCGCGTAGGGCTGAGGATAAGGACTTTGATAGCTTTGCTGCGGGGAACAGCGGCGAGGGCCTCAATGATGGGAATGGCGAACGCGAGGGTTTTGCCGGTGCCGGTTTGCGCGGTGGCGACCACGTCGCGGCCTTCCAGCAGTGGGGGAATGGCTTGGGCCTGGACGGGCGTTGGAGTGACGAATTCGTTCTTAGCGAGGTTGTTCCGCAATGCGGAGCAGAGATTGAGTTCCGTGAAATGATTCATCGATTGTGTTTAGTTGTTTTTCCGGCGAGGTATTTCGCAGTGGCGGGCGGGCGATAGAAGAAGGCTGCGCAGGTAGGGGGGGAAAGCGACGGCGGCGTGTGTGCCGCCGGGCAAGGCATCTTTGGCAACTGTTCAGAAGTTCGAAAATACGCTCAACCAGCAAGTTCGGCGCATCAGGCACCGGCTGTTGCAACGTTCGCGCGAGTAATTTCCGACCAGCAAAGATTCACCCGGCAACGGGGAACCTGAACGTTGACAGCTTCAGGATAGCAGGGTTGGTCAGTCGCTCCGAGGAGGCGGACTCCAAGGGGATGGTGGGAGTCAACTCGGAAACCGTCGGCTGGAGATGCATAGCGCGCTGGACGAAGAGTGTAGGGCTGCATCGTATCGACATCTGACTCGACGATGCCAACGACATTGACGCATAACGGGCGGGTGCCGCCGCGTAAGGCTCCGCGACGACTCGATATACTCCGGGCGTGCGAAGTCCCCTTCTCTCTTTAATCGTGGCACTACTTCCGGCGGGCGAGACTTTTCGATACCCTGATTATGTTGATCATTCTCATTGCTCGACATGGTCTGATTGCGCGCTCACGGCGTTCTGCGAATGCGTGAAAGCGATAAGGACAGGAGAAATTCGTTGCGCCGACAGAAGCTTCTGGCAGCGCAGGCGAAGCCGACCGCGACGGAGGCGGGCGAACTAAACGCCCTGGTCATCGGCGTCGGTCCAGGATTGTGCAGCGTCGACATCGAAGGGTACATTCGCCACGTCCGTTGCGAGATCCCTGTGGTGCCGGGCGATGAAGTCTCGGTTTTGAACGACAGCGTCTCCGGGATCGCGCCACGGCGGACTATTCTTACCCGAACCGATCCCGTCAATGAACGGCGTGAGCGGGTAATCGTGGCGAACGTTGATCGCATGGTGATTGTCGCCGCGATAACCAACCCCCCATTGCGCACAGGTCTGATCGACCGCTACATGATCGCCGCGGCGCGTGGAGGGATTCAGCCCATTCTGTGCATCAACAAACTCGACCTCTCCACAGACACGTCTGCCGTAGCGAGTTATGAGATACCGATTGTGCGCTGTTCGACGAAAACAGGCCAGGGAATCGACGAGCTTCGCGACTGGCTCGCTGGCAGCGTCGCTGTTCTCACGGGTCACAGCGGGGTGGGCAAGAGCTCGCTCCTGAACTCGCTAACTGAGGAAGATCAGGCTCGTGTCGGACTCCTGAGCGAAGAGACCGGCAAGGGCCGTCACACGACCACGGCATCACGGCTCTACCACCTGAAGAACGGAGCGCGCATAATCGACACTCCCGGTATCAGGGAGTTCGGGCTGGGTCCGGTGACCCTGGATGAACTGAAGGCGGCCTTCCCGGAATTCAGCGGAGAACGGTGTCGCTTCAACGACTGCACACATAAAGAGGAACCGGACTGCGCAATTCGCGAAGCGGGCGGCCCCCGTTACGAAGCCTGGCTGAGGCTGTTGGAACTTTAGCAGTCTGCTGAGTGCGCCGGGATGAAGTCGGCAATTAAGTGGATGGGCCGATTGCCAAGCAAGGCGACATGTCCGTCCGTTTGTGGTAGTTGCTGTTCGCCGCTACCAGAGCTAATGTCCTGTTAGCTCCCGATATTGCCAAATAACAGGAGCTAAAGGAGTTAGCGAATGAACGAGCTGGTGGTGGCCGACAGGGCCTCAGAATGGCGCAGATTGAAGGCGCTGGTGCTCGATAGCGTGTCCTCGCCGATCACGCGCCGCGTATACAATCTCGGGCTGGATGAATTCATAGCCTGGTACACGGAGGAGGAGCCGCGGCCCGCCGGATTCACGAAGGCAACGGTTACCGCCTGGCGCGTGGATCTCGAAGCCCGCGGCTTGGGGCCTATCTCTATTAATGTTCGAATCACGGCGGTGCGAAAGCTGGCGGTCGAGGCCTCCGACAACGGGCTGCTGGCACCAGAGTTGGCATCGGGCATCGCTAGGATAAAAGGTGTCCGGTCGCACGGAGTCCGCGTGGGCAACTGGCTATCGCTCCGCCAGGCTCAGGCTCTCCTGAACGCGCCGGACATCCGCACGAAGAAAGGGCTGCGCGACCGGGCCATGTTCGCCACACTGCTGGGGTGCGGATTGCGCCGGTCCGAACTGGCGAACCTGACCATGAAGCATGTCCAGCAGCGCGACAACCGCTGGTGCATCGTGGATCTCGTTGGGAAGCATGGCCGCGTCCGTACTATTCCGATGCCAACGTGGACGAAAAACGCGATCGATGCATGGACGGCGGCGGCGGGCGTCACGGAGGAGCGTCTGTTCAGGCCCGTCAACCGCGGCGATCGGGTCTGCGGGGAGCGGATGAGCGAAAAAGTTGTGTGGCAAATGCTGAAGACATACGTTTCGGGTGCTGGCCTGCCGGATATTGCGCCCCATGACCTTCGTCGCACGACAGCAAAGTTGTGCAGGGCCGCGGGCGGCGAGCTCGAACAAATCCAAATGTTGCTCGGGCATTCATCTTTCCAGACGACGGAACGGTACCTTGGGACCAAGCAGGATCTGGCGCACGCGCCGAATGATGCGATCAAGCTGAAGCTGGCGGGCTGAACCGGCGCCTTCGATTTGGACACCTTGACGCGCGTGCCATAGCGCAGGAACTCTTGCCAGCTGCCGCCCAGCGATAAATCGCTGGGCCAGAAACGAACGGCGCAAAAACTGCTCGCGTAAAGCCTCAGTTGGAATTTGCACCAGAGCCCTATAATGCAGAGAGGCTTGTATCCGGGAGGGGAAATGATCTTCGAACAAATTCACGCGGGCGGGGATAGGAACTTCGCCTACCTGATTGGCGACGATTCAACGCGCGAGGCGGCGATCGTCGATCCTTCCTATGCTCCGGAACGCGCGCTCGACCACGCGACGCGCCACGGCCTCAGTGTCCGTTACGTCATCAGCACGCACTCACATCCGGACCATGTCGCCGGAAACGCTTACGTTCTGGAGCGGACGAAAGCCAGCGAAGTGCTCCACGAAAGCTCGCCGCATCCGTCACATTTGCGTGTCAAGGACAACGGAGAACTTGCCGTGGGCGTTATCAACCTGCGCTTTCTTCATACCCCTGGACACATCCCGGACCACGTCTGCGTCCTGGGCGGCAGAAAGCTCCTGACCGGCGACATTCTCTTTGTCGGCAAAGTCGGCGGGACAGGCGCGAATTTCGTAGGTAGCGATCCGAAGCAGCAATGGGAGAGCCTGCAACGCCTGATGAAACTCGATGCGTCCATCGAAGTCTGGCCGGGGCACGACTATGGTGTCGCGCCCTCCTCTACTATTGGCGATGAAGTTGCTACCAACCCGTTCTTGCTCTGCAAAAACCTCGAAGAATTCCTTTATCTAAAAGACCACTGGGCCGAGTATAAAAAGGCCCACAACATTGGATGAGAACTCCGCGTCAGCCGTGACGGCGATTCAAGGCTCCAACAAGGCATTGCTCGCGCCCGAGTTGGCATCGGGGATCGCCCGCATCAAGGGCGTCCGGTCGCACGGCGTGCGTGTCGGGAACTGGCTCTCCCTCGGCCAGGCGCAGACGCTCCTGGACGCACCGGACGTGCGAACCAAGAAGTTACTTCGCGACCGTGCCATGTTCGCCACGCTGCTCGGTTGCGGATTGCGCCGGTCCGAACTGGCGAACCTGACGATGAAACACGTTCAGCAGCGCGACAACCGCTGGTGCATCGTGGACCTGATCGGCAAGCACGGGCGCGTCCGTACTATTCCGATGCCGTCCTGGACGAAAAACGCGATCGATGCATGGACGATGGTGGCAGGCGTAACGGAAGGGCATCTGTTCCGGCCCGTCAATCGGGGCGATCAGGTCTGCGGGGACCGAATGTCGGAGAAAGTCGTGTGGCAAATGCTCAAGACGTATGTCGCCGGCGCCGGCCTGCCGAACATCGCGCCGCACGACTTGCGTCGCACGACAGCAAAACTATGCCGGACCGCAGGCGGGGAGTTGGAGCAGATTCAACTGCTGCTCGGCCATTCGTCGGTTCAGACAACGGAACGGTATCTCGGGACCAAGCAAGATCTTGCGCACGCGCCGAACGACGCGATCAAGTTGAAGCTGGCGGTGTGAGGTTAAGCTCAGCACAACACCGGGGCGAAGCGACGTTAATATAGAGCACCACAACTGTCCGGCTATAAAGGGAACAGAATCAGTTGATTGGCAGAAATGAGCAGATCCGCTTGGGAGTCTGGTGGCTGGAGAGCCTGTAAAATGGGCGTTTTCTCGAAGAGCGTAACGCT
>JBEKTF010000249.1:0-7212 GCA_049516355.1 Bryobacteraceae bacterium | reverse complement strand
GTCGCCGTTGGTTAAAGTGCCCTGCGGGTTCCACAACCCGGAGAGGTCCGGTTTCCCGTTGGGTGTCTTTGGTGTGGGAGCCTTGAGGTTCGGACGTCCGTCCGCGGTCCTTGGGACTCCGGGAGTTGGGTAGTCAAACCACTGCGCGGCGGCGGGCGTGCTCAGACTCACTGCGATCATGGCGCCGCAGAAAAGCGCGGCACGGAATCGTAACATGCAACAACAAACAGCTATGGCTTCCATTTTCTTGCTCCTTCTCGTGGTGCCGTATCAGTTATTAAGGAGCGACCAACCGCGTGGTCGCAGAAATTGAAGAACCGGCGGCGCAGAACCGAACCGAGGCGCACCTCGGGGCAACTCGGGGCACAGCACGCTCGCTCCATGACAGTTTAACGTGTAAAACTGTATTGTGCTGATCGACCCCGAGTCCGCTGGTTTTCCGAATGTTTACAAGGTGATGGTCGGGTCGATTGTGCCGCGCCCCATCGCTTTTGTATCGACGATCAGCCCTGAAGGAATCTACAATCTCTCTCCGTTCAGTTTTTTTACGGGGGCCAGCGCGAATCCTCCGATGGTCTGCTTCTGCCCGATACGCAATGCTGCGGGCCAGCGGAAAGACACTCTGAATAACATTGAAAGCTCCGGGGAATTTGTCGTAAACATCGTTTCCGAGGAATTTGGGGAGCAGATGAACGCAACGTCGGCGGAGTTTCCGCCGGAGGTGGATGAGTTTCAGGTCGCCGGGCTGACGCCTGTCGCCTGCGACATTGTGAAAGCGCCTCGAGTCAAGGAATCGCACGTCAGCATGGAGTGCAAGCTCTTCCAGATCTTTGAACTCAGCCGGAGACCTCTCGGAGGTAGCATTGTCGCCGGCGAAATTGTGAGGTTGCATGTGGACGATGCTTACATCGACAACTTCCGCATCGACCCGGATAAATTGAGCGCGATCGGCCGCATGGCGGGAAACACCTACGTCCGGACGAAAGACCGCTTCGATATGGTTCGGCCCACGGCTGGTTGAACACAGGTGGCCAAATTGAGCGCCAGTCTCGACGTCAGCTTATCCGCGGAAACCATCGGCGCACAGACCCGCCGTCGCATTACCTGGCGGCTGATGCCATTCCTGTTCCTGCTGTACCTCGTTTCGTACCTCGATCGGATCAATGTCAGCTACGCAAGTCTTGAGATGACCCGCGATCTGCATTTCTCGAACAAGGTCTTTGGTTTCGGGTCGGGAATATTGTTTCTGGGTTATCTGTTGCTCGAAATTCCGGGCGCGATTCTCGTGGAGCGCTGGAGCGCGCGCAAATGGATTGCGCGCATTCTGATTTCCTGGGGCCTGTTCGCGACCCTGACTGGTTTGGTCCACACGGCGCACGAATTTTACGGCGCGCGATTTATGCTGGGACTCGCGGAAGCGGGTTTCTTCCCCGGCATTCTCGTATATCTTTCGCACTGGTACCGGCAGGAGGACCGGGCGAAGGCCGTAGCGTTCTTCATGGTCGGGATCCCCTTTTCGGAAATTATCGGTGCGCCGGTGTCGGGGCTCCTGCTGCAGGTTCACTGGATGCGGATCGAAGGTTGGCGCTGGCTTTTCTTCCTTGAAGGCGCGCCCGCGATCGTGCTGGGTGTCATGACGATCTTCTATCTGACCGACTGGCCGGAACAGGCTCGTTGGTTAACCGCCGAACAACGCGCCTGGATCACCGGCGAACTGGAGAAGGAACGCCGCAGCAAGCCGCCACAGCCCAGGATTGCGAAACTCCTGACTCATCCCGGTGTGATCCTGCTCGCATTGGCTTACTTTTGTATTCTCAGCGCCAGTTGGGGATTTACTTTGTGGCTGCCGAAAATTGTCCAGAAATTGTCGGGTTTGGGTACGTTGAAAGTATCGCTGATCAGCGGGTTGCCGTTTCTCATAGAGATTCCGGTGCTGCTGTTACTGGCATGGCATTCCGATAAGACGGCCGAGCGGCGCTGGCATGTAGCAGTGCCTGTGGGGATCGGGGCTATTGCGTTCGCGGTGTTTTCTTCGAGCGAGCGAATCGGAGCGAATGTCGTACTCGGGATGGTTCTCCTCACGATTGCCATCGCGGGACTGCATGGTTATCGCGCCAGCTTGTGGACGCTGCCGACTCTGTTTCTCAGCGATGTGGCCGCGGCGGCGGGTATCGGCGTGATTAATTGCTTCGGCAACCTCGGTGGATTTCTCGGGCCTTATATGGTGGGCGCTCTCAGCAACACCACGGGCTCGTATCGCAGCGGAATGTTGTTTCTGGGCGGATGCGCGTTGATGGCGAGCGTCCTGGTTCTATTGGTTCCGGTCGGGCCGATTCGACCAAAGGCTACTTCAGTTCCGCGGCCTTCGTGATTCGCTCGGCGTTGAGGTACGGGCGCAGCACTTCCGGGACAACTACGCTGCCATCGCGCTGCTGGTAGTTTTCGACAATCGCCACCCAGGTCCGGCCAACCGCCAAACCGCTGCCGTTCAGAGTGTGCACGAGTTCGGGCTTCTTGCCGCCCTTGAAACGAATGTTGGCGCGGCGAGCCTGGAACGCTTCGTAGTTCGAGCAGGAAGAAATCTCTTTATACCCGTTCTGTCCAGGAAGCCAGACCTCGATGTCGTACGTCTTGGCCGAGCCGAAGCCCATGTCGCCGGTCGAGAGCACGACCGTGCGGAACGGAATATCGAGACGGCGCAGGATGTCCTCGGCATCGGCGGTCAAACGTTCGAGTTGATCGTAGCTTTCCTCCGGCCGCGTAAACTTCACCAGTTCCACCTTCTGGAACTGATGCTGCCGGATGATACCCCGAACATCGCGTCCATAAGAGCCAGCCTCGCTGCGGAAACAGGGGGTGTACGCGCAGAAACTGATGGGCAGTTTTTCTCCATCCAGCGTCTCGTCGCGAAAGAGATTTGTGACCGGAACTTCGGCGGTGGGAATCAGCCAGTAATCGGTATTCTCCAGCTTGAAAAGATCCTCGGCGAATTTCGGCAGCTGGCCGGTGCCGTACAGGCTGGCGGAATTGACGGCGAAGGGCGGCAGGACTTCCGTATATCCGTGCTCGCGGGTGTGCGTGTCGAGCATGAAGTTGATCAGGGCGCGCTCGAGCTTTGCGCCCATGCCGAAGTAGACGGCAAATCGCGCACCCGTGATTTTCGCGGCACGGTCAAAATCGAGAATTCCGAGGTCCGGGCCGATATCCCAATGGGCTTTGGGTTCGAAATCCAATGTGCGGGGCTCGCCAACCGTCCTGATGACGACATTGTCTTCGGCCGATTTTCCGACCGGCACCGATTCATGCGGGATGTTGGGCACGCCCGCCATCAGCTCCCGGTATTTCGCATCGAGTTCCTCGGCGCGCCGGTTCAATGCGGAGACCCTGTCACCCAACAGGCGCGAACGCTCCTGCAGGTCAGTCGTATCGGAGCCTTCTTTGCCTTCTTTGCGAAGCCTTCCGACCTCGCGCGACACCAGGTTCCGCTCCGCGAGTAGCTGCTCGGCTTCGGTGATTGCTGCTCGGCGTTCGGTATCGAGTTCGCGAAACTCTGCGACCGGCAGGGTCAGTCCACGCGTGGACAAGCGTTGCGCGATGGCATCCAGATTGGCGCGAAACGCCCCCATATCATGCATATAGACGTATGCTATCAGGCAGTGTGTGTGCCCCACAGGGGAGGCAGAGATGGACTGGTGGTTGTTAGCGGTGTTACTCGGCGGGGCGCCGCTTTACGGCCGGGCGCTGGATTTCAGCTGGTTTCATCGTCGGCTTCGGCCGTGACTGGCTCAAGATCCTCGGCTTCGAAGATCTGGCGGCAATCGAGGCACTCCACGTAGTCCACGCCATCTCGACGGGCGAGGACAATCGTTCTTTTATGCTCGCAGGCGGTCTGCATAATCAACACTTGGGGATAACGAATATTGTAGTGAACCGGAAGGCGGTGTCAAGCGGCGAAAACACGGTCTGGTGAAGCTCGCTTGTCGAGATTATAAACCCGGAAACAGCCACGTGGATGGGTATTTTCTTTTTCAGATGTGTTTTTTTCACCTTGATGCATCAAGGTAGAATCCGTTCAGATGCCTTTTCCAACCCATAGACCGCGCCGTTTACGGTCGAGCGAATCGATCCGGCGCGTTGTCCGGGAGACCCTGCTTGAGCCCGCGAATTTCATTCTGCCCCTCTTTGTTTGCCCGGGAGAAGGGGTGCGCAGGCCGATCGGTTCGATGCCGCCGCAGTGCCAGCTTTCGGTCGATACGGCGGTGGAGGAGTGCCGCGAAGTGCGGGATCTCGGGATCGGTGGAGTCATCCTGTTTGGCTTGCCGGAATCGAAGGATGAGGAAGCGTCCGGCGCGTACGACGACAACGGTATCGTGCAGCGGGCTATCCGCGCGATCAAGCGGGAATTGCCGGATTTGCTGGTCATCACCGACGTGTGCAATTGCGAATACACGAGCCACGGGCATTGCGGCAAGATCGTGAATGGCGACGTGGATAACGACGCCACGCTGGAATGGCTCGCGGCGGGCGCCCTGTCGCACGCTCGCGCGGGGGCCGATATCGTGGCGCCTTCGGACATGATGGATGGCCGCGTCGGGGCGATCCGGAAAACGCTGGATGCGAACGGCTATCAGAATACACCGATTCTGGCTTACTCGGCCAAGTTCGCATCTGTGTTTTACGGGCCGTTCCGGGAAGCGGCGGAATCGACGCCGCAGTTCGGCGATCGGCGTAGTTATCAGATGGATCCCGCCAACGGGCGCGAGGCCATGCGCGAGATCGAACTCGACATCGAGGAGGGCGCGGACATGATTATGGTGAAACCCGCCTTGCCGTATCTGGATCTGATCCGCCAGGCGCGCGACAGGTTTGACGTGCCCTTGTCGGCGTATCAGGTAAGCGGAGAGTATGCGATGATCATGGCCGCGGCGCAGAATGGCTGGATCGACGAGGAGCGCGCCATGGTGGAGAGTCTTACCTCGATCCGTCGCGCGGGAGCGGATTTTATCCTGACGTACTTTGCGAAGCCCATGGCGAAGCTGCTGGGCTGATTGTTTCAGGTCGGAATGATGTCGCTACAATAGTTTTTCCCCATGCAATTCCTACAAAACAGCCTGGTCGAGCTGATCACGCAAACCTCGACGAATCTGCCCCCGGACGTGCGGGCAGCCATGAGCGCAACCGGCCTGGCCGAGAAGCCGGACACGCAGGCGTCGCAGGCACTGAACATCATCTTTTCGAATATCGACATGGCCGCCGACGACTCCGGCGCAATCTGTCAGGACACCGGTATGCTGACCTTTTATGTGCATACTCCGGTGGGTGTGAACCAGATCGCCATCCGCAAGGCGATTTGCCTGGCAGTGGCGGAAGCGACGAAGCTGGGCAAACTTCGGCCGAATTCGGTCGATTCGCTGACAGGCAAAAACAGCGGCGATAACCTGGGTCCCGGCACGCCCGTGATTCACTTTGAGCAGTGGGAGCAGGACGAGATCGAAGTCAAACTGATCCTGAAGGGCGGCGGGTGTGAGAACAAGAACATCCAGTATTCGTTGCCGGCCACTCTCGAGCGCTTAGGCCGGGTCGATCGAACATTGGAAGGCGTTCGCAAGTGCCTGCTTCATGCGGTCTGGCAGGCGCAAGGGCAGGGCTGCGCTCCCGGCGCGCTGGGTGTTTGCATAGGCAGCGATCGCGCGCATGGTTACGACATCGCCAAGGAACAGCTCTTCCGGACGCTGGACGATGTGAATCCGGATCCGGTATTGGCGGAACTGGAAGCGCGCATCATGAAGGAAGCGAATGAGCTGGGCGTGGGCGCTATGGGCTTCGGCGGTAACGTGTCTCTTATTGGTTGCAAGATAGCAGCGGCGAACCGGCTACCCGCGAGCTTCTTCGTCTCGGTGGCGTATAACTGCTGGGCCTTTCGACGGCTGGGCGTGCGCCTGGATGCCCGGAATGGCGGGATTACCCGGTGGCTCTATCGCGACCCGGCGCGGGCGGTCGAGCGCATGACGAAGAGCGAAGGTTTCCCGCTTACCGGCCGCGAAGTGGTCTTGACCGCGCCGTTAACGGAAGAAACGGTGCGAGCGCTCAGGGTGGGCGACGTGGTGCTGGTGCGCGGCGAGATGTATACAGGGCGCGACGCGGTACATGCTTATTTGATGAAGAATCCACCGCCCATGGATCTGAATGGCGCGGTGCTCTACCACTGCGGTCCGGTGATGATGCAGGACGGTGGCAAATGGACGGTGAAAGCAGCCGGGCCGACGACCAGCATCCGCGAGGAGCCCTATCAGGCGGATGTGATCAAACGCTACGGCGTGCGGGCGGTGATCGGCAAGGGCGGCATGGGTGCGAAGACGTCGGCTGCTCTGAAGGAGTATGGCGCGGTGTATCTGAATGCGATCGGTGGCGCGGCACAGTATTATGCCCGAACGGTGCAGGATGTGCTGGGTGTGGATCTGCTCGACTTCGGGGTTCCGGAGGCAATGTGGCACCTGCGCGTGGATCATTTCCCGGCGATCGTGACGATGGACGCACACGGAAACAGCCTGCACGCCGAGGTTGAAAAGGCCACAGCGGAAGAACTGGAGCGGCTGCAACCCGCTTGAAACGCTGACGCGGGTTATACTGATGGTTTCCTGCCCGCGAACCTTCCCCAAATGGCCAGGTAGCTCAGCTGGTAGAGCGCAGCCCTGAAAAGGCTGGCGTCGGCGGTTCGATTCCGTCCCTGGCCACCACTTCAAAACGTCGGCTTTTCATAGACTTCCGGGGACTGTTTGGTGCCGTTGCGGTACAAGAAAATGCCTCTGTGGAGTCCATTTGGAGTCCAAACTCGTCGCGGCTGCGTTCGTGGTAGCCATGGTAGTCGCTTGGTAGCCACCTGGTAGCCACCGCTTTCCGATCTAACTCCTTTCCCTTGTGTGAGATGCTATCCCTGGTAGCCACTTTTGACGGTTTTTTTGTTTTCTCAATCGCGAGAGAAAAATAAATCCCCTATATGGGGGTACCCCAACCACCCCGGATTTCACCGCATGATCACCGGCAAAGCCTCAGGTGGCCGCCTGGCGTCGGGCGGCTGCGCTTTCGAACAGCCGTTTGGATTCTCCGTAAGAGACGGTATATATCAGCGCATTCGCCTTCGACACGAACGACGCCTGTGAGAGAGGCTTCACTAACAAATCGATGCGACCGGATTAGGAGTTGCCCGAACCG
>JBEKTF010000248.1:0-7313 GCA_049516355.1 Bryobacteraceae bacterium | reverse complement strand
ACGCAGGCCGACCGGCCGGAATTCATCCGCGTCGAGGAGAAGCAAAATAACCCGCACGCCGGCCAGCTCGCCGGTTCCGGAAGCGGCTACGGGCCGTACTTCGGCAGTATTCCGGACTTCGCCGAGCCACCGCGGGGCGTCCGGTTCGCCGATGTCACCCCGGAGTCGCCGGCCGCGAAAGCGGGCCTGAAGGCAGGCGATATCCTCATCAGGTTTGGGGACGACCCGATTCAGAACCTCTACGATTTCACCTATGCCCTCAGGGCCCATAAGGCCGGGGAGGCGGTCGAAGTCGAAGTCCTGCGCAGCGACAAGAGCCTGAAGGCGACCGTACATTTAACAGAGCGCCGGTAGCGTCGAATTAATCGTACAGTTTTGCCGCTACCAGCCGATCAGTTATTCAGGACCTATTTGTATAGTTTCAATTCCTTCTCACAGCAGATGCCGGAAATCTCGCAAATCCCGCCCTTGATCCTGCACCCGTTCAGCGGTGGCGCCGGCATCGGAGATCCGCTGGAAGGCGTGCGCGCCTCTCTCGCGTTGCAGGGGTTGATCGCTTCCGAAGATGAGGAATCGGTCCTTTACCGCCGGATGCTCACCGGCAGGTATCAGGAAGTGCGAATGCTGGTCTTTCTGGGGAAGGATATTTTCCGCTGGCTGCGGCAGTGCGTGGAACATGTCGCTTCCGAACCAGGCGCGGACTCGCGGATCGTGGAGCAAAGCTTCTCGGCACTGGTTGTGGAAGAGCCACCCGAGGCGGTGAAGCGCAAGCTGGAAGCATGGGGCGTTACGGATCGGCGAGGCGTATTTTCGCGCGCCATCGGCATTCACAGCTTGTTCCAGGAACCCCCGCCGGCCGATTCGCTGTCTCCGATTTTTCTTAAAAATTATCACCGCTACGCCGACCACGCGTATATCTGTTTTCAGCATCTGAAGGCGTTTCTTCCCCTGGACCCGAAACGCTTCAACTTTGAAATCTACGCCTCGGAAGAGTATGCGCGCCTGCTCTCCGACCAATGGGACTCCGAGGTTTAAAAGGGAACGCCGGCGGTCTTGCCGCCGGTGCTTTGCGCGGCTACCTGCGGGTAACGTGATTCCGCAGCGTGCCAATGCCTTCGATCTCTACTTCGACGACATCCCCCGGCTGCATCCGGCGCGTTTCGCCCGGCGTGCCGGTATAGATCACGTCGCCCGGCGTCAGCGTGACATAGCGGCTGATGAAACCGATCACCGTCGGCACATCGAAGATGAGATCGCTCGTGCGCTGTTGCTGAGCAATCTCGCCATTCACCCGGGTGCGCAGCAGAAGATCGGAATAATCCAGCCCCGTAACAATCACCGGGCCAAGCGGAGCGAATGTATCGCATCCTTTCGCGCGCCACCACTGCACGTCCCTGCCTGCGCCGCGCTGCCAGTTGCGGTCGCTCACGTCGTTGCCGCAGGTCACGCCGAACACGGCCGCCGCGGCGTCCTCGCGCGAGGCATTGCGAACAGTCTTGCCGATCACCAGAACCAACTCGCCCTCGAAGTGAGCGTCCTCCGCATCCTCCGGAATCTGGATTGGGCCCCCGGGGTCCTGCAGGGACGAGATCGGTTTATAGAAGATCTCCGGCTTCGTCGGCGTCTTGCGTTCTCCCAGATGGCTTGTGTAATTCTGGCCGACAGCCAGAATTTTGGGCGGCTCGCAGGGCGCGAGAAGCCTTACTTCATCCAATCGGAACTGGCGCCCGGAAGGCTGAGGATCGTGAAACAACCCACCCCGGAGTTCCTCAACCCTGCCGTTCCGGACGATCCCATATGATTTGCTGCCATTCGTTTCGAAGCGCGCGTAAGTGGTCATCTATCTCCGGAGTATAAGCCGGGACTCGATTTGGCGCGGATCTCCGCAAAATTGTACGAGATATTACGTTAGGCTTGAGTTACAATGCTATCGGACCTGTCGTTGTCTCAATTTTCAGGACCTGAGATTTGGAAAATTTAAAAGATGGATAAACCAGCGCAAAACATCCAAGACAGCTTTCTCAATAATGCGCGCAAAGAAAAAGGCCTGGTCACGATTTACCTGCTGAGCGGCGTCAAGCTTTCCGGGCGTATCAAGAGCTTCGATAAATATTCTCTTGTGCTCGAAACGAACAATCAGGAACAACTGATTTTCAAGCACGCCATTTCGACTGTCGTGACCACCAGAGCCGTCCAGCAGCACGCGCCCGCTCACAATGCGAATTATCAAACCGCTGGAGCGCCTGTTGCAGCCCAGACGGCGGGCGCGGCAGCCCAGCACAGCGAAGGTTAGAGTCCAGAGAGAGGGTCGGACCCGACGATCTCACTCGAGCAGTCCCCTGAGAAAGCAATTCTGGCGGGCTTTGAACGGCGCCGAGGTGCTGCATCCCGTGCTGCGTCCGAATCCTTTCGAGAGCTCTCCGAACTGGCCGCCAGCGCCGGGGCGGAGATCGCGGCCGAAGTGTTCCAGGTCCGTCCCGAAGTCGACGCGGCCACGCTGCTCGGATACGGCAAGGTGCAGGAACTGAAAGAGCTGGCCGACGCGCTCCACGCCGACGTTCTGATCGTCGACCACGAACTCACTCCCACTCAACAGCGCAATCTCGAAAGCGCCACGGGCATCAAGGTCATTGATCGCACCCAGTTGATCCTCGACATATTCGCGCACCGCGCGCGTACCGCCGAAGGGCGGCTCCAGGTGGAACTCGCGCAATTGAAATACATGCTTCCGCGGCTTTCCGGCCAGGGAAGCTCACTCTCCCGGCTAGGCGGCGGCATCGGCACACGCGGTCCGGGCGAAACGAAGCTCGAAACCGACCGGCGCCGCATTGCTACCCGCATCAAGAAGTTGGAGCGGGACCTCGATCGGGTTCGCACCGGTCGTGCGCTGCATCGCGAAAAACGCGGCGCGGTTCCGATCCCGACCGTTTCGATGGCCGGGTACACTAACGCGGGTAAATCCACACTCTTCAACCGGCTTACGGCGGCGGGCGTACTCGCGGATGCGCGCATGTTCGCGACGCTCGACCCCACCACCCGGGCCATTACGCTGCCCTCGCGTCGCCGCGTTCTGTTGAGCGATACGGTCGGATTTGTGCGCAACCTGCCGACAACATTGATTGAAGCTTTCCGGGCCACGCTGGAAGAAGTTGCCGACGCGGCCCTGATCCTCCATGTCGTCGATGTCTCTTCCGACCAGGCGGCCCAGCATGTCGCGGAAGTATTCCGCGTGCTCGGTGAGATTGGAGCGGCGGGAACTCCGCAGATCCTCGTGTTGAATAAGGCGGACCGCCTCCCTGCCGAAGAGCACGATGCGACGGTTCTGGGCGCGCGCCTGCTCGCCGACGCCGGTCAGAGCCCGTCCACGCCGGTCGTGATGGTCAGCGGTCTCACCGGCGAAGGGCTCGCGCAGCTTTTCGCCCGTATCGACGAAGTCGTTCCCTTCGATGCCGTGGAGACTGTACAATTTCGTATACCCCTTCGCGACGGCGCCTCAATCGCTCTGTTACACGAGTGTGGCAAAGTACGGAAAGAGGTCTATGATGGAAACTTATGCGTGATGGAGGTAGACGCTCCCGAGTCGCTGCGCCGGCGGTTGCGCCGTTACCTGATCGGGAATTCCACTCCAGCTGTGGAAAATTCTGTGCACAACTGATCTCGGGTGCTCGCAAACCATTGTTCTTTCAGGTGTTCCGTCTCTTTGAACCGCAACGCAGCAATCCAGCTAAACAACTCAGTTGCCGCCAGTTAGCACCCCGGGCGCGAAAATACAACAGCTGGCCTGATAATCAGTCGACTCATAAGAAACTTACGGGGATTTCCACAGTTTGGGGGGACTGGTGAATCTTCCGAATACACTCACCATCGCTCGAATTTTCTTTGTGCCATTACTCGTCGCGGTGCTGGTACAGCAAAGAATCATACTCCATTGGAACGGCGCTGTCATTACAAATGATGTCCTTGCCCTGATAATTTTTTGGGTTGCCGCTGCCACCGACGTACTGGATGGTTATCTCGCCCGCCGCTGGAGGCAAGTGACCACCATCGGAACGCTGCTCGATCCCATTGCGGACAAACTTCTCGTTTCCGCGGCGTTGATTTCCCTGGTTCAGGAGCGTGTGGTTCCCGGATGGCTCGTCGTCCTGCTCGTCGGCAGGGAATTCGCCGTATCGGGCTTGCGCAGTATTGCCGCGGTCGAAGGCTACACCATCAAAGCCAGTGAACTGGGAAAGACGAAAACTGTCTCGCAGGTATTTGCCATCTCGCTGCTCATGGTGAGCATTCATCACGCATGGGTAGCGCAATGGGCAAACCTGGCACTCTATGTTGTGGTGTTTTTCTCTCTTTGGTCGGCAGTTGCGTACTTTAATAAGTTCTGGCGCAAGGTCGATATCCGCACGAAACAACGGCGGCGCCAGGAGTTATTGCTCGCTGAAAGAGAGAGAAGGCACACGCTGCTGGCGGAAAGGCGCGAAGCGTTGCGCAACCGCCGCCGGGCGGCTAGAGCGGATCGGGCGCGGGCTGCGGGGCTTTCGACAGGAACTCCGGACCTTCCGCCGTCAGCCTGACCACGCGCACCTGGCCGATCTCTCCCAGCGGATCGAGCGTCTTCCCGTTCAGGGAAATCGTCAAAGCGCCCGCGTTGCCGGCAACGATTTTCACTTGCCCCTCCGCCCCCAGTTCCTTGGTCTCATCCGTCTGGAGTGTACCCGTGAAAGTGGGCTTGCCATCGACGCTCACCTGGAGCCAGGAGGGCTGATGCGCTCTGATTACGACCTGCACGGGCCGCTCTGGATTCACGGCATGAACTAAATGCGCTGTCTCCGCCACGGCCGTTGCCGGTGCGGAAGGTGTTGTCTCTCTCCGGGGTGTCATGTTAATCGCCGCTTTGGGAACGCTGCCGCCCGCGCGTATTTGCCCGGGATGGTTGAAGTGGAACCAGGCAGCAATGGTCGCTCCCGCAGCCAGCAACCACATGGCCGACGAGAAGGCGGAACGCAGCCGGCGATCCATACGATATGAAGAGCGCGGCCTGGCCGGGGGGTCGGGCAAACGGATCGTGGATTCGTCCAGAGTCGCTAGCTCGGCCAGCAACGGGTCGGGATCCAGTTTCAGGCTGAGAGCGAATTGCCGGACGAAATTTCGCGTGAAAACCAACCCGGGCAAGCTTTCAAAATCGTCCGCCTCGATGGCTTCGAGGAATCGGACTGCAATCCGCGTATCCCGCGAGATATCGTCGATGGTCAAGCCCCGACCAAGTCTTTGCTGCCGTAGTCTCGCGCCGATTCCGTGCGAATCCACACCTCGCCTCTCACTTAACTGTATAGCACTTCTTGCGCCAAGTTATTGTGATATCAAAAGTTAATGTAACTCTTGAAATGCAGTCCCAGGATTCGAGTACCCTGAGATCAGACCGTTCGATACATATGCAACGCTCACCGGCTCTCACCCTCCTCGCTCTAACACTGGCTTTCAGCGCGCACGCCAGGAATTTCAGCGGCGCCGAGGCCTTCGCGTTCACGCGCGAGGCTGTCGCGCTGGGCCCACGGCCGGATGGGTCTCCCGCTATCGCAAAGCTGCGCACCATGATCAAACAGCAACTGGCCATGCGCGGCTGCGAGATCGTATCCGATCGCTTTACTGCACAGACGCCGGACGGCCCTCTCCCGATGGAGAACATCATTGCGAAGTTCCCCGGCAGGAGCGGACGCGCTATTGCGGTCACCGGCCACTACGACACCAAAAAGCTGGCGAACTTTGTGGGAGCGAACGACGGCGGTTCCTCCACCGGCATGCTGCTGGAACTGGCCGCGGCTCTGCAGGGGCGTCCCCGCGTCGATGACGTTTACGTCGTCTTCTTCGATGGGGAAGAAGCCATTCACGAATGGACGGCTACCGATAGCATTTATGGCAGCCGTCACCTCGCCGCCAAATGGACGGCGGATGGAACCAATGCACGCCTCAAAGCATTGATCAACGTGGATATGACCGGCGACAAAAATCTGCGCCTCCTCTGGGACCAGAATTCGACGCCCTCGGTACGCAAACTCGTTTGGGACGTGGCTGATTCGCTCGGCTATTCCGCCGCTTTCCCCCGGCGAGGCAACGCCATTGAAGACGACCACATTCCGTTCATCAACGCCGGCGTGCGCGCGGTCGACCTGATCGACTTCGACTCGCAGAGCACTTTCTGGCATACCCCGCAGGACACCATGGACAAACTCGATCCGCACAGTTTCGACGTGATCGGGACCGTGGTCCTGAAATCGATTGAGGAACTGGAACAGCAGAAGTGAGTCTCGATGGCGTGATCGTCGTCGACAAGCCCGAAGGATGGACGTCGCACGACGTCGTAAGTAAGATGCGCGGGATCGCAGGCACCCGCCGTGTCGGGCATCTCGGCACGCTCGACCCGATCGCCACCGGGGTCTTGCCGCTCATGATCGGGCAGGCGACCAGGTTGGCCCGCTTTTGGGATCGATCCGAGAAGGAGTACGAGGCCGTGGTGCGCTTCGGGTTCGCCACCTCCACGTACGATCGCGCAGGTGAGCCGTGCGGCGTAGCATGGACAGGTGATACAGCGCCGAACATAACGGCGGAACAAATTGAAGCGTGTCTCGCGCCGATGCGTGGAGAAATCGAGCAGGTTCCTCCGCCCGTGTCGGCGAAGAAAATCAGTGGTGTCCCTGCGTATAAACTCGCGCGGAAGAATATCCCCGTCGATCTGGCGCCCGTGAAAGTGTCGATATATGAACTGACCCTGTCCGATTTGGATGGCACCCGCGCTCGTCTGCGGGTTCGTTGTTCGGCGGGGACGTATGTGCGGAGCATCGTTCACCAGCTTGGGCTATCGCTCGGCTGCGGCGCGCATGTCGATTCCCTCGTGCGTACCCGCTCGGGGCCTTTCCGGATCGAACAGGCACTTCGCCTCGAACAGTTACAGGAACTGAAGGACGAACGCCGCCTCGAAGAGGCTCTCATCCCTGCCAGTGATTTGCTCCCCGAATTTCCAGCCGTGTTTGTGGACGACGTAGCGGTCACTCAGATCCGGCAGGGGAGGGATTTCAATGTCTCTCCCTTCCGCGTGGGCGCCGGATCGCCGCATGTCAAAGCGATCGGTCCGGATGGCCGTTTGGTGGCTATCGGAAAAATAGCCATGCCGAACGTCTACCATCCGATGGTCGTCTTGAACTAGGAGCGTGTCGGGATGAAAAGTTGACGCGGGATCGGTTGAGAAGGGAAAGCCCAAGTCGGGGCCACATGGGCGCGAGGTTTTCGGCTGGTGAGGCGGCGCGAACGGCGTACTCACGAAC
>JBEKTF010000247.1:0-7436 GCA_049516355.1 Bryobacteraceae bacterium | reverse complement strand
CGCTCGACATCCGGGATCAGCATGACCGCAAAAAACGAAACCAGCGACGTGAAAAGCAGGCTGTAGATGAAGATCACGAACCCGGCTTTTTCGAGATTCTTCAGCTTCGGCGACGCAATCTCGCGATTCACCTGAGCCAGACTCTCTTCTCCGCTCATGGCGAGCAGCGAATGCCCCATGCCGATCAGAACGGCGACGGCTGCAATGTGTATCACGCTGGTGCCCTTCAGCCATCCCAGCGCTTCATCCCCGATATGAATATTGCTCATCGACGGAAAAGGCACCGGCTGGTAGCCCTTGGCGATGATCGTGTAGAGGCACCAGACGATCAGCATCACGACCATCACAGTCGTAATCTGCATGATGCGCAAAGCCTTCTCGCTCGACTCGTGGATGCCGATGATGTTCTTGCGCCAGAAATAGAGCGTGACGAGAATCCCGAATCCAGCCGCGAAGGTTGCGGGCGGAACGTGCGCGGCATGCAGGTGGAAATAGTCGATGGATTCGTTGACCAGTCCCGCGAGGTAGAGCCCGGCGCTGACCGCGCTGATGGGTCCCGTCAGCACGTAGTCGAAGAGCAGCGCCGATACGGAAAACTTCGCGTAAGTGGCGCCCATGGCTTCGCGCACCACTCTGTACACGCCTCCGCGCACGAACATGCTGCAGCTTTCGATGTAAACGGCGCGAACCGCATACGAGAAAAGCATGATGCCGAGGATGAACCACGGCGCCGACTTGCCAATGGCGGTTTCAGCGATCCCACCGACGTAGTACGCTGACGACGCGAGGTCGCTCAATACAATAGCGGCGGCTCGCCAGAACGAGATAAACGACAACATGACCGTTGTCGCAACGACGACCTTGGTAGTAGTCGATCTGGAAAGCCGGGGATGGGGATCGTTCAAAACGACGCTCCTGCTTTTGGGCCCCATTCAGGAACGGGCCGTTTCTGATTGTCCTGTGGGGTCAACGAACAGTCTATCTTTAGAAAGTTCAACGCGGAACTTAGTTCCATCAGATTAGCATGGAAGCGTGGCCCGCGAGTCCTCCATGAGTATGTCATTGGCAGAGGCCATCGTGGAGCGTTTGCGGGGGGCCGGCCACGCGGCGTTCCTGGTGGGTGGGTGCGTGCGCGACCTTTTGCTCGGTAAGACGCCCAAGGATTTTGACGTAGCGACGTCGGCGCAACCGGACGAATTGCTGCGGCTGTTTCCCGGTGCGGACCAGGTGGGCGCGCATTTTGGAGTGGTACTCGTCCACGAGGGCAGCGCGCACGTGGAGGTCGCGACCTTCCGCAGCGATCTCGAATATATCGACGGCAGGCGTCCAGTCGCGGTCCACTTCGAGACCGATCCACGGCAGGACGTGCTGCGGCGCGATTTCACGATTAACGCCCTTCTGCTCGATCCCGTGAGCGGCGAAGTTCTGGATTTCACCGGCGGGCGCGCGGATTTGGATGCAAAGCTAATCCGCGCGATCGGCGATCCGGAGCGGCGGTTCCGCGAGGACCACCTCCGTCTCCTCCGGGCGGTGCGTTTCGCGGCGCGGCTTGGATTCGAGATCGAACCGGGGACCTTCGCTGCCATCCGCCATCTCGCCCCGCTGATTCGAAGCGTGGCGGCGGAGCGGGTACGCGATGAAATCGCCCGCATTCTGACGGAAGGGGGCGCGCGGCGCGGTTTCGAGTTACTGGATTCGACGGGGCTTCTTGACCAGATCCTTCCGGAGATCGCGGCCCTGAAGGGAGTGGCGCAACCGCCCGAGTTTCATCCGGAAGGCGATGTCTGGACCCATACGCTGATCATGCTCGATGGATTGCGCGAACCGTCGTTGACGCTGGCGCTGGGGGTGTTGCTGCACGATGTGGGGAAGCCAGCGACATTCCGGATCGCCGAACGGATACGGTTCGATGGGCATGTCGACAAGGGGGTCGAGATCGCGCATTCGCTGCTAGGCCGTCTGCGCTTTCCGAACCATGTGATTGAGGGAGTGGAAGCGCTCATCGCGAATCACATGAAGTTTATGGAGACGCCGCGGATGCGCGAGAGCACGCTGAAGCGCTTTATGCGGATGCCGGATTTCGAAGAGCATATG
The DNA here is from genome assembly GCA_049516355.1 of Bryobacteraceae bacterium. Taxonomy (GTDB): domain Bacteria; phylum Acidobacteriota; class Terriglobia; order Bryobacterales; family Bryobacteraceae; genus BOG-234. Next base: position 5,342 of record JBEKTF010000247.1, on the reverse strand, counting down.
GCGCTGCACCGGCTCGATTGCCTCTCCAGCCATGGCCATCTGGATAATTACGAATTCGTGCGGGCGAAGCAGAGAGAGGTGCCGCCGGAGCAGTTAAAGCCGGTACCGCTCCTGACCGGTAACGACCTTATCGCGGCGGGCTATCAGCCAGGTCCGATGTTTGGAGTTGTTTTGAGCGCGATCGAAGACGCTCAGCTCGAGGGCCGGATCTCGACTTCTGAGGAGGCGCTGCGGATGGCACGGGAGAAACTATCGCCCGGGCCTTGACCGAGTAAGGCAGACCTACTTCCAGTATTGGGCATAGAGTTCCGTCAGAGCCCACTTCAGGAAAAGGAAAAGGAATACCCCTATAAGCATCTCGGTTAGCCATCCTCCCCGACCTCTGGAGAAGTGACGCGAAATTGGGCCGATGAGCAGCGGAGAAACCAGAAGAACGACCAGGCCATAGAGGCATCCCCTCCCCTGCTCTTTGCGAAAGGTCATCGCGTCCTTCTCTGACCAGTGCACCAACAGACCGCATTTAGGGCAGGTGTATTGGTATACCCGCCGCTTGACCGTTATTGAGGTGCTGCATCCCGAGCAGTTGAGGCCTGAGGGCACAGGTGCCACGCGCCGCAGAATATCACGGCCGGGAACGTGGTGTTGCCATTAGTGCCAGGAGGTGATCGCCGACCCTTTGCCGCTGGTAGCGTCATAGGTGGACATCGGCAGCTTGAGGACCCCGCCGGATACGGATTTCCTTTTCGCGCTTCCGGGTCTGCGCGATGTCGTATGAGGCTTGCAAGCGCATGAGCGTGTCCATCTTCACCCCGAAGGCTTTTTCGATGCGAAGCGCCATCTCCCCGGACAGGTTGGCCTTGCTGTTAAGCAGGCTGGACAGGGCCGGTCGGGACACTTGAAGCGCTGCCGCCGCCGCAGTTACGGACAAGCCGGCGGGTTCGATAATCTTCGTCCGAATAAAATCTCCGGGGTGGGGCGGGTTCTTCATAGGCATGATTTTTTGCTCCTGTGCCGCCAGTGGACGGATTACTCAGCGCCAGTCTTGCGCCCCGTGATGGATATGGAGGATTTCGACCACTTCGGACTTCACTGAATAGACCACAACGTAGGGAAGTGGCGTAAGCGGCAATTCTCTTGTGCCGCTGCTGTGGCCGGGTCTGCCTCGAAAGGGCGCGACTCTGAGAGAACGGATACGCTGATAGACTGTTCGCACGGTCAGTTCTGCAAACTGCGGGTAGTGCTGTAGAAGATAATTCTTGACGCTCTCTAAATCGTCGGCGGCTGGAACGGTCCAACGAATTCGCATCAAACCTTGAACATCGCTTCAAGGCGGGCGTCCATTTCTTCCTCTTCGATAAACTCGCCCCGGTCGGCTGCCGCTATTCCTTTTTCGACGGCAGCCAGGAAACGGGCTTCTTCGTCGAGATAACGTGTAACAACGTTCGTCACCAACCGTTCGGGCGCGGTCCCGGCTTTAGCGGCGATCTGTGCAAGCTGCGATTGCTGCTCGGGCGTGAAATGCACTTCCATCCCTTCAAGATACGGGAAAGTCTCGGCTCAGGCAAGTTATCGGATACTGCTTAGCGAAGGCCGCGAACCCAGCGCAACGATTGCCCCAGTGTGATAGCCATCAGCAGCATCAGCACAGGATCGATGGGATGGCGATAGCGCGGCTCCGCCAGCGTGAGGTAATACGCGAAGGGGAAGACCACAGGGCCCGCAGCCAGCGGGAACGCGTAAATATTCTGTCTGCGAAAAAGAATCACAAGCCCGAATAACGCTCCGAAGGCAGCACACAGATTGAAAACCAGCACATAGCGGAACCACGCCGAATGATTCTGAACGAAATCGCCGACGGGGTTTGTCGCACCGCCCGCCCAGAGCATGACGAAGCGTCCGCTAATCAGCTCGGCCTCATGCCGGGGATGGGTCAGGATGTAGCGAACCGCGTTATTCCCCTTTTCCGACATGTATGCGATCTCGCCCATCTGGATGTATCGCTCGCGCTCGGAGGAATCGTGAATCGGGTGGTGGTCGCCCAGCCAGATGACGCGGGCGTCCGGATTGTTCCCCACCCACAACTGCAGGCCAAGCGTGGATCGCAAGGGAACCAGGCTGTGCATCACAACGTAATTGCGGATCGTCCACGGGATGCAGCAAAGGACCACCACTCCGCACGCAAACGCCGTATTTCGCAGCGTCTTTCGCAACGACGCCAACCCGGTCGCGCGGTTGCGGTACGCCGCCCAGCCGAGCAGCAGAGGCAGCAGCGACAACATCGCCGCATTCACCATCAACGTGACTCCCCAGAGCAAGCCGTAAGCGCTCCAGTCGCGGGCGCGTGTTGTATCAACGAGCTTGAATGTGGCCCACACTACCGTAGCCCCGAGCAACGCCGCGAGCGATTGATCCCAGAGGCTTTGGAAGCTCAAAAGGATCGCATTCGGAAAAATCGCCCAAAGCCATGCAGACCCCGCGGCGAGGGCGGCGCCTCCGATCCGCTTCCCGGCGTAGTAAACGGGTATGCAGGCGAGCGTCGAGAAGAAGATATTCATCAACACCGCCGCTACCCAGGATTGATACGTGTAGATGCCGAAGACGCGCATGATCCCGGCGAGAAGCATCGGATAGAGCGGCGTCATCCACGCTGTCGGCCCTGTATCGACGCGGAAAGGCGAGCCGAAGCCGTGTCCGCGGGCGAGGGAGTAAGCGATATCGCCCGATTCGAACAGGAACGGAATCGCGCCCAGGGCGCGGTGCGGGTGGTGACCCTGGTAATCCCAGGCGAACGCCAGGCGCATTCCCAGGGCAACTACAAGAACGAGCGGCAGAGAGGTTGCGAATCGCTTAATACCCGGCGTGTTTGTTAACCACATTCCTGAGCGGCTCGCCCTTGCGCCATCGCGAAAATTGCTCGGTGAAGAACACGACGGCGTCTTCCACCCAACCATCCACGTGATCCGCGCAATGGGCCGAGAGCAGCACGTTATCGAGAGAAAAGAACGGGCTGTCGGGAGGCAGCGGCTCGACATCGAAAACATCCAGCGCCGCGCCGCGAATACGCCGGGTCCGCAGCGCGTCGATCATGGCCGCCTCGTCGATCACCGGCCCGCGGCCCACATTAAGGATAATCGCGGTGGGTTTCATCAGTTCGAACTCCCGCTGGCCGATCATGCCGGTGGTTTCAGGCGTGAGTGGCGCGGTTACCGCGACGTAATCGCATTCCGGCAGCATGGCGTGGAGACCGTCCACTCCGTAAACGCGGTCCACAAACTCATCTCCGGCGCGCGGGGCGGTATTTTTGCGCTGCGCGAGGACTCGCATTCCCATCGCCTTCGCGCGCCACGCTACGGCACGGCCGATATCCCCGTGAGCGACAATGCCGATGGTTTGCTTGCGGATCTCAACCTTGTCGTAAACATCCCAGCGATGCTCCGCCTTTGCTTTCATCATGCGGTCGACATCTTTGGCGAAATAGAGGACACCCAGCATAACGAACTCGCCCAGCGACTGGCTGAAAACGCCGGAGCCGTTGGTCAGAGGAATCGGGCTGGCCACGAGTTCGGGGAAAAGGGTCCGGTCGAGCCCGGCATACATGGCGTGAATCCATTCCAGTTTGGGCGCGAGTTCCATAACGCGCTGTACATTGGGTTTCGACCCGGTCCAGTTGAACAGGACGCGCGCGTCGGCGACCGCATCGCCCAGAGCTTCCGCGGTCTTGCCGATTTTTACGGAGACTCCCGGATCGAGGGCATCGAGTTTTCGAAGAGCGGGGGCGGCCGGGTCCGCAAGTACGAGAACCGTAATATTGTCCGTCAAGAAAGCAAGCTACCATAGTCGCTCATTTCCGCGAACCAGGGTTCGCAAAGATGCGTATAGCCGGAAGGAGGTCATCGTGAAAATTCAGCACTCCCGCCGCGGCGGCATTCTTTTCGGACTGCTCCTGAGCGCTCTCGCGGTCGTCTGCCTTGTTTTCGCCGCAGGAATCTACCTCGTGAGCCACATGAGGGTTGAGAGCCATGACAGGGCCGGCGGAACCGACGTTTCCATCGACACGCCCGCCGGTCATCTCTCAGTCCACGCGCATGAACGGCCCGGCGCGGGGGGGTGGCTGGCGTGCCGCTTTATCCGGGCGCCCGGCCCCTGAAACACCGGGGCGGAGACGCGGTCGTCGAGTGGACTTCGAAAGGCGAGGAGAACGACAAAGGCTTCGCGATATCGGCCTCCGAAATGGTTACCGACGATCCGGTGGACCAGGTTGCCGGTTACTATCGGAAGGAATTGCCGAACTGGGTCGTCGTGCAGGAAAGAGGCGGCGCTGTGCGCATGGAACTGCGGGAGGGCGGGTATAAACGGATCGTCGCCATCCGCGCCGAACACGACCGCACGCATATCGGGGTTGCCTCCGTCGGTGAGCCTGCGTCAAACTGAAGATACGCCTGAACGCCATACACCCGAAAATTGCACTTGCGGTGCAAAGCTCGTCGAGAACGCTCGTTTCTGCCACTTGTGCGGACGTCCGGTCTTTGAAGCCGAGATACCGGAAGCTGCCGAGACAGCCGAGCCGCCGCTCAGTGTGCCGCAAACTGGAGTGCCACCCGGTCTTCATCCGTCCGGCCTTCAGCAAGGAATGCCGCAGATATCCGCGGCTGCACGCTCCGGGCCTTTGCCTGTAGGCTTCGGCAATCCCGTGGCCTTACGCGTGGCGATTCTGATGTCGCTCGGGACCATGCTCATGGAAATGATTCCAGGCGTGAATCTCCTGTTCATCGTTTGGGGATTGGGCGCCGGCTGGTGCGCCGTCCTGCTCTACCGCCGTTTGACCGGCTACGCGCTCAGCGTGAAGGCAGGCGCGCGCCTCGGTTCCATCACGGGCATACTCACATTTCTGAGCTTGCTGATCATGAGCACGCTTACCATGGCCGTGATGGGAAAGGATGTTTTCCAGCAAATCAAACAGGACCCGCAGGTGGCTCAGGCTCTCAACGACCCGGCCACGATGGTTGCGACGGTCCTGCTGGCTTTATTGATTCTGTTCGCAATTGTGGTTGGTATCTGCGCCGCGGGTGGAGCGCTCGGTGCACGATTTGTGGGACGGAACAGCGCGAACAACCGGGTCTAAGGCCTTGAAACGAGTTGCGATGCGAAAGTCCGGCCTGTTCGCCCTTTTTGTATTGACAGGCATAATGGTGGCCGGGCAGGAGGGTCGCTCGCCCGCGCAGGACACGGACGTCGGCTTCAGCGATACACCGTTGCTGCCAGGTCTGCGATACCACGTTCACGATCCGCTTCGACCACATCCCAAAGTGGTGACGCCCGGCGCGTTGGCCGCTCAGCCGCCG
>JBEKTF010000246.1:0-7458 GCA_049516355.1 Bryobacteraceae bacterium | reverse complement strand
ACGCATAGCCGCGAGCAGGTCGCCAACATCGCGGCTTCGATCCGCGAGTTTGGATTTACAAATCCAATTCTGGTCGGCGCCGACGACGATATCATCGCCGGACACGCACGCTTGCCGCCGAGAAGCTCGCCGTGAAAGACGTCCCCGTAATCGTCCTTCGTCATCTTTCGCCAGCTCAGCGGCGCGCTCTCGTGATTGCTGATAATCAACTCGCAATCGCGGGTGCCGCCTGGGACGAAGAAATGCTTCGCATCGAATTGGCGATTCTCCATGAAGAGGATTACCCTCTCGATCTCGTCGGGTTCGATGACATCGAACTGCAGCGACTGCTCGAGGCGCAGGACGCAGCGCCGGGGCTGACCGATGAAGATGCCGTCCCGGAGGTTCCGCCCGAACCGGTCGCAAGGCTCGGGGATATGTTTATTCTCGGGGACCATCGCCTCATCTGCGGAGATTGCACGCAGCCGGACGTGGTCGCGCGGCTATTGGGCGACGCCAAGCCGCTCCTGCTAATCACCGATCCGCCGTACGGGATCGAGCTGGACAGCGAATGGCGGGATCGCGCTGGCCTGAACGGGTGTGGCCCGGCGGAAGCCAGTTACATGAAGCATCGGACCGAGGGCCACACCGAGACTACAATCTCCGGGGACACCCGCGCCGATTGGTCGGAAGCATTCGCGCTCCTACCCGATCTTCAAGTGGGCTACGTCTGGCACGCCAGCAAATTTACAAGCGAAGTGCTCGCAGGGCTGCTGCGGATCGGTTTCCTGCACCACCAGCAATTGATTTGGAACAAAGGTCGCACCGTCCTCACGCGAACGCTGTATTGGTTCCAGCATGAGCCGTGCTGGTTCGTCCGTAAGAAAAATGCGCCGTGGTACGGCAAAGCTGGCGAGAACTCGACCGTCGGGGACTCGCCATCGCCGAAATTCATCATGGGCGGGTCCGACGAGGAGAAATTCGATCATCCAACGCAGAAGCCGATTGAACTGATGCGCCGGCCGATCCTGAATCACACCCTACCCGGCGAGAGCTGCTATGACCCGTTCCTCGGCAGCGGAACAACGCTGATTGCGGCCGAACAGACGGGGCGGGTTTGTTACGGCGTGGAACTCGATCCAAAGTATTGCGACGTAATCGTGCGGCGCTGGCAACAGTACACCGGCAAACTGGCAGTGCTCGACGGCACCGGACGCACGTTCGATGAAATCGCCGAGGAGCGCATTGGAGCCGCGGCATGAGGCAAAAGCTTTGCAAGCGGCTCGAAGAACTGGAAAAGATCAGCGCGGCGACAGCGCACCGGGCCAGCAGCCGCGTCTCAGCAGATTCGGCCATCGAAGGGCTTCGGGCAGTTCTGCGCGCGAACAACTTTCAGCAGGAGCCTAATGAATCGCTGGCAGAAACATACGCGCGATTCCTGGGAATCAGCTCGCGGGAACTGTGGGAGCGCCTGATGCAACGCGCCTATGGCAATCAATCCGTTTACTTGGGAGGGATTTGATGAATGGAGCGTTGCCGACGCGAGATAGCGGTGATCGAGGATCAGCTTCGGGCAGGGCACCCAGACGTGCACGGACTGTGCCTGGCTTTGGCCGACTGGTCGGCAGAGTTGAGAATCATCGAAGCAGAACAAAAAAAGCCGCCGGGGTTGAATCCGGCGGCGGAAGGAAGCGAGCTTCGGTTGGCTCACGATTTGATCGAATAAGTCCGCTTGTCGCCCACCTTTTCGCTGGTTACCGTCAGCCCGTGGTTCTTCGTCAGCGAGCCTCCAGCGCTGAGCATGGCGCGAGTTGTATGTTTCTGCCAGCTCATCGCGGTCATGATTTCCTCCAGCGTTACACCGCCTTCGCGCTTGAGCATTGCGATAACTTGGCTGGTTTTACTGCCCTCCCGCGGCGCACCTGCTTCTTTCGCGGGCGCGGCGGCGTGCGCCTTTTTCGCCTTGGTGGCCTTCTGCTTCGCGGCAGGCTCCGACGACGCCACGTCGGGCGCGTGTGGCGCAACGGTGGTAGCAACGGCGGGCTCCGTGGACTCCTCCATGACCGCCCCCGGCTGAACGGTTTCGCTGGCCTACTGCTCCGAAACCGGAGCCGTATCGGAAAGCTCGGCAACCGGAGCCGCTTCCGGCGCAGGTGCGAATTCTTCGGCGGCCGGGGTAGCCTGGCTGAGGTTCTGGACCGCTTTCCAGATCCGCGATACGGCGGTCGCGCGATCCTTGAACTTTCGAACCGGAGTCTCGCCCGGCAGGGAATTCCAAATCTCGATGAGGCGAGAAGCGGGCCAGTTGGCAGCCAGCTTCGCCAGCGCGGCTTCGTTGCTGAAACGTTCGGAATCGGGGACGGCTTCGGCTTCCTTCGCCGAGGCGTGAACAGCGATGTCGTTGGTTTCGTTTTCAATCGTGAAGTGCTTCATTTGCAGTCTCCTGGCGCGGTGATTACCGCGATCAGCACATTGATCGCTCTGCCCCGGGACACTTGCAAGCAGATTCTGAGGGAAATCTGCTCCGGGCGAACACGTGGCGATCAGGGGCCGATTGGCGCGCAGATGAGGGCAGATGAGGGCAGATGAGAGGACATGGCACAAAATTCGCGCGTAAGATGGCACAAAATTCGCGCGTAAGAAGGAAGCGGCAATTGTCGCGCTGCTGACGAACCGGAGCATCGAGGAGGCCGCACGCGCCACTGGGATCGACCCGAACACGCTGCTGCGCTGGTTGAAACTGCCGGAGTTCCAGAAAGCCTACCGGGAAGCGAAGTGGGCGGCCTTCGGCCAGTCAATAGCCCGACTGCATTACCTGGCGAGCGCAGCCGTTTCGACTCTGGGCAAGATCATGCTCGATTCGAAGACGCCCCCGGCGACCAGAGTAAGAGCCGCGGACAGCATTCTGGACCACACGATCAAGGCGATCGAGAACGAAGACATCGAGGCGCGGGTGGCGGAGCTGGAGCGGGCCGCAGAATCATCGAAGCGACGGTAAGGTCAGGCGCCCCGGGCAATGAGGAATATTCGTAGTCGGCTGGAATCACTGGAAGAGCAGATCACCAGCGAGCCGATCATGCTGCTGATGCCAGGCAGCCGCACAGAGGTGCTCCCGGGCCATAACGACTATGTCCTGAATCTGCTTTGGCGCGCGATTCGTGGAGATCGGACGCCGGAGATGGAACTGATCGCTCGAAGCGAAAGCTCTACCGAGCCAGGCGGTGCACATATGATCGACCTGGTGCGGGCTCTCCTGAACGGACCAAATACGGAGCCTTCGCAAGACCGTGGAACTCTGTCGCCGCTATCAGCCGACCGAACTGCCCGAGCCGCTCGGGGAGAACGCGCGGGAGGAACTCCTGGAAGCCTACCAAAAAATGCTGGGCGGGCGGAAAACACTCTCGTAAGAAGTGTGAAGACCGACTAAGCATCGGTTTCCGGGTTCGTGGATGTGCCGCAGCGGCACTCATTTCTCAATGACCTAGCGTGTAATGTTTGGGCGTTCCATAGACTGAAATGCGGCAAGGCAGCGCCGTCGATATCGCACCGTCCGTGTCCAAAACTTTCTTGGCTTGGAGCGGGTTTTTCCCGTCGTAAGTTGACCCTACAAGCGGTGTCGGGCCGCGAAGCGTCCCAAAATGGTCGTGGGTCGCATCACGCTCGATTCTGATTATCACTGGCGGCGCGCTTTAGATGCCAGTATGATCTAGGTTGTCAATTTATGGCCTTACGTGAGAGTCCGGAGCCCGCTTCCTCGCCGGCGGTGGAAATACTACTGGTTTATTCGCACGGCCTCGCGGCGTTGGTGACATTACTCATATCGGCGGGCTTTGGTTTTCTGGCCGCGACCGAACTGCTGGTGCCGGGAGCATTGGGGAATTCGTCGTGGTTTACGTGGGGGCGGCTCCGCTACGACCATACGCAGGGCATCATGCTCGGGTGGCTCGGCAACGCATTCTTCGCGTTCCTGTACCATGCGGTTCCGGTGCTTACCGGGCGGCGCGTCACCAGCCCGAAGCTGGGGCAGTGGATCTTCGGAATCTGGAACTTCGCCGTGGTGGCGCCCGGCTGGTTTCTGGTGCTGGCAGGCTACAGCCAACCGCTGGAGTGGGCGGAATTCCCGCTGGTTATCGACGCTTTCGTTGTGCTGGCACTGCTGCTGGCCGCCATACAGTTCCTGCCGCCCTTCTTCGCGCGGGGCCTCGAAGACCTTTACATATCGAGCTGGTACATCATCGGCGGCCTCGTCTTCACGTTGCTCGCTTATCCGATGGGGAACTTTGTGCCGGAACTCGTACCTGGCGCGCGCGGGGCGGCATTCAGCGGATTGTGGATTCACGATGCGATCGGCTTGTTCGTGACGCCTCTTGCCCTGGCCATCATCTACTTTGTAATCCCCGCGGCCACCCGAAGGCCCATCTTCAGCCACTTCCTCTCCATGCTCGGCTTCTGGCTGCTGTTCTTTCTCTACCCGCTCAACGGAACGCACCATTACGTGTTTTCCGTGATTCCGATGAGCGCGCAGATCGGCGCTATTACCGCCTCGACCCTGCTGGGCGTGGATGTGATCATCGTCGTGGCGAACCTGCTTCTGTCGCTTCGCGGTACAGGCTGGTTTCCGCGCGATCCCGCGCTGCGTTTCGTCGGCACGGGGACCGTTTTTTATCTGATCGTGAGTATTCAGGGCTCCGTGCAGGCACAGATGTCGGTGAACCAAAGCATACACTTTTCCGACTGGGTGGTTGGCCATTCACATCTGGCGATGCTGGGTTTCGCCACCTTCGCGGCGCTTGGAGGTCTGGTCCATGTGTGGCAAAGGATCCCCGCGGCGCGCTATCACGCGGGCACGATCAACGTGGGCTACTGGCTGCTGCTGGCGGGCGTGGTGGTCATGGTTTCGGATCTGACAATTGCCGGGCTGGTGGAGGCCAGTCTTTGGAAGTCGGCCGCGCCGTGGATTGAATCGGTGCGCGCGGCCAAGCCCTACTGGTTGGTCCGAATACTCACGTTTTTGCCCATTGGCGCCGGCTTCCTCACCGTCATGGTCGGGCTCTTCGCCGGGAACCCGGGCGACGGCTTGAAAGCGATCAGGCAGGAGATCGGTCTGGAGCCGATTGAGGAGATCGCTCCGCGATTTGCGCAGGAGGTTCGATGAACCGCCTGCTGCGGATGTCTTATCTGGTGGCGGGACTCGGCGGCGTCGGGTTTTTCCTGATGTCGATCCTGCTGCTCGGCGTGTGGCCGGGCCGCGTGCTGGAGGAGCAGGTCCGGCAGACGGAGCCGCAACATCCCCCGGCGCTGACGGCGAGTGAGCAGCGCGGGCGCATCATTTATGGGCGTGAAGGCTGCGCTTACTGCCATACGCAACAGATTCGTTATCTGGATAACGACGTGAGGCGCTTCGGTAAAGCGACGCTGGCGTGGGAGACGATCTACGACTATCCACACCTTTGGGGCACCCGGCGCATCGGGCCGGACCTTTCGCGCGAAGCGGGCACGCGGTCGGGCGATTGGCAGTTGTCTCATCTTTACGCGCCGCGGACTCTGGTGACGGATTCGGTGATGCCCGCGTTTCCCTGGCTGTTCGATGGCGCGCCGGACCGGCCGAACCAGGAGGCGCGGGACCTGGTGGACTATCTGGAAACGCTGGGTCAGGATCGCGCGTTGGCGGGTCCGGAGGGCGAGGCGCACGCGCGGACGGCGTGTAATTGTTCGGATGATGAGAAGAGGTTCGCGTTCGGGCCCGGCGCGTTGAATGCGAGCCCCGCGATGGCGCGGCGAACAGGAGATTTCCTCCGGCTGACTGCGGGCGACATAACGCGCGGGCGCCCGCTTTACGCGCGCTATTGCGCCAGTTGCCACGACGTGAAGGGCGAGGGCAACGGCCCGGGAGCCGCGGGCCTTCATCCGAAGCCGACAAACTTCAACGAACAGGAATACGCGGCAGACCGGCTGGGCTTCGCGCTGTGGAATGGTGTCGCCGGAACCGCGATGCCGGCGTGGCGCGAACTGGATCGGGCGGATCTGGCCGCCATTGCCGAGGTGGTCCGCGGATTTCATGCGGCGCAGACCGAACCGGAGATTCCCAAAGAGGTGCTCGATTTGGGCGCGCGTGTGTATACGGACCGCTGCGCGCAATGCCACGGAATGAACGGAGCGGGCGACGGGTCGGCGGCGGGGCAGTTCCCGATTGCGCCGACGAATTTTCGCACCGAGCGGCCCGATATTGCAGCCAGCCTGCGCGCGCTGCGCAACGGAATAGAAGGCACGCCAATGGCGCCGTGGTCAAACGAGTTATCGGAAGCGGAACTATCGGCGGCCGCGTATTATGTGCGGACGTTCTTTGCCGGTGGTGGAGGGCAATGAACATGATGGATCACATGTCCCAAACGATGACGGGGCCGATGGTGGACGTGACGGCAATGAACGTGATCGTCGCGCTGGCACTGTTGTTCGCCGCCGTGTTTGTCGCCGCGTGGGCGGCGTCGCCCCGGCTGCGGGCGTGGATCGAGAAGCCGAACTACAGATTTCAGAAAAATGCGCGAACATATGATGAAGGGCTTATGAGCGAAAGGACCAGGCTATGAATCCGGAATCCACACGAGGTATGGGTATGGTAGCGGCGCTCTGCGCGCTCGCGGGGTTGATCACGGTAGCAGTCACGCTGGCGTTCGGCCGTGTTAGCATACCCGTGCAGAGGGCGCCGGCGGCTGTCGGCGGCATTGGAGCCACGGAAGAGTATGGCCGGCGGCTGATCTCGCAGACATCGGAATATCTCGGGCCGGACGTGGCGGACCCGAAGATGCGGCACATGAACAGCCGCCTCGCGTGCGCGTCGTGCCACATAGGAGCCGGCGTGGAGCCGGGCAATTTAAGCCTGGCGACCACCTTCACCAGGTACCCGCGGATTTCGCCCCGCAGCGGCGGGAACGAAACAATCGAGGAGCGGATCAACGGCTGCATGCTGCGAAGCATGAACGGGCGCGCGCTGGCGAACGACAGTCCCGAGATGGTCGCGATGGCGGCGTATGTGCGGTTCCTTGCGGATCAGGATGCCGGAACCGGCGCGGCGCAGAAGAAAGCGCACGAGTCCGCGGCGTTCCAGACGCCGAAGCGCGCGGCGGATCTGAAGAATGGCGAAGAGGTTTTTGGGAAGCGTTGCGCCGCGTGTCATGGCAAGGATGGAGCCGGCCTGCAGGCAGCGAAAGACCCGGTGCACGGGTTCGTTTTTCCGCCCCTGTGGGGCCCGAACAGTTTCAACGACGGCGCGGGAATGCACCGCGTGCTGACGGCGGCGAAGTTCGTGAAGGCGAAGATGCCGCTGGGAAACGCGGATCTCACCGACGACCAGGCGTTCGACGTCGCAGCGTATTTCAATTCAAGGCCGAGGCCGCACATGGAGGGGCTGGAGCGGGATTATCCCGACCGCAAGAAGAAACCTGTCGATACGGGGTACGGCCCGTATGCGGATTCTTTCCC
>JBEKTF010000245.1:0-7970 GCA_049516355.1 Bryobacteraceae bacterium | reverse complement strand
TCCAAATCCACACGACTACCAGCGCGGCTGTCGCGAATACGGCTACGCAACTGGAGGGCACTGTTGAGTACGTGAGACTGGACGATGCTAGGACCCAGGAGATTCTTCGAAGGCATCTCCGTCTTCCAGCAGAGCGATGGGAGCAACTGGGACGAAGGGATATGACCTTCGGTGCTCACGAGGCCGTTGAATTTGGGTTCGCCGACGAGATCCGCGAATTTGCTCCGCCCGCAGGTGCCAAGGTTTTCAATATTTAACTGGTTCATCTTTAATCTTTAATTCGTGCTGCCAAGTGCAAGCTGGAGTCCAATATCAAATAATTGAAATCATTACAGTTCCACCGTCATTTTTTTGACAGGGCCAAATTCTTGCCGATTCTACCGAAGTCAGGTGAGTCATCGTATTTTGTGCCGCTGATAGACATTATTATCAAGGATTTGCCGCTTGGACGATTTGGCAGGACAACATCAGGCCGCCCGTTTGGTAAATACTCTGTGGACCCGCTCAAAGTGTCCGTGCGGCTATTACGGGGACACGACGCGCGAATGCCGCTGTACGCCCGCCATCATCCAGCGCTACCTGGGGAAGATCAGCGGGCCGCTGCTCGACCGGATCGATATCCAGATCGAAGTGCCGGCCGTGCCTTACAAAGAACTGCGTGCCGGTGAGTTGGCCGATTCGTCGGAAGACATGCGGGTGCGGGCGGCGCGGGCGCGTGAGATTCAGCAGGAACGCGGCTACAGTAACGCACGCATGCCGACGCGCATGATTCGCAAACAGTGCGCCCTCGACGAGACCGGCGAGCGGACGCTCGAAATGGCGATGCGCCGCATGAGTCTCTCGGCGCGCGCTCACGACAGGATATTGAAAGTCGCACGCACCGTGGCTGATCTCGACGGATCCGATCAGGTGGCGGCCAAGCACATCGCCGAAGCAATCCAATACCGGAGCCTGGATCGAAACTACTGGAACTGAGGTCTTTTTGACATCATGATGTCAATAAATATAACATCGAGATGTGAGAACTACCCTCTCGATTGACGACGATGTAGCCGCTCTTCTCAAAAAAGAGATGCGTCAATCCGGCAGTTCGCTGAAACAGGCGGTGAATCGCCTTCTGCGATTGGGATTGACAGCTGCACCCCCGCGCGGCAAACCTTTCACCGTGCGTCCGCGCAAGCTCGGACTACCTCCGGGTCTCGGCTATGACAACGTTGAAGAACTGATCGAAAGCCTGGAAGGTCCCCGGCACGGATGATCGTTGGCACTCATGATTATTCCCGATGCGAACCTGTTTCTCTACGCCTATGATGCCGATTCGACGCAGCATTTGAAGGCGCGTGAGTGGGTCGAGGAAGTCTTCTCTGGCGAGGAGCCCGTTCGTTTGCCCTGGCAGACGGTCGGAGCGTTCTTGCGGATCGTCACGAATCCCGCGTTGCGCGGGGAGCGCTTTACGCCCCAGGAGGCTGTGGCGATTGTCGATGAGTGGCTCGCGCAGCCAAATGTCCGTATGCTCGGACCAGGCGAAGGGCACTGGCCTCTTCTATGTCAGACAATTATGGAAGGGCAGGTTCGCGGTCCGCTGATGACGGAGGCTCAACTCGCGGCGCTGACTATAGAGCACGGTGCGACTCTCTACACAACCGACCGCGATTTTTCGCGGTTTCCCGGCCTGAGATGGAAGAACCCACTGGCGAGCAGAAGCGCCCCGGGCGCGTGAATTGCGTTCGATAACGCGCCTGGTTGCGTGAAAATCGCGTGAATCGGCGCAGGCAGAATGGAGCCGCAGGGCAAATCATATGCAAAATCAATGAACTGCATTTGGATCTTCGATTGCGTTCTGAACTGGCGTAGAAAGGAGCATGGACATGCTGAAAAGACTTTCACTGATTGCTGCATGTTTCGCCATGCTGTTCATGACGATCGGAGCCAGAGCGGAACGGTGGGACAAGAAGACAACGTTCACGTTCAGTCAGGCGGTAGACCTTCCGGGCATTGTGTTGCCGGCAGGCACCTACGTGTTCAGACTGGCGGACGTGGTGGGCGAACGCAATGTGGTTCAGATACTCAACGCCGAAGAGAACCATATTTACGCGACCATTCTTGCGGTCCCGGACCAGCGCGTGAAGCCGGGGACGAAAGTCCTGCTGGGACTTGAGGAGCAGAGCGCCGGTTTACCAATGGCGATACACCAATGGTTCTACGCCGGAGATACTGTCGGACTGGAATTTGTGCATCGCTAAACGTCTCGCTGTTGGGATTGCTTTCACCCGAAACAACGGATGAGAGTTAAGTAAAAGAAGCTCGGTGCGTGGGCGCGCCGAGCTTCTTTTATTTTGCAAGCGTCGAAACCTCGAGGCGGGAAATGGGCGCTATCATTTAATCCGTGGTTGAAAAAGATCAACGAATGCAATTGAGCCGTCGTGAGCTGGGTAGGATTGCACTCGGCGGCGCTTTGGGCGCAACGCTCATGGGCTCTCCGCAATCGGGTTCCGCGGCCCTACGCCCGCAACCTCCCGGTATCAAACTGGGGTCGCCGGCCCCTGCCAATCCCACGGACGAAGACTTACTGTTTTACAAACAGTTGGGTGTCGACTGCGTTTACTGCGCTGTAACGCCCGAGTTCAACAGCGTCGAAGGACTCCTGAGTATCAAGAAGCGCTACGCGGATGCGGGGCTGGCAGTCCACAACGTCCGCAATCTGGCCGTAACCAACAATCAGGTGGATATTGTCCTGAACCGTCCTGGCCGTGACAGAAGGATCGAAGATTACAAGATCTGGTTGCGCACGGTCGGCAAGGCCGGTTTCCATTACACCTTGTCAAACTTCAATATGGCCCAGATCGTGTTAAGCGGCCTGGCAGAAATGCGAGGTTCCAAAACACGGGACTTCGACTTGAGCAGCCCCACGCTTGGCTTGCCTGCGGAAAACGCGAGCGGCATGACCGTGATGGGATCGGCCAACTCTCCGGTCTTCGGACGCGCGTACAGCCCGGACGAGATCTGGGCGAACTACACGCACTTTATCAGGCAGGTCGCACCGGTTGCCGAAGAAGAGGGAGTCGCGATTGGATTTCATCCCGACGATCCACCCGTTCCATCCCTGTTTGGAGTGCCGCGTATCCTGTCGACCTTCGACGACTGCAGGAAAGCGCTGAAAATCGCAAACAGCCCGAATGTAGGAATGTGTCTGTGCTGCGGCACATGGGCTGAGGGCGGCGTGGCAATGGGTATCGATCCCGCGGGCGCGATTCGTCATTTCGGACCTCAAAAGCAGATTTACGAAATCCACTTCCGCAACGTCAGTTCTCCGCTACCGCATTTCCACGAGACCAGTGTGGATAACGGTTACTACGACATGTACAAGGTCATGAAGGCCCTGGTCGATGTCAAATACGACGGCATCGTTCACCTGGATCATTTTGTTCCGATGGTTGGCGGAAATCGCACCTATGAAGCGTTTACGATGGGTTACATGAAAGCGATGCTGCAGCGCGCACGGGCTGGCCACACCGCGTAGAGTGAAACTCCCATCAAATCGTCGACGCTCAGTTACTTCCGGGTTTGCTAGCATAAAACGCAAGCTGTTCGCCAGGGGTTCTTCGGCGGAAGCGAAGACAACTACAGGGGGAAGATATGCGAAATGGGTGCCTCTCGGCCCTGATTGCGCTTGCCGCGCCACTTTACCTGCACGCCCAATGGTCGAACCACACCGATCCGAACACACCACGCACGCGGGATGGTAAACCGAACCTTTCCGCACCGCCGCCGCGTGTCCACGGCAAGCCGGATCTCTCGGGGATCTGGATCCCCGAGAGTACTCCGCGCAAGGTGCTGGCCTCATTGTTTCCTCCCGGTGTCGGCCTGCTGCCTGGCGGCGAGAATGGTTTGGGCGAGGACGATCCCCAGAAGTACTTCCTCAACATCCTGGCCGATTTCAAGCCGGGAGAGGCGCCCCTGACTCCAGCTGCGGCGGCACTGCTTAGGCAACGTCTCGAAAGCGGGAAGAAGCCGACGACATTATGCCCGCCGGCCAGTGTGCCCATGAGCGACCTGGTCCCGGAGCCTTTCAAGATCGTTCAGAACCCCGGTTTAACCCTGATCCTTTACGAACAAGACTCGGTCTTTCGGCAGATCTATACGGACGGCCGCAAGTATCCCGCGGATCCCGACCCAAGCTGGCTCGGCTACTCCGTCGGCAGGTGGGAAGGCGATTGGTTCGTCGTCGACGTGATGGGATTCAACGATCGAAGCCCGCTCGACGCGATGGGGCATTTTCATAGCGACGCAATGAAAGTTACGGAGCGCTTTCACCGCCGTGACTTCGGCCACATGGAATTCCAACTTACGATCGACGACGCTAAAACGTTCACCAGCCCGGTGATAGTCAAGTTCAATTACATCCTGCTTCCGGATACCGACGTCAGCGAATCTTTCTGCGCGGAAAACGAAAAGGATCTGGCTCACATGCCGGGCAAATAGGCAGGTTTACCGGCCGCTCTTCAACTCGGTCATTACGCCGCTGATCAGATCTTTCGCGTCGCTGATCGATTTCGTAATGAGCTGAATATCCATCGCCGGCTTGCCTGGCTGGCGCGCGCTCTGGCAGTAGACGCCGTGTTGCCCCACCAGCACCAGCGCATCGGTGAGCACATCGAGCGTCACCGCCAGGCGCCCGCGCGGCACGCCCATCATGAACTCATGCTTTTCGAGTTCTTCGCGCCGGTCTTCATATACGCTCACGTCCCTTATTCTATCGGTATGGGTATTCCGAGCTGGCCGGTTTCCGGCGCGCGTGAACGCGAGTTGCTGGAGGAAGTTCTCGCGAGCGAGCAGTGGGGTGGATATCATCCGATCGTCGCGCGGTTCGAACGGGAATTCGCCGCTTTCCAGCAATGCCGCTTCGGGCTGAGCGCCATGAATGGCACCGTGACTCTGGAGATGGCGCTCGAGGCTCTGGGCATCGGCGAAGGCGACGAAGTCATCGTTCCCGCCATCTCATTCATCTCGACCGCGACCGCCGTTTCGCGCGTTCGCGCCACGCCGGTTTTCGTGGATATCGAAAGCGACACATTCAACGTCGATCCGCGCCGGGTGCACGAAGCGATCAGCCCGAAGACGCGCGCCATCGTTCCGGTTCACTTCGGCGGCCCCATGGCTGACATGGATTCGCTCATGCAAGTCGCCGGCGAACACGGTGTTCCGGTCATCGAGGATGCGGCGCACGCGCACGGCTCGGAGTGGAATGGACAACGCGCGGGCAGCTTCGGCGTATTCAGTTCGTTCAGTTTTCAGAACAGCAAAGTGATGACTGCCGGCGAAGGCGGGATTCTGCTCTCGAACGATGAGACGTTAATCGACCGGGCGCGCGAGATTCTCGACATCGGGCGGCGCAAGGGCGAGGGCTGGTTCTTTCACTACACACTAGGTACGAATTACCGCATCACGGCTCTGCAATGCGCGGTTTTGATCGCGCAACTGGAGCGGCTGCCGGAACAGAATTGCCGCCGCATGCGCAACGTAAATGCCATCCGCGAAGAACTCGCGGATGTGTCCGGGCTTCATTTCCAGCGCGTGCCTCGACCGGCTCTGGCGCACACGAATTATCTTTTGCTGGGCTGGGTGGACGGCGATCGCGGAGCGTTCCATCGTAATCTCACAGCAGCCGGATTTCCGTGCACGCCTTTTTACCCGCACACTCTCTACGAAAATCCGCTGTACCGGGAACGCCACAACTGCCGCGTGATGCCCTGCCCAAACTCCGAAGCGCGGATCACGGATGCGTTCTGGATTCCTCATCGCGCGCTGCTCGGCGATGAGATGGAAGCGCAGGCGCTGGCGGCCGCGCTTCGAACCGCGGCGGCCGCCTAACCGGGGATGAACATTCGCACGGCCGCCGCGCCCATGACCGCCGTCGCGATCCAGCCCAGGATGATGAGCGACCGGGTCGCGGTGAAATCGCCCATCACGGATTTCTTCGAAGCCAGCATGATGATCACAACCATCAGCGGCACGGCGACGACCCCGTTTATCACCGCGGTCCAGAACAAGGCCTTCATCGGACTGATCGGGGAATACTGGATGACAAGTCCGGCGAGCATGCTGACGGCTATGACGCCGTAGAACCCGTAGGCATCGGTCGTCTTGCGCTCGAGGCCCCATTTCCAACCCATGGCTTCGGAAAGTGCATAGGCGCCGGAGCCTGCCAGCACCGGCACGCCGATCAAGCCGACGCCGAGAATGCCAAGGGCGAAGAGTATATATGCGAAGTCGCCGGCAAGCGGTCGGAGTGCGCGGGCTGCCTGCGCCGCCGTATTGATGTCGGTAATGCCCTCCACGTTGAGCGTCACGGCGGTCGCCAGGATGATGAAGTAAGCCGTGATGTCGGAGTAAAACATACCGGTCCAGGTGTCCCACTTGATGCGGCGGAGCTCCACGCCCGCCGCGCGTGCATCGCGCACCAGCGGCGTGGCGCCCTGTTTCTCCAGCATGTCCTCAACCTCTTCGGATGCTTGCCAGAAGAAAAGGTAGGGACTGATGGTGGTGCCGAAGACACCGACGATCACGGCGGCAGCGTTGGCATTTGGCGTGAATTTGGGCCAGACCGTGCGCAGCGCCACCTGACCCCAGGGAACATGAACCGTGAAAAGGACCGCGGCATAGGCCAACAGGGAAAGGGTCAGCCACTTCAGGAAAAATACGTAACGATGATAGGGGACGAATACCTGTAACAGAAGAGTTACAAACACAAAGAGCATCGTCATCAGGTGGCGATTAAAACCACTGACCAGTTCCGCGACCTCCCCCATGGCAGCGACGTCGGCGGCGATGTTGAGGGTATTGGCGATCAGCAACAGCAGCACGACACCCTGAAGCACGATTGGCGGGAAAGTGGTTTTGATGTTGGCGGCAAGGCCTTTTCCGGTCACCCGGCCGATACGCGCGCACATGGATTGAATCGCGGCCATCAAGGGGAAGGCCAACGGCATCGTCCATAGCATGTTAAGGCCGAATTGCGCGCCCGCCTGGGAGTAGGTGGCTATGCCGCTTGGGTCGTCGTCAGCCACACCGGTGATCAGCCCCGGCCCGAGCCGCCACAGAGGATGCTTCTTCAGTCGTCTCCAAAAGATTCGAGCGCTCACCTGGCTATCGGGAAAATCCAATTGTGGCGTAGGGTTCCGGCCTAGTGCTCGACCGGTTCGTCACGCTCGATCTTACCATCGCGAATGTGAATTACACGGTGAGCGTGGAGTGCAATATCGTGCTCGTGGGTGACCAGGATGATGGTATTGCCTTCGTCATGCAAGCGCTGGAAAAGCGCCATAATATCGTTTCCCGTCGCTGTGTCGAGATTGCCCGTGGGCTCATCAGCGAGCAGGATCGAAGGGTTGTTCACCAGCGCGCGCGCG
The DNA here is from genome assembly GCA_049516355.1 of Bryobacteraceae bacterium. Lineage (GTDB taxonomy): Bacteria > Acidobacteriota > Terriglobia > Bryobacterales > Bryobacteraceae > BOG-234. Next base: position 561 of record JBEKTF010000245.1, on the reverse strand, counting down.
ATTGCGACGCGCTGGCGCTGACCGCCTGAGAGCTCGTTCGGTTTGTGATTCATCCGGTCTTTTAAATCGACCTGCGCCAGCGCGGCCTTCGCCTTCGCGATACGCTGCGCGGGCGGCGTGCCGTTGTAGATCAACGGCAACTCGACGTTGTGCAGCGCCGTTGCGCGCGGCAACAGATTGAAGGTCTGAAAAACGAAACCGATTTCCTTGTTGCGGATACGCGCCAGTTCATCGTCCACCATGGAACTAACGAGCCGGCCGTTGATGAAGTATTCGCCCTTCGTCGGTGAATCGAGACACCCGATCAGATTCATCAGCGTCGACTTGCCCGACCCGGAAGGACCCATGATCGCGACATACTCGCCGCGGTGGATCTCGATATCGACGCCTGAGACGGCGTTGATCACCTGGTCGCCCATGACATAGGTCTTCCAGAGATCCCAGGTACGAATGACGATGCCTTCGCGCTTGAGCCGCTCTCCTTTTTCGACCGCTGCCTCGACCAGTGTTTCGGTACTCATGCGTGGAATCCTCTAAGTCGCGGGCTTGGGTGTTGGCGGC